>NZ_JACCFL010000001.1:2209095-2524680 GCF_013410375.1 Leifsonia shinshuensis
GATCTACGCGCCGCTCGCCCACCGGCTCGGCATCCAGACCATCAAGTGGGAGCTCGAAGACCTCTCGTTCGCGGTGCTCTATCCCAAGCTCTACGCCGAGATCGAGAGCCTGGTGAAGCAGCGCACGCCCGAGCGCGAGCGCCTCGTGCAGCAGGTCATCGACGCGATCAACGACGACCTCAAGACCGCGAAGATCCGCGGCAAGGTCGTCGGCCGCCCGAAGCAGTACTACTCGATCTACCAGAAGATGGTGGTGCGCGGCCGCGAGTTCGACGACATCTACGACCTGGTCGGCATCCGCGTGCTCGTCAACACGGTGCGCGACTGCTACGCCGTCCTCGGCTCCATCCACGCGCGCTGGACGCCGATGCCCGGCCGCTTCAAGGACTACATCGCCACCCCGAAGTTCAACCTGTACCAGTCGCTGCACACGACCGTGATCGGTCCGCAGGGCCGCCCGGTGGAGATCCAGATCCGCACCGAGGAGATGCACCAGCGCGCCGAGTTCGGCGTCGCGGCGCACTGGAAGTACAAGGAGCAGACCACCGGCAAGAGCACCGGCGGCCCGGGCAAGGTGGACACCGACCTGGCGTGGCTGGCGCACATCTCCGACTGGCAGGCCGAGACGGCCGACCCGTCGGAGTTCCTGGACTCGCTGCGGTTCGAGATCGGTGCGAAGGAGGTCTACGTCTTCACGCCGAAGGGCCGCGTGATCGGTCTGCCGGCCGGAGCGACCCCGGTCGACTTCGCCTACGCCGTCCACACCGAGGTGGGCCACCGCACCATGGGCGCGAAGGTGAACGGCCGGCTGGTGCCGCTGGAGAGCACCCTCTCGACCGGCGACGTCGTTGAGATCTTCACCTCCAAGAACCCGGACTCCGGCCCCAGCCAGGACTGGCTGAACTTCGTCAAGAGCCCGCGCGCCCGCAACAAGATCCGCCAGTGGTTCACCAAGGAGCGCCGCGACGAGGCGATCGAGCAGGGCAAGGACGCCATCGCCCGCGCGATGCGCAAGCAGAACCTGCCGCTGCAGAAGCTGATGACGCAGGACGCCCTGGTGGAGGTCGCGTCCTCGCTCAAGCACCCCGACGTCTCGTCGCTCTACGCGTCGGTCGGCGAAGGCCACATCTCGACGCAGTCGGTGATCGAGAAGATCGTGGCCTCGCTGCAGAGCGAGGTCGAGTCCGACGGCGAGCTGGACATCCCGGTCAAGGGCCGGCCGAAGCAGCTGCGCAACAGCGACTCGGGCGTGCTCGTGCGCGGAGCGCCCGACATCCTGGTGAAGCTGGCCAAGTGCTGCACGCCCGTGCCCGGCGATCCGATCGTCGGCTTCGTGACCCGCGGCCAGGGAGTCTCCGTGCACCAGGCCAACTGCCACAACGTGCAGTCGCTGCTGCAGGAGCCCGACCGGATGATCGACGTCGAGTGGGCGCCGAGCTCCAAGAGCGTCTTCCTGGTGCAGATCCAGGTCGAGGCCCTGGACCGGTCGGGGCTGCTGTCCGACGTCACGCGCGTGCTCTCCGAGCACCATGTCAACATCCTCTCCGCGACGGTGACGACGTCGAGCAATCGGCTGGCGCTGAGCCGTTTCGTGTTCGAGATGGGCGACACCACCCACCTCGACCGCGTGCTCAACGCCGTGCGCCGGATCGACGGCGTCTACGACGTGTACCGGGTCAGCGCCGGCTGACCGGGGCCGGCAGCGCCGTCCGCTCGACCACGGGCAGCCGGGTGAGTGCTCTGGCCGCTCCGTGCCGGCGGGACCGCGACAGCTGAGCGCCGAGCGCGTCCGGCGACGCCCCACCGAGGTGGAGCAGGTGCCGGACCTCCAGCGCCTCGGGCGTCCCGAACCGGGGGAGCGTCACTATCAGGTCCGCCGCCGTGCGCAGCGGGGCCGTGACGCGCACCCCGTCCAGCTCGACCACGTCGCCGTTGCGCAGCGCGTGCTGGTGCGCGTCGAAGTCCGGTGGGATCCGCCCGCGTCTGGCGCGGTCGACGCACACCTGCGGTCGCGCCGGAGGGCGTGAGCGGGTGCCGTGGATCCACGCCGCCGTGCCGCGGTCGGCCACGGTGCTGCCGGGTCGCAGCGCGGCGAACGCGTGCGCCCGCAGCGCCGGAGTGTCCGGGATGTCGGTCGGGGCGAAGGAGTCGCCGACGCGGTAGAGCTGGCCGTCGAGCACGAGCGCGAAGAGCTCGGCGAGCGGCAGGACGTGATGGTCGAGAAGGGCGGGGCAGGTCGTCGTCATGCGTCCAGCCTGCGCCGGGCCCGGCCATCGTGGCCGGCCGCCGTCAGATCAGTGGACTACCCACCGATCGGCGACGGCTGTGGAGGAGGTCAGCCCAGCGCTCGGTGTGGCCTCGGCTCTCCGGGTCAGCCCAGCGCGTCCAGCCACACCTTGCGGGCGTCGAGCGCCTCCTGGGCCGCCTTGACCCTGGCGGAGTCGCCGCTGGCCTTGGCCTCGTCGAGCTCCTGCTCCAGCTTGGCGATCGCCGCGTTGAGCTGGCTGGCCAGCCCCTCCGAGCGCGCCTTCTTCTCGGGGTCGTTGCGCTCCCAGTGCTCCTCGTCCAGCCGGCGCACGGCAGCCTCGACCTTGCGGAGCCGGTCCTCGATGGGCCGCACCTGGTCGCGCGGCACGCGGCCGATCGCGTCCCAGCGCTCCTGGATGGAGAGCAGCTTCGTGCGCGCGGTCTCGCGGTCCTTCTCCTTCAGGAGCGGCTCCGCCTCCTCGAGCAGCGCGAGCTTGAGCGTGAGGTTCTCCTCGTACTCCACGTTGTCGCGCGCGTCGACCTCGGCCTTCGCCGAGTAGATCGCGTCGCCCGCGGCCTTGAACCGCGCCCACAATGCGTCGTCGTTCTTCTTGCCCGCGCGGCCGGCCAGCTTCCACTGGTCGAGGAGCCGCCGGTACTCCGGCACGCCGTCCGCGCCCAGCGGCACGAGGCGCTCGGCCTGCTCGATCAGCGCGTTCTTGCGGGCGCGCACGTCGCGGTGCTGGTTGTCCAGCTCGGCGAAGAACGCCTTGCGGTTGTGCTCGATGGTCGAGCGCGCGGCGCGGAACCGCTTCCACAGCTCGTTGGCCTCGTTCTTGGGGAGCCGGGGACCGTCGTGCTGGTGCGCCTGCCAGCTCGCGAACAGGGCGTCGAGCTCCGCGGTGGTCTGCTTCCACTGCGTGCGCGCCGGGTCCTGGGCCGCGAGGGCCTCCGCCTGCTCCACGATCGCGGTGCGGTCGGCGACGGCCTGCTCGAGCGCGGCCTTGGCCTCGGCGCTCTGCTGCTCCGTGAGCTCCTCGACGGTGCCGCCGAGCGCGTCCAGCCGGGTGATCAGCGACGCCAGGTCGCCCACGGCGTTGGCGCCCTCCACCGAGCTGCGGAGGCTGGCGACGGACTTGGCGACGTCGGCGGCGGGGGCGCCGCGGCGGGCGCGCTGCTCCAGGAGGCCGACCTGGCCGGCGAGGTCGTTGTACTTGCGCTCGAAGTAGGCGATCGCCTCCTCCGGAGTGCCGTCCGGGTACTCGCCGACGGCGCGCTCGCCATCGCCCTCACGGACGTACACGGTGCCGGTCTCGTCGACGCGACCCCAGGGGTGCTGTTCAGAAGTAGCCAAGAGCCTCACCTTGCTTGCGGTGCCACGTTGGGAATCAGCCTATTGCACACGCCGCGATCACTGCAGCGTGAAGCTGTCGATCTTCGTCGTGACGACGGGCTTGCCGTCGCTGCTGCCGCCCTGGACGCCCTTGTCGGTCACGTCGCTGATGAGGGTGTCGAGACCGCTGGTGATCTTCCCGATGACGGTGTAGCCGCCGGCCGAGTCGGACGGGATGGTGGTGTCCTTGTAGACGATGAAGAACTGGCTGCCCTGGCTGTTCGCGTTGCCGCTCTGGCGGGCCATGGCGATGGTCCCCGCCGGGTACTTGTCGTTCTTCGGGGCGTTCTCGATCGGCCCGTAGGAGTAGCCGGGGCCGCCGGAGCCGTCGCCGTTCGGATCGCCGCACTGCAGCACGTAGAAGCCGCCGTTGGTGAGGCGGTGGCAGGTGAGCCCGTCGTAGAACTTCTTCTGCGTCAGCGAGATGGTGGAGGAGACCGCCTGCGGGGCCGCCTTGCCGTCCAGCGAGACCCCGAGCTTGATGCCGTTGATGGTGAGGTCGCCCGTCCAGGTGCGGCCCTCCGCGATGCTCTTCGACGGCACACCCGCCGCAGCCGAGGAGGACGGCGACGGCGACGGCGACGCGGACGCGCTGGTGGCGGAGGGCTTCGCGAAGAAGAGGAGCTGCGTGCCGATCGCGAGCAGCACGATGACCAGCACGGCGATCCCGGAGACCCAGTTGTCCCGCTTGCGGCGCTTGACCTTCTCCTCATGCACCGTCTGACGGGCCTGATAGGCCCGGAGGCGCTCGCGAGCCTGTCGCGCTTCGCGGTCGTTCTGCTTGCTGGGTGCCACGTCTGTCCTCCGGGGGCGCCGTCGAGCGGGGGGTGGGAGCCATCGTGCCGGCGGGCGCCGGACGGGGATGGATGCTGCACGAACCTTATCCGCCGGGCCTATGAGCGCCCAAACCCACGCGCCGTGCGTGCCGGGCGGCGCTGACCGCGATGTCGGTGGCGGCGACTACTCTTGTCGGGTGGTCGACGTGCAACCTGGGCTCCGGACGGGAGCGACGCCTCTCGCCGTGCGCATGCGGCCGAAATCCCTGGACGAGGTGGCCGGGCAGCGCCATCTGCTGCGTCCCGGCTCCCCGCTCGTCGCGCTCGCCTCCGACAAGGAGGGCCAGTCCGGATCGGTGTCGGTCATCCTCTGGGGCCCGCCCGGCACCGGCAAGACCACTCTCGCGCAGGCGATCGCGCACTCGTCCGGCCGCCGCTTCGTGGAGCTCTCCGCGGTCACGGCCGGCGTCAAGGACGTCCGCCTGGTGATGGACGAGGCCCTGTCGACGCGCGACCTCTACGGCGTCTCGACCGTGCTGTTCCTGGACGAGATCCACCGCTTCACCAAGGCGCAGCAGGACGCCCTGCTGCCCGGCGTCGAGAACGGCTGGGTCATCCTGGTCGCCGCGACCACCGAGAACCCGTCGTTCTCGGTGATCTCACCTCTGCTCTCACGCTCGCTGCTGCTGACGCTCGAGACGCTCAGCGACGACGACCTCGGCGTGGTCATCGACCGCGCGGTGGCCGACGACCGCGGCCTGGCCGGGCAGTACACGCTGGAGGACGAGGCGCGCGCCGCGCTCATCCGGCTGGCGTCCGGCGACGCTCGGAGGGCGCTCACCGCGCTGGAGGCCGCCTCGGTCTCGGCCGCCTCGGCGACGCCGGCGACCTCCAAGAAGAAGCCGGTCATCACCGCCGAGCTGGTCGCGCAGGCCGTCGACCGCGCCCTGCTGCGCTACGACCGCAACGGCGACGAGCACTACGACGTCATCAGCGCCTTCATCAAGTCGGTCCGCGGCTCGGACGTCGACGCCGCGCTGCACTACCTCGCGCGCATGATCGAGGCGGGGGAGGACCCGCGGTTCATCGCCCGCCGGATCATCGTCTCGGCGTCGGAGGACATCGGCATGGCCGACCCGCAGGCCCTCGTCGTGGCGATCGCCGCCGCCGACGCCGTGCAGTACATCGGCATGCCCGAGGGGCGCATCCCGCTCGCGCAGGCCGTCGTCCATCTCGCCACAGCGCCCAAGTCGAACGCCGCCTACATGGCGCTGGACGCGGCGATCGCCGACGTCCGCGCCGGCAAGATCGGGAGGGTGCCCAAGCACCTCCGCGACGCGCACTATCCCGGCGCCAAACGGCTCGGCCACGGCAAGGGCTACAAGTACCCGCACGACGACGCGCTCGGCGTGCTGCAGCAGCAGTACCTGCCCGACGAACTGGCCGATACGACCTACTACGCGCCCACCGAGCACGGCAACGAGCGCGACGTCGCCGCACGCCTGGCGAAGCTGCGCCGCATCGTGCGCGGGCGCTGACCCGAGTCTGCTAGAATCGTCTGGCCTAGAAGCGTGTTCAGGGTGCGGCTGCCCGGAACTCGCTCTCGACGGGACAGGCCCTGTAGCCGGGCGTCCCTGGCGTCAATCCCTCTCTCTTGCAGGTGAAAGACCCTGCGCAGTGCGCCCCTGCGTGCACTGCGACCAACATTCGTAGAGAGAAAACCGAAAGGAAATCGTGTCTTCACGTTCCCGCAGCAAGACCCGCGAGTCGCGCGCCCTGGGCATCGCCCTGACCCCGAAGGCGGCCCGCTACATGGAGAAGCGCCCGTACGCTCCGGGTGAGCACGGCCGCACCAAGCGCAAGGCCGACTCCGACTACGCCGTCCGTCTGCGCGAGAAGCAGCGTCTGCGCGCCCAGTACGGCATCCTCGAGAAGCAGATCCGCATCGCGTTCGAGGAGGCCCGCCGCACGCAGGGCCTGACCGGTGAGAACCTGGTCGAGCTGCTCGAGATGCGCCTCGACGCCCTGGTGCTCCGCGCCGGCTTCGCCCGCACGATCTCGCAGGCCCGTCAGTTCGTGGTGCACCGCCACATCCTCGTCGACGGCAAGATCGTCGACCGCCCGTCCTTCCGCGTGAAGCCGGGTCAGCTCATCCACGTCAAGGCCCGCTCCGAGGGCACCGAGCCCTTCCAGGTCGCGGCCGCCGGCGGTCACGTCGACGTCCTGCCCAAGGTCCCGGCCTACCTCGACGTCGAGATCGACAAGCTCCAGGCCCGCCTCGTGCGCCGCCCGAAGCGCGCCGAGGTGCCCGTCACCTGCGACGTGCAGCTGGTCGTCGAGTACTACGCCGCCCGCTAAGGCGAGCGAGAGACTCCCGTGGAACGGGGTCGCGGCTTCGGCCGCGGCCCCGTTTCCCGTTCGCCCGTTTCTCGTTCGCCGGGTCCATCCCGGGCCGGATTCCCGTACGCTGGGGGTCGTATGCCCGTCACGGAATGGAGGGGGCCGACATGTCCGGAGGCGACATCGCGGGACTGATCGCGGCGGGCGTGTTCGCCGTCCTGGTCGGGTTCATCGCCGTCCCGCTGCTGAAGCTCGGCCGCGTGCTCGACTCGACGCGCGACGCCATCAAGGAGACCAGCGACGGCATCACGCCGATCCTGGAGGAGACGGCGACCACTCTGCAGGAGACCAACAAGCAGCTCGCCAGGGTCGACACCATCACCAGGAACGTCGCCGACGTCACAGGGAACGTGTCCGCTCTCGTGGCGCTGTTCGCCGCCACCGTCGGCGGTCCGCTCATCAAGCTGGCGGGCTTCAGCGCCGCCGTCCGGGCCGCCCTCCGCGTGCCGGGGGCCTCCCGGCGATCCCGCCGTAAGGCGGACTAGACTTGCGCGAGTGCGTTGAACGCACGCAGCTGCGCTCACTGCGCTACCAGGGAGGGAAGATCCGGCAATGAAGAGTTTCCTGTGGCTCCTGATCGGCGTGGCCCTCGGCTTCGTCGTCGCCCACAAGGTCAACGAGACCCCGAAGGGTCGCGAGTTCTTCGGCACGCTCGACAAGAAGGCGCGCGACTTCGGCGAGGCCGTCTCCGACGGATACCGCCAGCGCGAGGCCGAGCTCCGCTCCGCCATCGACGGCGACTGACCCGCCGCTCCCGCTCTTCTCACGCCCCTCGTCTCCTCGTTCCACCCTCGATCGACCGGAAACCATGCAGACTGCTGAAATCCACCGCCGCTGGCTCGACTTCTTCGCCACGCGCGGCCACACCGTCGTCCCGTCCGCCTCGCTCGTCAGCGACGACCCGTCGCTGCTGTTCACGGTGGCCGGGATGGTGCCGTTCGTCCCGTACCTGACGGGCGTGGTGCCCGCGCCGTTCCCGCGCGCGACGAGCGTCCAGAAGTGCATCCGCACGCTGGACATCGAGGAGGTCGGCAAGACCCCGCGGCACGGCACGTTCTTCCAGATGTGCGGCAATTTCTCCTTCGGCGACTACTTCAAGGAGCAGGCGATCACCTTCGCCTGGGACCTGCTGACCACCTCCGAGGAGGAGGGCGGCCTGGGCTTCGACCCGAAGGACCTCTGGGTCACCGTCTATGAGGAGGACGACGAGGCGCGCGAGATCTGGGGCCGCGTCGCCGGTCTCCCGCCCGAGCGCATCCAGGGCCTCGGCAAGGACACGAACTACTGGTCGACCGGCCAGCCCGGGCCGGCCGGCCCCTGCTCGGAGATCTTCTTCGACCGCGGCCCCGCCTACGGGATCGACGGCGGCCCGGCGACGGACGACGACCGCTACGTCGAGATCTGGAACCTCGTCTTCATGCAGTACCTGCGCGGCGAGGGCACGGGCAAAAAGGACTTCGACATCCTGGGCGACCTGCCCAAGAAGAACATCGACACGGGCCTCGGCCTGGAGCGCGTCGCGTTCATCAAGCAGGGCGTCGACAACATGTACGAGATCGACCAGGTGCGCCCGGTGCTCGACCGCGCCGCGGAGCTGGCCGGCAAGCCGTACGGCAACGAGGCGCACGAGGACGACGTCCGCCTGCGCGTGGTCGCCGACCACGTCCGCAGCGCGCTGATGCTGATGACGGACGGCGTGACGCCGTCCAACGAGGGCCGCGGCTACGTGCTCCGCCGCCTGCTGCGCCGCACGGTGCGCGCGATGCGCCTGCTGGGCGTGGAGACCGCGACCTTCCCCGAGCTCTTCCCGGCCTCGCGCGACGCGATGAAGGCCGCCTACCCCGAGGTGGAGGCGGAGTTCGCCCGCACCTCGCAGCTGGCCTACGCGGAGGAGGAGACCTTCCTGCGCACGCTCGCGTCGGGCACGAGCATCCTCGACACCGCCGTGGCGAGCACCAAGAGCGCGGGCAAGGACGAGCTCGCCGGCGACACGGCGTTCCTGCTGCACGACACCTACGGCTTCCCGATCGACCTCACCCTGGAGATGGCGGAGGAGGCCGGCCTCAGCGTCGACCGCGCCGCCTTCGACACGTTGATGGCCGACCAGCGCGCCCGCGCGAAAGCGGACGCCAAGGCGAAGAAGACCGCCCTGGCCGACCTGTCGGTCTACAGCGCGTTCCGCGCCCAGGGCGAGACGGTCTTCACCGGCTACACCGACCTCGAGACGGAGTCGAGCGTGCTCGGCCTGATCGTCGACGGCCAGTCCGTGAACGTCGCACGCGAGGGCCAGGTCGCCGAGATCATCCTCGGCGCGACGTCCCTCTACGCGGAGTCCGGCGGTCAGAGCGCGGACGCCGGCACGATCGTCGGCCCGGGCTACGAGCTCGACGTCCTCGATGTGCAGAAGCCGGTCAAGGGGCTGATCAGCCACAAGGTGCTGGTGCGCAGCGGCGAGGTCGGCGTCGGCGCGCCCGCGACCAGCCTCGTCGACGCCCAGTATCGGCGCGGTGCCACGCAGGCGCACTCCGGCACCCACATCATCCACGCGGCGCTGCGCCAGGTGCTCGGCCCCAACGCGCACCAGTCCGGCTCGTTCAACAAGGCCGGCTACCTGCGGCTCGACTTCTCCTGGAACCAGGCGCTGTCGCCGGAGACCCGCAGCGAGATCGAGGAGATCTCCAACAACGCGATCCGCGACAACCTGCAGGTGACCACCCGCGAGCTCCCGCTGGCCGAAGCCAAGGCGCTCGGCGCGATGGCGCTGTTCGGCGAGAAGTACGGCGACGTCGTCCGCGTGGTCGACATCGGCGGCCCGTGGTCGCGCGAGCTGTGCGCGGGAACGCACGTCTCCACCAGCGCCGAGATCGGCATGATCAACCTGGTGAGCGAGTCCTCGGTCGGCTCGACCAACCGGCGCGTGGAGTCGCTGGTCGGCCTGGAGGCGTTCCAGGACCTGGCCGTCGAGCGCACGATCGTGTCGCAGCTCTCCGGCGCGCTCAAGACCCCGCGCGAGCAGCTCCCCGAGAAGATCGCCGACCTGATGGCCAACCTCAAGGCCGCCGAGAAGCGCATCCAGGCGTTCGAGGCGCGCGCCGTGCTCGACAAGGTGCCCGCGCTGCTGGAGTCCGCGACCCGTCGCGGCGCGGTCACGGTGGTGGCCGAGGACGCCGGCACGCTCAACTCGGCCGACGACCTGCGCCTGCTGGCGACGACCGTCCGCGAGCGGCTCGGCTCGGACGCGGCGGCCGTGGCCCTGGCGGCGCGGGCGGCGGGCAAGCCCGTCGTGATCGTGGCGACCAACCAGGCCGCGCGCGACGCCGGCGTGAACGCGGGAGCGCTCGCGAAGACGGCGTCCGGCGTGCTGGGCGGCGGCGGCGGCGGCAAGGCCGACCTGGCGCAGGGCGGCGGCACGGACGCCGAGGCGATCCCGGCCGCGCTGTCCGCGGTGGTCTCGGCGATCGGCTGACCGGGTGCGGACCGGGGTGCGGCTCGGCATCGATGTCGGGAAGGTGCGGATCGGCGTGAGCCGATCCGACCTCCACGGGATGCTGGCGACCCCGGTGGAGACGGTCGCTCGCTCCGAGGATGCTGCGGATCGCCGTCGGATCGCCGAGATTGTGACCGAACTCGGAGTTTTCGAGATTATCGTCGGGTTGCCTCTGGCGCTCTCGGGTGCGCACACCGCGTCGACGGCCGATGCCGTCGCCTTCGCGGAAGCGCTCGAAGCCCAGGTGGACGTCCCGGTGCGACTGGTGGACGAACGGCTCTCGACCGTGTCGGCCCACTCGGCGCTCCGGGCGTCGGGCAAGAACTCGAAAAGCGCGCGTCCGGTGGTGGATCAGGTGGCCGCCACGATAATTTTGCAGCACGCCCTCGACGCGGAGCGCGCTTCAGGCCGTCCGCCGGGCCACCCCGTCGAACCGAGCATTGGACCCTAGTTTGTCGCAGAACCCGCAGGAGAAGCCGGAGCCGCCCGTCTTCCCGGCCGTGAACCGGCAGCAGCCGATGACCAGGCGCGAGGCGCGCCAGGCCAGGGAGGCGCAGGAGGCGCGGGAGGCGCAGGAGGCGCAGGCGTCGCAGGAGACGCCCGAGTCGCAGACCGCCCGTCCCGTCCCGGCCGCCGACACGCGCGCCCCGCAGACGCCCGGCCCGTGGACGCCGCCTCCGGCCGAGACCCCGGCCAACCGGGAGACCCTCGCCGGGCTGGACTTCGACTCCGTCGTGACCGGTCCCGTCGCGGTCGACGCCGACTCGGCTTCCGCCGCACCCGAGCGGGAGACCGTCGCAGCCACCGCGCGGCACGAGGCCGCGCACGGCGCCGCCGCCCACGATCACGGCCGCTTCGAGGACCCGGCGCACGCGATCTTCGCGCCGCTCGCCGGCGACGGGCACGACGGCCACGACGGCGCCCACGGCGGCCGCGGGGAGTCCCCGCTGGCGTGGCGTCAGCAGAACTACCTCTCCCACGAGGCTCCGCCGCGGCGCAAGCGCCGCTGGCTGAAGCGACTCGTCATCACCCTGGTCGTCATCCTCGTCCTCGGCGGCCTCGCCGCCGGCGGCTTCATGGCCTTTCAGCCGCAGGTCGCCGCTCTCGTGGCGAAGGTGATGCCCCAGGACAACGACTACAAGGGCAACGGCACCGGGTCGGTGACGTTCACCATCAAGTCCGGCGACGACGGCAGCTCGATCGCGACCAACCTCCAGAAGGCCGGCGTCACCAAGAGCTACGACGCGTTCTACACACTGGTGCTGCACACGCAGCCGGCGATCGTCTGGCAGCCGGGCGTCTTCAAGCTGGCGAAGCAGATGAGCGCGAAGGCCGCTCTCGCCGCGCTGCAGAACCCGTCCTCCCGCCTGCAGAACACCGCGGTGATCCCGGAGGGCACGGCGGAGAAGGACGCGCTGCAGACGGTCGCCGACGCGACGAAGATTCCGCTCGCGCAGCTGCAGCAGGCGGCGGCGAACCCGGCCGACTTCGGCCTGCCCGCCCAGGCGAAGACCCTCGAGGGCTTCCTGTTCCCCGCGACGTACACCTTCGCGCCCGGGATCTCGGCGCACGACGCCCTCAAGACCATGGTGGACCGGTCGTTCGAGGCGCTCGACCAGGCGGGCGTGCCCGTCGCCGACCGCTGGAACGACGTGATCCTCGCGTCCATCGTGCAGCGCGAGGCCGGTCTCAAGGACGACTATCCGAAGGTCGCCCGGGTGTTCCTCAACCGGCTCGCGCAGGGCTGGGACCTGCAGTCCGACGCCACGGTGGCTTACGGCACCGGCCACACCGACCGGGTCGCCACCACCGACGCCGAGCGCGCGGACGCGTCCGACCCCTACAACACCTACGCCCACCCCGGCCTCCCGGTCGGGCCGATCTCGAACCCCGGCGACCTGGCGCTGAACGCCGTGACGCACCCGGCGGACGGCCCGTGGATGTACTTCGTGACCTGGAACCTGAAGACCGGCGAGACCATCTTCTCGACCACCCAGGCGGAGCACGACGCGGCCGTCGCCAAATGGCAGCAATGGATGAAGGACAACCCCGGCTATGAGTGACGACCCGAAGCCCCGGCCCGCCGCGAAGTCGCGGGCTCCGCGATCCCAGGGGGCGAAGGCCCCGAACAGCGCGTCGAAGGCCGACAGGGCCGTCGACCCCTCCGTGGAGAACGGGGTGTCCGAGGCGTCGGCGGAGGAGCTGATCGCCCAGCTGGTCGAGGCCGAGCGCGAGGCGGAGGCCGAGGAGGCGGCGATCGCGGCGGCCGAGGAGGCCGCGGACAGCGAGGAGCCGCTGGACGACGAGGACGAGGCCGCCGAGACGGAGTCCGTCGTGGAGGAGCCCGTCGAGCGGGAGCGCCCCGAGCCCGCCGAGGATGAGCCCGTCGCGGACGTGGTCGACATCGTCGAGGTCGAGGAGATCGTCGAGACCGTGGACGAGGACGGCGTCATCGAGATCGAGGAGGTCGACGTCGTCGTCGTGGAGGTCGAGGACGACCAGGAGGACGAGCCCGCGGCGGAGGTCCCCGCGCCCTCGTCCGCAGCGCGGCGCCTGGCCGTGCTCGGCTCGCCGATCGGCCACTCCCAGTCGCCCGCACTGCACCGCGCCGCGTACGATGCGCTCGGGCTCGACTGGTCCTACGAGGCGCTCGACGTCAGCGAGGCCGGGCTGTCCGCGTTCATCGACGGCCTGGGCGAGGAGTGGCGCGGGCTGTCCCTGACCATGCCGCTCAAGAAGTCCGTCATCCCGCTGCTCACCGACGCCGACCGGGTCGCCGAGCAGACCGGCGTGGCCAACACCGTCCTGCTCGACGGCGACGACATCCGCGGCTTCAACACCGACGTCGCGGGCATCGTTCGCGCGCTGGCCGCCGCCGGGCTGGAGAGCGCGCGCTACGTGCACATCCTCGGCGGGGGAGCGACCGCCGCGTCCGCGCTGGTCGCCGCCGCGGAGCTCGGCGCCGAGCGGGTCGACGTGCATGTGCGCGATTTGGAGAAGAGCGTCTGGCTGGAGCCGCTGGCCCACCAGCTCGGCCTGATGATCCGGATCCGGTCGTTCGCGCAGGCCGACCGGTCGCTCGACGTGCCGGAGGTCGTCATCAGCACGCTGCCGGGCGGCGCCACGACGGCCGCGATCTACACCGACTCGACCCGCCGCACGGCCGTGCTGCTCGACGTCGCCTACGACCCGTGGCCGAGCGCGCTCGCACGGTCGTGGCAGGCGGTCGGCGGGCACGTCGTGTCCGGGCTGGCCATGCTCGCGCACCAGGCGCTGCTCCAGGTGCGGATCTTCGTCTCCGGCGACGTGCTGCAGCCGCTCCCCGACGAGGAGGGCGTCCTGGAGGCCATGCTCGCGGCGGTCGGCATCGACGCGGAGGGCGCGCCGGTCGGCGATGGCTCCGTGGAAGGCGAGGCGGAGTAGCCGCAGCCCGCCCTCGGCCGTAACGACGGGCGGCGGGCCCCTGCCTCTGTGCCAGAATCGAAGCATGCTTCGTTGGCTCACGGCCGGGGAATCCCACGGCCCCGAACTCATCGCCGTCCTGGAGGGGCTCCCCGCCGGGGTCCCCGTCACCCTGGACGCCGTCCGCGCCGATCTCGCCCGCCGCAAGCTGGGCTACGGCCGCGGCGCGCGGATGAAGTTCGAGCAGGACGCGCTGGAGGTCTCCGGCGGGGTCCGGCACGGCCTGAGCCTCGGCAGCCCGATCGCGCTGCGGATCGGCAACACCGAGTGGCCCAAGTGGGTCGACGTGATGAGCGCTGAGCCCGTGGACCCGGAGAAGCTCGCCGGCGGCCGCGGCGCCGCGCTGACGCGTCCTCGCCCGGGCCACGCCGACCTGGTCGGCATGCAGAAGTACGGCTTCGACGAGGCCCGTCCCGTCCTGGAGCGCGCGAGCGCCCGCGAGACCGCCGCCCGCGTCGCGCTCGGCGCGGTCGCGCGCTCGTTCCTCGCGGAGCTCGGCATCACCCTGGTCAGCCACACCCTGGCGATCGGTCCGGTCCGCGTGCCGGAGGGCGCCCCGCTGCCCACGCCCGCCGACGTCGCCGCCCTCGACGCCGACCCGCTGCGCTGCTTCGACCCGGCGACCTCCGAGCGGATGGTCGCGGAGGTGGACGACGCGCACAAGGACGGCGACACCCTCGGCGGCGTCGTCGAGGTGCTCGCCTACGGCCTCCCGCCGGGGCTCGGCTCGCACGTGCACTGGGACCGCCGCCTCGACGCGCAGCTCGCGGCCGCCCTCATGGGCATCCAGGCGATCAAGGGTGTTGAGGTCGGCGACGGCTTCCTCACCACGACCCGCCGCGGCTCGCAGGCGCACGACGAGCTCGTGGCCGAGGACGGCGAGATCCAGCGCACCAGCGACAAGGCCGGAGGCACCGAGGGCGGCATGAGCACCGGCGGCGTGCTGCGCGTGCGCGCGGGCATGAAGCCGATCGCCACCGTCCCGCACGCGCTGCGCACCGTCGACATCGCCACGAGCGAGGCCGCCCCTGCGCACCACCAGCGCTCCGACGTCTGCGCGGTCCCCGCGGCGGGCGTCGTCGCGGAGGCGATGGTCGCGCTCGTCCTGGCGAACGCGGTGCTGGAGAAGTTCGGCGGCGACTCGGTCACCGAGACGGCGCGCAACCTCCGCGGCTACCTGGACGCGATCCCCGAGAACCTGGCGACGGAGCGCGTCAGCGCGCCCTACGCCTGAGCGCGACGGTGACGATCGTCCTGATCGGCCCGCCCGCGGCGGGCAAGACCCGGCTGGGCAAGCGCCTGGCCAAGCGGCTCGGCCTCCCGTTCGTGGACACCGACGCTGTCGTTGTCGCCGGGCACGGCGCCATCGCCGAGATCTTCGCCGAGCACGGCGAGCCCTACTTCCGGGCGCTGGAGCGCGAAGCCGTCGCCGAGGCGGTCGCCCGGCCGGGGATCGTTTCGCTGGGCGGGGGAGCGGTGCTCGACCCGGCGACGCAGGCCGACCTGGCCTCGGCCCGCGTCGTCCTGCTGACCGTCAGGCCCGAGGCGATCGCGGCCCGGATCAGCAACCGCAAGCGCCCGCTGGTCACCGACCTGGAGTCGTGGAAGCGGCTCGTGGCGGCGCGCACCCCGCTCTACGAGTCGCTCGCCGACTACACCGCCGACACGTCCACCCGGCCGATCGAGACCATTGTGGAGGAGATCGCACGGTGGGTGGAAGCAGGCCAGCGCACCGAAGACGGCCAGAGCACCGAAGACGGCCAGAGCACCGAAGCAGGCCAGAGCACTGAGCAAGGAGAGTCATGACCGACCAGCCCACCGAGATCCTCGTCGCCGGGGCGAACCAGTACCCCGTCGTCATCGGCAGGGGCCTCCGGTTCGACCTCGCGTCGCACCTCGGGTCCGGCGTCAACAAGGTGCTCGTCGTGCACCCGCCGACCCTCGGCGCCGCCGCCGCCGAGCTGCGCGAGTCGCTGCTCGGCAGCTACGAGGTGCTGCTCGCCGAGGTCCCCGACGCGGAGGCCGCCAAGCGCGTCGAGGTCGCCTCGTTCCTGTGGGGGATCATGGGGCAGGCCGACTTCACCCGCTCCGACGCGGTCGTCGGTTTCGGCGGCGGCGCGGTCACCGACCTGGCCGGCTTCGTCGCGGCCACCTGGCTGCGCGGCGTGCGGCTGGTGCAGGTGCCGACCACGCTGCTCGGGATGGTGGACGCCGCGGTCGGCGGCAAGACCGGCATCAACACCGCTGAGGGCAAGAACCTCGTCGGCGCCTTCTACGCCCCGGCCGCCGTGGTCTGCGACCTGGACACGCTGACGTCCCTCGGCCGCAACGAGCTGCTCGCCGGCTTCGCCGAGGTCGTCAAGTACGGCTTCATCGCCGAGCCGGAGATCCTGGACATCATCGAG
Organism: Leifsonia shinshuensis; assembly: GCF_013410375.1. Lineage (NCBI taxonomy): Bacteria > Bacillati > Actinomycetota > Actinomycetes > Micrococcales > Microbacteriaceae > Leifsonia > Leifsonia shinshuensis. Next base: position 2,225,266 of record NZ_JACCFL010000001.1, read on the forward strand.
CGGGACGTGGACGTCGCCACCGACCCGGAGTCGCCGGAGTTCCGCCGCCTGGTCGAGCTGTCGATCGGGATCAAGGCCCGGGTCGTCGGAGAGGACTTCACCGAGCAGGGCCTGCGCGAGATCCTCAACTACGGCCACACCCTCGGCCACGCCATCGAGCACGCCGAGCGCTACCAGTGGCGGCACGGCGCCGCCGTGTCCGTCGGCATGGTCTACGCGGCCGAGCTCGGCCGGCTGAGCGGGCGGCTGAGCGACGAGGCCGTGGACCGGCACCGCCGCATCCTGGAATCGCTCACCCTGCCCACCAGCTACCCGGCCGGCCGCTGGCAGACCCTGCTGGCGACCATGCAGCGCGACAAGAAGGCGCGCGGCAGTCTGCTGCGCTTCATCGTGCTGGACGACATCGGCCGCCCGACCGTGCTCGCGGGGCCGGACCAGAGCCTGCTCTTCGCCGCGTATCAGGAGATCGGGTCCTGATGGCCAAGCCGGTCGTGGAAAAGCTGCTCCTGAAGCCGGGCGACGCTCTCAGCGTCGTCGGCGCCGGCGCGGACGAACGCGCCGTGCTGGGGGCACTGCCCGACGGCGTGACCGAGGCGGCGCCGGAGGCGGCCGCCGTCTCCGTGACCTTCGTGCGCACCCGCGACGAGCTCCTGGCGCGCTTCGGCGCCGAGCTGCCCGCCCTGACCGGCGCCCGCGCGGTCTGGTTCCTGTACCCGAAGGGCGGCCGGGCCGACGTCAACCGGGACACCATCATCCGGGAGGCCGGCGCGTTCGGCTGGCGGCCGATCAGCAACGTGGCCGTGGACGACGTCTGGTCGGCCGTGCGCGTCCGTCCGCTCGCCGACGGCGAGGCGCCGGTAGGGTGAGCGGCATGACTTCCGTCCTCGTCCTGAACGGTCCCAACCTCGGCCGGCTCGGCACCCGCGAGCCCGACGTGTACGGCGCGGGCACGCTGGACGACCTGCGCGCCCAGCTGGCCGCGGACGCCCCCGAGTTCGAGATCGACCTCCGCCAGACCGACGTCGAGGGCGAGCTGCTCGGCTGGCTGCACGAGGCCGCGGACTCCGGCGCGCCGGTGATCCTCAACGCCGGCGCGTGGACGCACTACTCGTACGCGCTGCGGGACGCCGTCTCCCTCGTGACGAAGGCCGGCGGCACCGTGATCGAGGTGCACCTGTCGAACCCGCACGCGCGCGAGGAGTTCCGGCACACCAGCGTCATCACCGCGGTCTCGACCGGCGTGATCGCCGGTCTCGGGTTCGATTCGTACCGGCTGGCTCTGGCGTTCATTCGCCGAAACGCGCGCTGACGTCTAGAATCTTCTGGGGCTCCGTACGCTGAGCCCGTCGTGGACGGCGCCGAGCGCCGCATCCACCCGAATCTTCCGCAAAGCGAATGGAACTCTGGCATGGCATCGACCGCTGACATCAAGAACGGCATCGTCCTCAACATCGACGGACAGCTCTGGAGCGTCATCGAGTTCCAGCACGTCAAGCCGGGCAAGGGTGGAGCGTTCGTCCGCACGAAGCTGAAGAACGTCACGACCGGCAAGACCGTCGACCGCACCTACAACGCCGGCGCGAAGATCGAGATCACCAACGTCGACCGCCGCGACTACCAGTACCTGTACCAGGACGGCGCCGACTTCGTCTTCATGGACACCAGCGACTACGACCAGATCACCATCCCGGGCCCGGTCGTCGGTGACGCCGCCAACTTCATGCTCGAGAACCAGAACGTGACCGTCGCGCTGCACGAGGGCTCGCCGCTCTACGTCGAGCTCCCGGCCTCCGTCGTGCTGGAGATCACCTACACCGAGCCGGGCCTGCAGGGCGACCGCTCCACCGGCGGCACCAAGCCCGCCACCGTGGAGACCGGCTACCAGATCCAGGTCCCGCTGTTCCTGGAGACCGGCACCAAGGTCAAGGTCGACACCCGCACCGGCGACTACCTCGGCCGCGTCAACGACTAGTGAGCGCCAGGACCAAGGCGCGCAAGCGCGCGCTCGATGTGCTGTTCAGCGCCGACCTGCGCGGTCTCACGCTGCCGCAGGCGCTGGCCGCCGAGGCGGAGCGCGCGGCGAACGAGCCGACGCGTGAGGCCTCCTGGCTGTACGCGCGCGAGATCGTGGACGGCGTGATCGACCACCAGGACGAGATCGACGAGCAGATCGAGACGTACGCGCAGGGCTGGACTCTGTCGCGCATGCCCGCCGTCGACCGCGCCATCCTGCGCATCGGCGTCTGGGAGCTGCTGTTCAACGACGAGGTCCCGGACGGCGTGGCCATCTCGGAGGCGGTGGAGGCCGCGACCGTGCTGTCGACGGACGACTCGGCCGGCTTCGTGAACGGCCTGCTGGCGAAGATCGCGCAGAACCGCCCGCAGCGCGCATGAGCGCACGGGGCAGGAGCGTGCCGGGTCGGTTCGGCCGGGCACTCGCAGCCGTCGCGCTCGCGGCCGCGGTGACCGTCGGTGTCGCGTCGTGCTCGCTGCTCGGCGGCAACTCGAACGTCCCGGTCGCGACCGCGAAGCCGGCGACGGGGACGGACGGCGCCGCGAACTTCGACGGCGGCTACGTCTCCGCGGGCAACGGCGCCAAGAAGGTCGACCTCTGGTTCGACGCCATGTGCCCGGTCTGCGGCGCGTTCGAGAAGACGAACGGCGCGACTCTGGCGAACGCGGTGAAGGACGGCTCGATCACCCTGCGGCTGCACCCGCTGACCTTCCTCGACCGCGAGTCCAACGGCACCGGTTACTCCACCCGCGCAGCCGCTGCGCTGGCCTGCGTGGCCGTGCACGACCCGTCGCGGGTGCTCGACTACTACCAGGCGCTGTTCGCGAACCAGCCGAGCGAGGGCTCCAACGGACTGACCGACACGGAGCTCGCCAAGCGCGCGACCGACCTCGGCATCACCGACATCGCGGGCTGTATCGAACGCAGCGGACCGTACCAGGCGTGGGCGCAGGCGAACACCGCGCACTCGCAGTCGGGCCCCATCACGGTCGACGGCAAGAAGGTGCTCGACACCATCCAGGGCACCCCGACGGTGATCGTCAACGGCAAGCAGTACACCGGCTCGATCAGCGACGAGAAGGAGTTCGCGGGGTTCCTGGGGCGGTAGGGGTGCGAGTCCCTGCTAGGCTCGACCCAATTGGCATCCTTTAACAGCCGTCCTGTGAGGCGGGGAAGGAGGTCGGCATGACAGCGCGCACTGTGCTGCAGCAGGCTGACATCGCTCGGGCGTTGACTCGGATCTCGCACGAGATCCTGGAGTCCAACCGGGGTACGAACGATCTGGTGATCCTGGGGATCCCGACGCGCGGCGTCGTGCTCGCCCGGCGGATCGCCGAGAACATCCAGCGGATCGAGCCGGACTCGGTCGCGTCGCCCGACGACATCGTCGGGTCGCTCGACGTGACGATGTACCGCGACGACCTGTCGCGGCATCCCACCCGGGCGCCGCAGCCCACCTCGCTGCCGGGCCCGATCGACGGGCGGACCGTCGTCCTGGTGGACGACGTGCTCTTCTCCGGCCGGACCATCCGCGCCGCGCTCGACGCCCTCAGCGACCTGGGGCGGCCCCGCGCCGTCCGGCTCGCCGTGCTGGTCGACCGCGGCCACCGGGAGCTGCCGATCCGGGCGGACTTCGTCGGCAAGAACCTGCCGTCGGCGGCGTCCGAGCGCATCTTCGTGCGGCTGGACGAGGTCGACGGCGAGGAGTCGGTGACCATCGCGGAGCCGGCCGGCAGCACAGACGAGCCCGCCGCGACCGACGGAGGAGTGCGCGCATGAGGCACCTGCTCAGCACCAAGACCCTGTCCCGCGAGGACGCCATCACCCTGCTCGACGTCGCCGAGGACATGGCCGACGTGCAGGACCGCGAGGTCAAGAAGCTCCCCACGCTCCGCGGCAAGACGGTCGTCAACCTGTTCTTCGAGGACTCCACCCGCACGCGCATCTCGTTCGAGGCGGCGGCGAAGCGGCTCTCGGCGGACGTCATCAACTTCTCGGCGAAGGGCTCCAGCGTCTCCAAGGGCGAGAGCCTGAAGGACACCGCCCAGACGCTGGCGGCGATGGGCGCGGACGCGGTCGTCGTGCGGCACAGCGCCTCCGGCGCCCCGCAGACGCTCGCGACCAGCGGCTGGATCGACGCGGGCGTGCTCAACGCCGGCGACGGGACGCACGAGCACCCCACTCAGGCGCTGCTCGATGCCTTCACGATGCGGCGGCGCCTGCACGGGCGCGGCTCGCGCGGCCACGACCTGGACGGCGTCACGGTGACCATCGTCGGCGACATCCTGCACTCCCGGGTCGCGCGCTCCAACGTGTGGCTGCTGCAGACCCTCGGCGCGCAGGTGACGTTGGTCGCCCCGCCGACGCTGCTGCCGGTGGACGTGTCCAGCTGGCCGGCGGCCATCGGCTACGACTTGGACGCGGCGATCGACGCCGGGCCGGACGTCGTGATGATGCTCCGCATCCAGGGCGAGCGGATGCACGCGGCCTACTTCCCCTCCGAGCGCGAGTACGCGCGGCGCTGGGGCCTGGACGACGAACGGCTGGGGCGCCTCGGGGCCGATAGCATTGTGATGCATCCGGGACCGATGAACCGCGGGCTGGAGATCTCGGCGGCCGCCGCCGACTCGCCGCGGTCGACGGTGCGGGAGCAGGTCGCCAACGGCGTGTCCGTGCGAATGGCCGCACTGTACCTGCTGCTGTCCGGAGGCGACCGGACGACCCCGATGACGACGAGCGATGGCCAGATGACGAGCGATGGTGGTGTGCGATGACCGAGAGCGCGACGACGCAGAGGTTCCTGATCCGCGGAGCGACTCTCGCTGACGGCGCCCGCACCGACCTCCTCCTCGCCGACGGGCGGATCGCCGCCCCCGGCAGCGACGCGAGCAGCGCAGGCGCGACCGTGATCGACGCCGACGGGCTGATCGCCCTCCCCGGCCTGGTCGACCTGCACGCCCACCTGCGCGAGCCCGGCTTCGAGCAGAGCGAGACGGTCCTGACCGGCACGCGCGCCGCGGCGGCGGGAGGCTTCACCGCGGTCTTCCCGATGGCGAACACCTCCCCGGTCGCGGACACCGCCGGCGTCGTGGAACAGGTGCTCCGCCTCGGCGAGGCCGCCGGCTACGCGACCGTGCAGCCGATCGGCGCCGTGACCGTGGGCCTTGCGGGGGAGCGGCTCGCCGAGCTGGGCGCGATGGCCGACTCCCGCGCGAAGGTGCGGGTCTTCTCCGACGACGGCAAGTGCGTCTCCGACCCGCTGCTGATGCGCCGCGCCCTGGAGTACGTCAAGGCGTTCGGCGGCGTGATCGCGCAGCACGCGCAGGAGCCCCGGCTCACCGAGGGCGCCCAGATGAACGAGGGCGCGCTGTCCGGCGAGCTGGGCCTCACCGGCTGGCCGGCCGTCGCCGAGGAGTCGATCATCGCCCGGGACGTCCTCCTGGCCGAGCACGTCGGCTCCCGCCTGCACGTCTGCCACGTGTCGACCGCCGGCTCGGTGGACGTCATCCGCTGGGCGAAGGCGCGCGGCGTCGACGTCACGGCCGAGGTGACGCCGCACCACCTGCTGCTCACCGAGGAGCTGGCCTCCGGCTACGACGCCCGCTACAAGGTCAACCCGCCGCTGCGCCGCGCGGAGGACGTGGAGGCGCTGCGCGCCGGCCTCGCCGACGGCACGATCGACATCGTCGCGACCGACCACGCGCCGCACCCGGTGGAGTCCAAGGACTGCGAGTGGGACGCCGCCGCGTTCGGCATGGTCGGGCTGGAGTCCGCGCTCTCGGTCGTCCAGGCCTCGGTGGTCGACAACGGACTCCTCGGCTGGACCGACATCGCCCGCGTGCTCTCGGCCGCGCCCGCGCGCATCGGCCGGCTGGACGGTCACGGCCTCCCGCTGGAGACCGGCGCTCCCGCCGAGCTGTTCCTCTACGACCCGGCCGCCTCGCGGGAGTTCTCGACCCGTGACCTGGCGGGCAAGGGTGTGAACTCGCCCTACCTGTCGATGACGCTGCCGGGCCGTGTGGTGGCGACGTTCCACCGCGGCTACGCCACCGTGCTCGACGGCACTGTGGTCGAGGAGCTGGAGGTCGCTCGTGGATAAGCTCCTGCCGACCATCGGCATCCTCCTCGTCGTCATCGTCGTGCTCGCGCTCGCCCTCGTCGGCTGGCGACGGCGCGTCCGCCGCGACGCCCCCGCCGGCGGCGGCTACCCGGAGCCGGAGACCTCCGCGGCGCCGACGGTGTCCTCCGAGGTGCTCTACGTCGCCACGACCAAGGCCGGCGAGTCCCTGGAGCGACTGGCGCTGCCGGGCCTGTCGTACCGCGGCAGGGGAACGGTCGACGTCTCCGCCGACGGCGTCCGGCTCCGCGTCGCGGGGGAGCGGCCGGTCTTCATCCCGGCCGGCGCGCTCACCGGCGTCGGCGCGGCGACGGTCACCATCGACCGGGTCGTGGAGCGGGACGGCCTGCTCCGGCTCGGCTGGACCACCAGCGGCGGCGCTGCCGCCGACAGCTACTTCCGGGTCGTGGACCCGGCCGGCCGCGGCCTCCTGACCGCGGCCGTGGAAGACATCCTCCCGGGCGGTCCGACGCCCGGCAGCACAGACGACGAAAGCGAGGTGTGACGTGGCTGCAGCAGAACCTGCCGTGCTCGTCCTCGAAGACGGGAAGCGCTACGTGGGCCGGGCCTACGGCGCCCGCGGGCGGACGCTCGGCGAGGCGGTCTTCGCCACCGGCATGACCGGCTACCAGGAGACCCTGACCGACCCGTCCTACGCGGGCCAGATCGTCCTCATGACGGCTCCGCACATCGGCAACACCGGCACGAACGACGAGGACATGGAGTCCCGGCGGATCTGGGTGGACGGCTTCGTCGTCCGTGAGCCCAGCCGGGTCGTGTCCAACTTCCGCGCCCAGCGCAGCCTCGACGACGACCTCGTCGAGCAGGGCGTCGTCGGCATCAGCGGCATCGACACCCGCGCGGTCACGCGGCACATCCGCTCGGCGGGCGCCATGCGCGCCGGGATCTTCTCCGGCGAGGACTTCGGGCTGAGCGACTCCGAGCAGCTGGAGCTCGTGCTCTCCGGCGCGAAGATGTCGGGCCGCAACCTCTCGGCCGAGGTCTCCACCGTCGAGCCGTACACGGTTCCGGCGGTCGGTGAGCGCGTCGGCTCGGTCGCCGTCCTGGACCTCGGCGTCAAGAAGTCCACGCTCGAGAACCTCGCCGCGCGCGGGCTCGACGTGCACGTCCTCCCGCAGCAGGTCACGGCCGAGCACGTGCTCAGCCTGAACCCGTCCGCGCTGTTCTTCTCGAACGGCCCCGGCGACCCGCAGGCCTCCGACAAGCATGTCGCGCTCCTCCAGGAGACGCTGCGCGCCGGGCTGCCGTACTTCGGCATCTGCTTCGGCAACCAGCTCCTCGGCCGCGCGCTCGGCCTCACCACCTACAAGCTGCCGTTCGGCCACCGCGGGATCAACCAGCCGGTGCTCGACAAGCGCACCGGCCGGGTGGAGATCACCGCCCAGAACCACGGCTTCGCGGTCAAGGCGCCGATCGACGCCACCTTCGACTCGCCGGCCGGCTTCGGCCGGGTGGAGGTCAGCCACTTCAGCCTCAACGACAACGTCGTGGAGGGCCTGAACTGCCTCGACATCGACGCGTTCAGCGTGCAGTACCACCCGGAGGCCGCCGCCGGCCCGCACGACGCCAACTACCTCTTCGACCGGTTCCTCGAGCTGATCCACAAGCGTGAGTCCGGCTCGCAGAACGACCAGAACCAGGAAGGCACCGACTGATGCCCAAGCGCGACGACATCCACTCCGTCCTGGTCATCGGGTCCGGCCCGATCGTCATCGGCCAGGCCTGCGAGTTCGACTACTCCGGCACCCAGGCCTGCCGCGTGCTCAAGCAGGAGGGCGTGCGCGTCATTCTGGTGAACTCCAACCCGGCCACCATCATGACCGACCCGGACTTCGCCGACGCCACCTACGTCGAGCCGATCACCTGGGAGGTCATCGAGACCATCATCGCCAAGGAGAAGCCGGACGCGATCCTGCCGACCCTGGGCGGCCAGACCGCGCTCAACGCGGCCATGCAGCTCCACGAGCACGGCATCCTGGAGAAGTACGGCGTCGAGCTGATCGGCGCCAAGTTCGAGGCCATCCGGAAGGGCGAGGACCGCCAGATCTTCAAGGAACTCGTGGTCGAGGCCGGCGCCGAGGTCGCGCGCTCGCACATCGCCCACACCGTCGAGGAGGCGCTGGAGTACGCCGAGGACCTCGGCTACCCGCTGGTCGTCCGCCCGTCGTTCACGATGGGCGGCCTCGGCTCCGGCTTCGCTTACACGCCGGAGGACCTGCGCCGCATCGCCGGCGACGGCATCCACCAGAGCCCGACCAGCGAGGTGCTGCTGGAGGAGTCGATCCTCGGCTGGAAGGAGTACGAGCTCGAGCTGATGCGCGACACCTCCGACAACACGGTGGTGGTCTGCTCGATCGAGAACGTCGACCCGGTCGGCGTGCACACCGGCGACTCGATCACCGTCGCGCCCGCGCTGACGCTGACCGACCGCGAGTACCAGAAGCTGCGCGATATCGGCATCGACATCATCCGCGCCGTGGGCGTCGACACCGGCGGCTGCAACATCCAGTTCGCGGTCAACCCCGAGAACGGCCGGATCATCGTCATCGAGATGAACCCGCGGGTCTCCCGCTCGTCGGCGCTGGCGTCGAAGGCCACCGGCTTCCCGATCGCGAAGATCGCCGCGAAGCTCGCCATCGGCTACCGCCTGGACGAGATCCCCAACGACATCACCCGGGTGACCCCGGCGAGCTTCGAGCCGACGCTGGACTACGTCGTCGTCAAGGTGCCGCGGTTCGCGTTCGAGAAGTTCCCGGCCGCCGACCCGACGCTGACCACCACCATGAAGTCGGTGGGCGAGGCGATGGCGATCGGCCGCAGCTTCACGAGCGCGCTGCAGAAGGCGCTCCGCTCGCTGGAGAAGCGCGGATCGTCCTTCCACTGGGGCCACGAGTCCCGCACGGTGGAGGAGCTGCTGGAATCGATCGCGACCCCGACCGACGGTCGGATCGTGGACGTGCAGCAGGCCCTGCGCCTCGGCGCGACGCCGGAGCAGGTCTTCGAGGCCACCAAGATCGACCCGTGGTTCATCGACCAGATCGTGCTCATCAACGAGGTCGCCGAGCAGCTCCGCGACGCCGAGACGCTCGACACCGACACGCTGCGCTACGCGAAGGACCACGGCTTCTCCGACGCCCAGATCGGCGAGCTGCGCGGCTTCGGCGAGGCCGACGTGCGCGAGGTGCGGCACATCCTCGGCGTCCGCCCGGTCTACAAGACGGTCGACACCTGCGCGGGCGAGTTCCCGGCGCTGACGCCGTACCACTACTCCAGCTACGACGAGGAGACGGAGGTCGCGCCGAGCGACAGCCGCAAGGTCGTCATCCTCGGCTCCGGCCCGAACCGCATCGGGCAGGGCGTGGAGTTCGACTACTCCTGCGTGCACGCGTCGTTCGCGCTGCACGACGCCGGGTTCGAGACGATCATGATCAACTGCAACCCGGAGACGGTCTCGACCGACTACGACACCTCCGACCGCCTGTACTTCGAGCCGCTGACGCTCGAGGACGTGCTGGAGGTCATCCACGCCGAGTCGCAGTCCGGCGAGCTGGTCGGCGTGGTCGTGCAGCTCGGCGGCCAGACCGCCCTGGGCCTCGCGAAGGGCCTGGAGGCGGCGGGCGTCCCGATCCTCGGCACCACGCCGGAGGCGATCGACCTGGCGGAGGAGCGCGGCCTGTTCGCCGGCATCCTCGAAAGCGCCGGGCTGCTCGCCCCGCGCAACGGCACGGCGATCGACTTCCCGTCCGCCGCCCACGCCGCCGAGCAGATCGGCTACCCGGTGCTCGTGCGCCCGAGCTTCGTGCTCGGCGGCCGCGGCATGGAGATCGTCTACGACACCGCCTCGCTCGCGGACTACTTCGAGCGCGTCGCGGGCCAGGGCATCGTCGGACCGGCGCACCCGCTTCTGGTCGACCGGTTCCTGGACGACGCGATCGAGATCGACGTGGACGCGCTCTACGACGGCGAGCGGCTGTACATCGGCGGCGTCATGGAGCACATCGAGGAGGCCGGCATCCACTCCGGCGACTCCAGCTGCACCCTGCCCCCGATCACGCTCGGCCGCCGCGAGATCGACCGGGTGCGCGAGGCGACGCTGAAGATCGCCGAGGGGATCGGCGTCCGCGGCCTGCTGAACGTGCAGTTCGCGATCGGCGCGGGCGTCCTCTACGTGCTGGAGGCCAACCCGCGCGCGTCGCGCACGGTCCCGTTCGTCTCGAAGGCGCTCGGCATCCCGCTGGCCAAGGCGGCGTCGCGCATCATGGTCGGCGACACGATCGGCGGCCTGATCGCGGAGGGCCTGCTCCCGGAGACGGACGGCTCGGTCATCCCGATGGACTCGCCGGTCGCCGTGAAGGAGGCCGTACTGCCCTTCAAGCGGTTCCGCACCCGCGAGGGCAAGATCGTCGACTCGGTGCTCGGCCCGGAGATGCGCTCCACCGGCGAGGTGATGGGCATCGACCGCGACTTCCCGACCGCGTTCGCGAAGAGCCAGGCGGCGGCCTACGGCGGCATGCCGCTGGAGGGCACCGTGTTCGTGTCGGTCTCCGACCGCGACAAGCGCGCGATCGTGCTCCCGGTGCTGCGCCTCCAGCAGCTCGGCTACGACATCATCGCGACCGAGGGCACCGCCGAGGTGCTCAACCGCAACGGCATCGCCGCGCGCATCGTGCGCAAGTACAGCGAGGCGGCGGAGGAGGACTCGGTCGTCGGCCTCATCACCCGCAACGAGGTGGACGTCGTCATCAACACGCCGAGCGGACGCTCCGCCCGCGCCGACGGGTACGAGATCCGCGCGGCCGCGGTGGCGGGCGACAAGCCGCTGTTCACCACGATCGCCGAGCTGAGCGCCGCCGTGGCGTCGCTCGACGCCGTGCGCGAGGGCTTCGAGGTGACGTCGCTGCAGGAGTACGCGCTGCAGAGGGCCGCACGGGCGTGACGGAGGCGAGCTCGACCTCCACGGCCACCGCGTCGTTCGGCGACCGACTGGCCGCCGCGTTCGCGGCGCACGGGCGGCTGTGCGTCGGCATCGACCCGCACGCGCACCTGCTGGCGGACTGGGGCCTGGAGGCCTCGGCCGTCGGGGTGCGCGCCTTCGGCCTCCGGGTCGTGGAGGCCGCCGCCGGGCGCGCGGCGATCGTCAAGCCGCAGGTCGCGTTCTTCGAGCGCTACGGCTCGGCCGGCTACGCCGCGCTGGAGGACGTGGTCGGCGCGGCGCGCGACGCCGGGCTCCTGGTGATCGCCGACGCCAAGCGCGGCGACATCGGCACGAGCGTCGCGGCGTACGCCGAGGCCTGGCTGACGCCGGGCTCCGCGCTGGAGGCCGACGCCATGACGATCGCGGCGTTCCAGGGCGTCGGCTCGATCGCGGAGCCGATGCGCCTCGCCGAGGCGACGGGCAAGGGCCTGTTCGTGCTCGCGGCCACCTCCAACCCGGAGGCCGCCGCGGTCCAGCAGGCGGTCGTCGCCGGCGGACCCCGTGCCGGGATGACCGTCGCCCGTGCGATCATCGAAGACGTGCACGCGTTCAACCAGGAGCAGGCTCCGCATCCCTTCGGAACCGTCGGACTGGTGCTCGGCGCCACCGTCGCACTGGGGGACTACGGGATCGACACCGCGACCGCCGTCGCGCCGGCGCTTCCCGTGCTCGCGCCCGGGTTCGGGCACCAGGGCGCCAGGGTCGAGGACGTCGACCGCCTGTTCGGGGCGTTCGCCCCCGGGGTGATCGTCAGCGAGTCCCGTGGCCTGTTGACCGCCGGACCCGACGGACTGGCCGACGCCGTCGCGCGTCGCGCGGAGGAGGTGCGCGCCAGCCATGGCTGAGCCCACCGCCGAGACCTCGGCGCCGACCGCCGCCTCCCGCCGTCCCGCGCCGCCGGAGGTGGACCGCACCGCCGCGTCGGCCGCCGCCGTCGCGGCCCGCCGGGCGCGCGCCGCCGTCAAGAACGCGATCGCCTCCCGCGAGGTGTCGCCGCTGGTGGTCCTCGACCACGCGACGGCCGCCCCGGACGGCGTGGAGGGCCGGCTGCGGGTCACCGAGTTCCTGCTCAGCGTGCCCGCCATCGGCACGACCAAGATGCAGGAGGCGCTGCAGAAGCTGTCGATCTCGCCCGCCAAGCGCCTCGGCGGCCTGGGCCGCCACCAGCGGCTGAAGCTGCGCGAGTTCCTGATCGAGCGGGAGAACCGCGCGGGCCGCCGCCGCAACCAGCTGGTCGTGCTGGCCGGCCCCACCGCGGTCGGCAAGGGCACGGTCTCCACGTACATCCGCGAGAACTACCCGGATGTCCTGCTGTCCGTCTCGGCGACCACGCGCGCCCCGCGGCCCGGCGAGGTCGACGGCGTCAACTACTACTTCGTCGACGACGCCGAGTTCGACAGGATGATCGAGAACGACGAGCTGCTGGAGCACGCCACCGTGCACAACGCCTACCGGTACGGCACCCCGCGCGGGCCGATCGAGGCGGCGCTGGAGCAGGGCAGGAGCGTGCTGCTGGAGATCGACCTGCAGGGCGCCCGCCAGGTGCGCGAGTCCATGCCGGAGGCCCGGCTGATCTTCCTGCTGCCGCCGACCTGGGACGAGCTGGTCCGCCGCCTGATCGGGCGCGGCACCGAGGAGGCCGCCGAGCAGCAGCGCAGGCTCGAGACGGCGAAGGTGGAACTGGCCGCCCAGGACGAGTTCGACTACCGTGTGGTCAACCACACCGTCGCCGAGGCCGCTCGGGAGGTCGTAGACTTGATGAAGGTCCGCGCGGCGCCGTCGCGCCCCTAGGACCACATTCGTCGCGTCGCGTCCGGCGCCTAACCGCAGTTCCTCCGCGTCTCGACACCGTGAGCCCGGAAGCTCGAACAGAAAGGGTTACCGCAATGGCAACCAACAACAAGGGCATCATCGACCCGCCCATCGACGACCTTCTGGCCCGCGTCGAGTCCAAGTACGCGCTGGTCATCTTCGCCTCCAAGCGCGCCCGCCAGATCAACGACTACTACGCCGACCTGCACGAGGGCAGCCTGTTCGACAACGTCGGCCCGCTGGTCGACTCGTCCGTCGACGACAAGCCCCTCTCGGTCGCGCTCCACGAGATCAACGAGGACAAGCTCGTCATCAAGCCGCTGGCCGCGGAGTAACCTCCCGGCCCCACCGGCAGACAGAGAGCCGCCGACCGAGCGCAAGAGAACGACCGCAGCCGGGACCGAGTCCCGCTCGCTGGAGGAGATGCCGCCGTGAGCCCACGATTGACCGTCGTCGTCGGAGTGACCGGCGGCATCGCCGCGTACAAGGCCGTCGGCGTGATCCGCGCGCTGGTGCTCGAAGGGCACTCGGTGCACGTCGTGGCGACGGAGGCCGCGCTGCGGTTCGTCGGCCGCCCCACGCTGGAGGCGATCAGCCGCAACCCGGTGGCGACCGACCTCTACGAGGGCGTCGCCGAGGTGCGGCACGTCGCGATCGGGCAGTCGGCCGACCTCATCGTCATCGCCCCGGCGACGGCGAACACCCTCGCCAAGCTGGCCGCGGGCATCGCGGACGACCTGCTCGGCAACACGGTGCTGGCCTCCACCGCCCCGCTGGTGGTCGCGCCGGCCATGCACACCGAGATGTGGCGCAACCCCGCCACCGTGGCCAACGTCGCCACCCTGCGCAGCCGCGGCGTCACCGTCGTCGGCCCGGCCTCCGGCCAGCTCACCGGCGCCGACTCCGGCCCCGGCCGCATGGAGGAGCCGGACGTCATCGTCCGCGCCGCCCTGCGCGCGGCGGGCCTGTCGCCGCGCCTCGCGGTGTCCGCCGTGCCGGAGCCGGTCGCGGACGTCGTGGTGCTCTCCGAGCGCCGCCGGGCGAACGAGGCCTCCCGCCGGCCGCGAGGGGGAGTCGACCTCGCGGGCAAGCGCATCGTCGTGACCGCCGGCGGCACCAGGGAGCCGCTGGACCCCGTGCGGTTCCTCGGCAACCGGTCGAGCGGCCGGCAGGGCACCGCCGTCGCCGCGGCAGCGCAGGCGCGCGGCGCCGAGGTGGTCCTGATCGCCGCGCACCTGGAGGTCGAGCCGCCGGAGGGCGTCGAGCTGATCGAGGTGCAGACCGCGCTGGAGCTGCAGGAGGCCGTCACCGAGGCCGCACGCTCGGCCGACGTGGTCGTGATGACCGCGGCCGTCGCCGACTACCGCCCCGCCGTCACGCGCGACGCCAAGATCAAGAAGTCCGAGGCGGGCCAGCACCTGACCATCGAGCTCGTCGCCAACCCGGACATCCTCGCCGGGCTCTCCGCGACCAAGCGCGAGGGGCAGGTCGTCGTCGGCTTCGCCGCCGAGACCGAGCCGGACCCGTCGACGCTCATCGAGCTGGGTCGCACCAAGCTCGCCGCCAAGGGCAGCGACTTCCTCGTCCTCAACCAGGTCGGCTGGGAGCAGGGCTTCGCAACGGAGAGCAACGAGGTCGTGGTCCTCCGCAGGGGCGGCGATATAGTGATGGAGGCCTCGGGGAGCAAGCTGTCGGTGGCCGACCGTATCTTGGACGTCGTCGTCTAGTCGTCGACCAGGCCACGGCATCCCTTGGCCCCGCTCCTCACCGCGATCAACGATCAAGGAGAACCCATGGCAGATCTGCGCCTCTTCACGTCGGAGTCGGTCACGGAGGGACACCCTGACAAGATCTGCGACCAGATCTCCGACAGCATCCTGGACGCGCTGCTCGCGGTCGACCCGCACAGCCGCGTCGCGGTCGAGACGCTGGTCACCACCGGGCTGGTCCACGTCGCGGGCGAGGTGACGACGAAGGGGTACGTCGAGATCCCCGCGCTGGTGCGCGAGAAGATCGTCGAGATCGGCTACGACTCCTCCGACGTGAGCTTCGACGGCACCCAGTGCGGCGTGTCCGTCTCCATCGGCGCGCAGTCGCCGGACATCGCGCAGGGCGTCGACAACGCCTTCGAATCGCGCACGGAGCAGAGCACCGACGACCTCGACCGGCAGGGCGCAGGCGACCAGGGCATCATGTTCGGGTTCGCGACCACTGAGACGCCGCAGTACATGCCGCTGCCGATCTGGCTGGCGCACCGCCTGGCCGAGCGCCTGGCGGCCGTGCGCAAGGACGGCACGCTCGACTACCTCCGCCCGGACGGCAAGACGCAGGTCACGATCGGCTACGAGGGGCACACGCCGCGGACCGTGGAGACCGTCGTGCTCTCGACCCAGCACGCGCCGCACGTCTCCAGCGAGCAGCTGCAGGCCGAGGTGATCGAGGAGGTCATCGCGCCCGTCATGCACGCCGCCGGGCTGGAGACCGCGCACATCCGCACGCTCATCAACCCGACCGGCCGGTTCGAGATCGGCGGCCCGAAGGGCGACGCCGGGCTCACCGGGCGCAAGATCATCGTCGACACCTACGGCGGCGCCAGCCGGCACGGCGGCGGCGCGTTCTCCGGCAAGGACCCGTCGAAGGTCGACCGCTCGGCCGCGTACGCGATGCGCTGGGTCGCCAAGAACGCTGTGGCGGCGGGCCTCGCCGACCGGCTGGAGGTGCAGATCGCCTACGCGATCGGCAAGGCCGCCCCGGTCGGGCTGTACGTGGAGTCGTTCGGCACGGGCGCCGTCTCCGACGAGCGGATCATCCGCGCCATCCGCGAGGTGTTCGACCTGCGCCCCGCCGCGATCGTGCGCGACCTCGACCTGCTCCGGCCGATCTACGCGCAGACGGCGACCTACGGCCACTTCGGCCGCGACCTCCCCGACTTCACCTGGGAGCGGCTGGACCGCGTCGACGACCTGCGCTCCGCCGCGGGGCTGTAGCGGTGCCGGCGGCCGCGACGGTCGCCCGTGTGGTCCTGGACTCGCCGCTCCCGCAGCTCGACCATCTGTTCGACTACAGCGTCCCGGAGGAGCTGGCCGGGCAGGCGGTGCCCGGCGTGCGCGTCCGGGTCCCGCTGCGGACGGCCGGACGGGTGGCCGACGGGTACCTGGTGGAGCTCGCCGAGCCCGACGAGGCGTTCTCCGGCACGCTGAGCCCGCTGGAGGCCGTGGTGTCGCCGGTGCCGGTGCTCACCGACCCGGTGTGGCGGCTCGCGCGGCGGCTCGCCGACCGGAGCGCGGGGACGGCGAGCGACATCCTGCGCCTGGCCGTGCCGCCGCGCATGGTGCGGGTCGAGAAGGCGTGGCTGGCGGCGAAGGAGGCGGGTGCGCCCGCGTCCGCGCCCGAGGATGGCGCCGCTCCCGCGCCGTTCCCCGTGCGCGGCTACGGCGCCGGCGTGCTGGAGGCGGCCGTCGCGGCGGGGGAGCGCCTCGCCCTGCGGCCGATCCCGCGGCTGAGCAGGCTGCCCGACGGCACCTGGGTGGGCGAGTGGGCGATCACTCTGGCCGCCCTCGCGACCGCGACCTGGCGCGCGGGCAGCACCGCCATCGTCGCCGTGCCCGACCACCGCGACCTGGAGCAGCTCGCGGCGGCGCTGGCCGCCATCGCCCCCGGGTCCGCCGTGGTCCGCGCCGACGCGTCGCAGTCCAACCCGGAGCGCTACAAGGGCTTCCTCGCCGCACTGTCGGGTCCGCGGATCGTCATCGGCAACCGCTCGGTGGTCTACGCCCCGGCCGCGCGGCTCGGGCTCGTCGCGGTCTGGGAGGACAGCGACCCGCTGTTCGCCGAGCCGCTCAGCCCGTACGTGCACACCCGCGACGCGGCCCTGGTGCGGCAGGAGCTGGAGGGCGGCGCCCTGGTGCTGAGCGGGCTGGTCCGCAGCGTCGAGGCGCAGCGGCTGGTCGAGCTCGGCTGGCTGCGCGACCTCGGGCCGGAGCGTGCCTACACGCCCAAGATCGTGCTGACCGCGAACCAGAGCGCCGACGAACCCGCCGCGCGCGCCGCGCGCATCCCGTCGTCCGCCTGGCGTGCCGCCCGGGAGGCGCTGAGCGGCGAGAGCGGCCGCCCGCGGGGCCCCGTGCTCGTCCAGGTCGCCCGGCCCGGCTACCTGCCCGTGCTGTCCTGCGCGAACTGCGGCCAGGCCGCGCGCTGCGCCCGCTGCTCCGGGCCGCTCGGGCAGCGCAGGGCGGGCGCGACGCCGTCCTGCGGCGTGTGCGGCGCGCTCGCCACCGACTGGCACTGCTCCCGCTGCGAGCACACCGCGCTGCGGATGGTGACGGCGGGCTCGGGCCGGACGGCCGAGGAGCTGGGCCGCGCCTTCCCGGGCACGCGCGTCATCCTCGCCGACGGCGACCACCCGGTGCTGCGCGTCGGGGCGGCGCCTGCGCTCGTGGTCGCGACCCGCGGCGCCGAGCCGATCGCCGAGGGCGGCTACCAGGCCGTGCTGCTGCTCGACGGCGAGCGGATGCTGGCCAGGGAGACGCTGCACGTCGCGGAGGACTGCCTGCGCTGGTGGACGAGCGCCGCGGTGCTGGCCGCCGCGGGCGCTCCGACCGTGCTCGTCGGCGTCTCCGGCGACCTCGCGCGCGACTTCGCGACCGGACGCCTGGCCGATTTCGCCCGCGAGGAGCTGGCCGACCGCCGGCAGCTCCGCTTCCCGCCGGCCGTGCGGCTGGCGTCCGTCACCGGGGCCGCGGAGGCCGTCGACGGCGTCCTGAAGGCGGTCGACCCCGACCTGCTGATCGACGTGCTCGGCCCGGTGGACGTCGACGAGAAGACGGTCAGGGCGGTCCTGCGGTTCGAGTACGCGAAGGGCGCCGAGGTCGCCGCGGCCGTCCGGGCGACGGTCGTGCGCAACGCGACGCAACGCCGCCGGGCCCCAGGAGGCCGCCCCGGCTACCGTCCGGCGCCGACGCTGCGCGTCCGCTTCGACGACCCCGAGATCCTCTGACCCCACCGCCGGGCGCGGTGGCGGCGCGGGTAGACTCGGGGGCTGGACCAGACCGAAAGAACCTTGACATGCGACTCGTCTTCGCCGGCACGCCCGCCGTCGCCGTCCCCTCCCTGAACGCCCTCGCCGAGCGGTTCGACATCGCCGCCGTCATCACCCGCGAGGACGCCCCGCTCGGCCGCAAGCGCGTCCTGACGCCGTCACCGGTCGCCGACGCCGCGGCCGCGCTCGACCTCCCCGTCATCAAAGCCAACCGGCTGGACGACGACGTCGCACGCCAGGTCGCCGCCCTCGACGCCGACCTCGGCGTGATCGTCGCGTACGGGGGCCTGGTGAAGGAGCCGCTGCTCTCCACGCCCCGGCTCGGCTGGGTCAACCTGCACTTCTCGCTGCTTCCGCGCTGGCGCGGGGCCGCGCCCGTGCAGCGCGCCGTCATGGCCGGCGACACCGAGACCGGAGCCGCCGTCTTCCAGCTCGTGCCCGGGCTCGACGCCGGCGACGTGTTCGCCGAACTGCGGGTGCCGATCCCGGCCGACGCGACGGCGGGGGAGCTGCTCGAAAGCCTCTCCTACGACGGCGCGCTGCTGCTCGTGGACACCGTCGCCGCCCTCGCCGACGGCACCGCCGAGGCCGTGCCGCAGTCCGGCGAGCCGGTGCTCGCGCCGAAGCTCACGATCGACGACGCCCACCTCGACCTCACCCAGCCGGTGGAGGAGGTCTACGCGCGCCTGCGCGGGGTGACCCCGGAGCCGGGCGCGTGGGTGCTGCTCGACGGCGAGCGGTTCAAGATCCACGCCGCCCGCCCGGCCGCCGGGCTGTCGCTCCCGGCCGGCGTGGTCGCCGCGACCGAGGGCCGCATCGAGGTGGGCACCGGCACCACGCCGCTGGAGCTCCTCATCGTGCAGCCGGCGGGCAAGCGCGCCATGGACGCCGCCGACTGGTGGCGCGGCGCCGGCGGGGAGGCGGTGCTGGCATGAACGACCGCAAGCACGGCGACCGCCACCGCAACGACAGCCGCGGCGGCCGCAGCGCCGCGGACCGCACCCGCGTGCAGCCGTCCCGCAAAGTCGCCCTCGACGTCCTCTCCGCCGTCCGCGAGTCGGACGCCTACGCCAACCTCCTGCTGCCCGGCCGCATCGCCCGCGCGGGTCTCTCGCCCGCCGACGCCGCGCTCGCCACCGAGCTGACCTACGGCACGCTGCGGATGCAGGGCTACTACGACCGCGTGATCGCCAGGGCCGCCGGGCGCCCGGTCGACAAGATCGACCCGCCGCTGCTGGATGTGCTCCGGCTCGGCGCGCACCAGCTCCTGTCGACGCGGGTGGCGTCGCACGCGGCGGTGAACGAGTCGGTCGCGCTCGCCCGCCAGGTCGGCAGCCGCTCCGGCACCGGCTTCGTCAACGGCGTGCTCCGCGAGATCGGCCGGTCGACGCCCGAGGAGTGGCGCGCCCGGGTGCTCGCAGACGCCAAGAACGAGGACGAGCGCTACGCGGCGCTCACCTCGCATCCGTCCTGGATCGTGCGCGCGTTCCACCGTGCGCTGGAGTCCGAGGGCCGCGGCGAGGAGCTGGAGGCTCTGCTGGAGGCCGACAACACCGCTCCGCGCGTCAACCTCGTCGCGCTGCCCGGCCTCGCCGAGCCGCCGGAGGGCGCCCGCGCCGACCGGTTCTCGCCCGTGGGCTTCACGGCGGGCGGCGGCGACCCGCAGGGGCTCGTCACCGAGGCGGAGGGCCGCCTGCGGGTGCAGGACGAGGGCTCGCAGCTCGCGGCGCTCGCCCTGACGCGCGCCCGGCCGGTGCAGCCGGGGGAGCGCTGGCTCGACCTGTGCGCCGGCCCCGGAGGCAAGGCCGCCCTGCTCGCGGCCGAGGCCCTGGCGGGCGGCGCGACCCTGGTCGCGAACGAGGTGGTGCCGGCGCGAGCCGAGCTGGTCCGCCGCGCCCTCGCGGCCGTGCCGCTCGACGTCCCGGTCTGGGAGCGCGACGGCGTGG
Organism: Leifsonia shinshuensis; assembly: GCF_013410375.1. Lineage (NCBI taxonomy): Bacteria > Bacillati > Actinomycetota > Actinomycetes > Micrococcales > Microbacteriaceae > Leifsonia > Leifsonia shinshuensis. The sequence continues at coordinate 2,245,189 of NZ_JACCFL010000001.1, forward strand.
TCCTCGGTGCCGACGAGCCGGAGGCGTTCGACCGCATCCTGCTCGACGCGCCCTGCACCGGCCTCGGCGCACTGCGGCGCAGGCCGGAGGCACGCTGGCGCAAGACCCCGCGCGACGTGGCCGAGCTGACCGCCCTGCAGGCGCGGCTGCTCGACTCCGCGGTGGCGGCCCTGAAGCCCGGGGGCCTGCTGGCCTACGTCACCTGCTCGCCGCACGTCGCCGAGACCCGCGCGGTGGTGGCCGACGCCCTCGACCGGCACCGGAGCTCTCTCCGCCCGGTGCGCACGGCGGACGTCGTGCAGTCCGTCGCCGAGGAGCGGCTCGACCTCGCCGGAGACCCCGCGCTCGTGCAGCTCTGGCCGCACCGCCACCTCACCGACGCCATGTTCATCGCGCTGCTGGAGAAGCCGGCCTGACCCGTCCACCGGGTGGCGCCTCGTTCATCGCGCTGCTGGAGAAGCCGGCCTGACCCGTCCACCGGGTTGTGCCACATAGGCTGGGGGCATGGCAGCGCGTATCAACCCGAGCATCCTGGCGGCGGACTTCGTGAACCTGGAGCGCGACCTCGGCGCCATCGCCACGGCCGACCTCGTGCATGTGGACGTGATGGACAACCACTTCGTGCCGAACCTCACCTTCGGGCCGCAGATGGTGGGCCGCATCCAGGACGTCAGCCCGATCCCGCTCGACGTGCACCTGATGATCGACGACCCGGACCGCTGGGCCCCCGGCTACGCCGAGCTCGGGGCGTACTCGGTGACCTTCCACGCCGAGGCCGCCGCCGATCCGGTCGCCCTCGCCCGCCGGCTCCGCGCCATCGGCGCGCGCGCGGGCATCGCGCTCAAGCCCGGCACGTCCGCCGAGGGCTACCTCGACCTCCTGCCGGAGTTCGACCAGGTGCTCGTCATGACCGTGGAGCCCGGCTTCGGCGGTCAGTCGTTCATGGTGGAGACCATGCCCAAGCTGCGGTCGCTCCGCGAGGCGGTGGCGGCGCGCGGCCTCGATGTCTGGCTGCAGGTGGACGGCGGCATCACCGAGGAGACCATCGTCGTAGCGGCGGAGAACGGCGCCGACACGTTCGTGGCCGGCTCGAGCGTCTTCCGCGGCGAGCCGGCTGAGCGCATCGCAATCCTCCGGTCCGCCGTGGCGGCCCACGCGCACTGAGGCGCTCAGGCGACCGGCGCCGGCTCCGCGCCGGCCCCCGGCGCCCGCGCGGGGATGACGCTCAGCGCGCACACCCCCAGCAGCGCCGCCGCCGCGAACACGTAGAACCCGCCGGGGTAGGCGATGTCGAGGGAGACGAGCGCCCCGGTGACGGCCGGCCCGAGGATGGCGCCGAGCCGGCCGATCCCCGCGGCGAAGCCGAGCGCGGTCCCGCGGACCTCCTGCGGGTACAGCTGCGTGATGAAGGCATAGACGAGCACCTGGGCCGAGAAGACGAACACGCCGGTGACGAAGACCGTGGCGTACACCATCGTGACCGCCTCCAGCCGGATGCTGAGGATCGCCAGCAGCGCCGCCGCGAGCACGAACCACGCCATCGCGACCCGCTTGGTCCCCGCGCGGTCGGCGACGATCCCGGCCAGGACCAGCCCGACCACCGCTCCGGCGTTCAGGGTCAGCAGCAGCCCGAGCGCGTCGGTGGAGCCGTACCCGGCGTCGCGCATGAGCTGCGGCAGCCAGGTGTTGAGCCCGTAGACCAGCATCAGTCCCATGAACGACGCCACCCAGACGCCGATGCTGATGACCAGGTAGCGCCCCTCGACCAGCCGTCGAACGGTCGGGCGCGGGGCGGCGCTCCGCTCGCGGCGGGCCTCCGGCAGCGCGAGCCGGATGAGCGGGACCGTGACGAGGCCCGCGACGCCGCCGATCACGAACAGCAGGCGCCAGTCCGGGATGACGGCGATGGCGATCACCGCGGTGAGGACCGCCCCGGCGTGGTAGCCGGTCATGGTCAGCGTCGTGGCCTTGCCTGCCCGCTGGGACGGCATCAGATCGGTGACGTAGGCGATGACGACCGGCAGGCAGGCGCCGAGGGCGAGCCCGGCCAGCACGCGGAACAGCCCGAACACGAAGACGTTCGGCGCGACCGCGATCGCGAGGGTGAACGCCGAGAACACCGCGACGCAGAGGACCAGGCACAGCCGCCGGCCGTAACGGTCGGCGAGCGGGCCGACGGTCAGCGCGCCGATACCGACGCCCGCCAGTCCCGCGGTGGCGACCGCCGTCGCAGCCGAGGGGTCGAAGCCGAGCTCCTTGGTGCTCAGCAGGGTGGGGATGACGGTGCCGAGCACCACCAGGTCGAAGCCGTCGAGCGCCACGATCGCCCAGCAGAGCAGCAGTGGCCAGAGGGCGGCGCGGCCGGTGGGGAGCGGGGAGGTGGTCGATACCATGCGGATCTCCTCGTCGAGATGGGATATGTCAGATGAGACCCGCCGACATTAGCACATCGGCGGGGCCGGCATCCCCACGGGCCTCGTCTCGCGGAGCGACCGGCGCTCCGCGACCGGTACGCTGTAACGGTGAAAACCTTCGACGACCTCTTCGCCGAGCTCAGCGAGAAGGCCGAGACCCGCCCGGAGGGCTCCGGGACGGTTCGCGAGCTGGACGCGGGCGTGCACGCCATCGGAAAGAAGATCGTGGAGGAGGCAGCCGAGGTCTGGATGGCCGCCGAGTACGAGTCCGACGAGGCCACGGCCGAGGAGATCTCCCAGCTCCTCTACCACCTCCAGGTGCTGCTGCTCGCGAAAGGCCTGACCCCGGCCGACGTGTACCGACATCTGTGACGAAAGCCCCTCGCCTCCGTCCGTCACGTCACGAAAGCCGAATCACATGCTGAAGATCGCCGTCCCCAACAAGGGCTCCCTCTCCGAGACCGCGGCGCAGATGCTCCACGAGGCGGGCTACAACGGCCGCCGCGACCCCAAGGAGCTCATCGTCGCCGACCCGCGCAACGGGGTGGAGTTCTTCTACCTCCGGCCGCGCGACATCGCCACCTACGTCGGCTCCGGCGCGCTCGACGTCGGGATCACCGGCCGCGACCTCCTGATCGACTCGGAGTCGCCCGCCGCCGAGATCGCGGCGCTCGACTTCGCCGCCTCCACCTTCCGCTTCGCCGGCCCGGCCGGCACGTACACCGACCTCGCCGACCTGGAGGGCAAGCGCGTCGCCACAAGCTACCCGGGCCTGGTCGGCGGCTTCCTCGCCGAGAATGGCGTGGACGCCGCCCTGATCAAGCTCGACGGCGCCGTGGAGTCCGCGGTGCGGCTCGGCGTCGCGGACGCGGTCGCCGATGTGGTCGAGACCGGCTCGACGCTGCGCAAGCAGGGCCTGGAGATCTTCGGCCCGGTCATCCTGGAGTCGGAGGCCGTGCTGGTCTCCTCGCCGTCGCCCGCGGCTGGGGTGGACACCCTGCTCCGTCGGCTGCAGGGCGTCATGGTCGCCCGGCAGTACGTGCTGGTCGACTACAACCTGCCGGTCGCGCTCCTGGAGCAGGCCGTCGCGCTGACGCCCGGCGTCGAGTCGCCCACCGTGTCGCCGCTCGGCGAGCCCGACTGGGTCGCGGTGCGGGTGATGATCAAGCGCGACAGCACCAACCACGTCATGGACGACCTCTACGAGCTCGGCGCCAGGGCCATCCTGGTCACCTCGATCCACGCGGCGCGGATCTGATGAGCGTCGCGGTCCGGGTCATCCCCTGTCTCGACGTGGCCGCCGGACGCGTCGTCAAGGGGGTCAACTTCCAGAACCTGCGCGACCAGGGCGACCCCGTGGAGCTCGCCCGGCGGTACTTCGAGCAGGGCGCCGACGAGTTGACCTTCCTCGACGTCACGGCGACGGTCGACGACCGGGCGACTACCTACGACGTGGTGCGCGCGACGGCCGAGCAGGTCTTCATCCCGCTCACGGTCGGCGGCGGCGTGCGCAGTACCGAGGACGTCGCGAAGCTGCTCGGCAGCGGCGCCGACAAGGTCGGCGTCAACTCGGCGGCGATCGCCCGTCCGGAGCTGGTGGCGGAGATCGCCCAGCGCTTCGGCGCCCAGGTGCTCGTGCTGTCGCTCGACGTCAAGCGCTCGGCGGCGACGCCCTCCGGCTTCGTGGTCACGACGCACGGCGGCCGCACCGAGACCGGGATCGATGCCCTGGAGTGGGCGGCGCGGGCGATCGAGCTGGGCGCCGGCGAGCTCCTGGTCAACTCGATCGACGCGGACGGCACCAAGGAGGGCTTCGACCTGGAGCTCATCCGGGAGATGCGCGCGATCAGCCGGGTGCCGGTGATCGCGTCCGGCGGGGCGGGCGCCGTCACCGACTTCGCCCCCGCGATCGGCGCGGGGGCCGACGCCGTGCTCGCCGCGAGCGTGTTCCACACGGGCGAGCTGACCATCGGCGATGTGAAGGACGAACTGCTTCGAGCAGGCTTGGAGGTGCGCTCATGACCGGGATCGACGACGTGATCGGCCGGATCCGCTTCACCGACGCGGGACTGGTCCCCGCCGTCATCCAGCAGTGGGACTCCCGCGAGGTGCTCATGATGGGCTGGATGGACGCGGAGGCCGTGCGCCGCACGCTCACCGAGGGCCGCGTGACGTTCTGGTCGCGGTCGCGGCAGGAGTACTGGCGCAAGGGCGACACGTCGGGCCACGTCCAGTACGTGAAGGGCGCGGCGCTCGACTGCGACGGCGACACGCTGCTCGTCACGGTGGAGCAGATCGGCGCGGCCTGCCACACCGGCACGCGCACCTGCTTCGACGCCGACGCGCTCGCGCCCGTCGTCGGCGGGGCGGAGACCGACGAACTCGTCCAGGAGATGGGGTCCGACCTGTGACCGCGACAGCGAACGGGACGACCGGCAGCACCGGCACGACAAGCCGCGACGAGTTCGCCGCACTCGCCGCCGAGCACCGCGTGGTGCCGGTGGTCCGCGAGCTCTTCGCCGACGGGGAGACCCCGGTCGGCATCTACCGCAAGCTCGCCGCGGGGCGGCCGGGCACGTTCCTCCTGGAGTCCGCGGAGCAGGGCGGCATCTGGTCGCGCTTCTCCTTCGTCGGAGCGGCGTCCTTCGGGATGCTCACGCAGGACGGCGACGAGGTGCGCTGGCTCGACTACGGCCTGTCGGCCGAGCGCGCGCTCGGCGCGGCCGTCCCGACCGGACCGCTCGACGCCCTGGCCGCGCTGCACGGGCGCTGGCGGACGCCGCGCATCCCCGGGCTCCCTCCGCTCACCGGCGGCCTGGTCGGCTTCATCGGCTGGGAGGCCGTGCGCCAGCTGGAGCGGCTGCCTCAGCGGCCGCCCGCGGACGTCGACGTGCCGGGCCAGGCGATGGCGTTCGTCGCCGACCTGGTCGTGATCGACCACCGTTCGGGGACGGTCAAGCTCATCGCCAACGCCCTCGCCGACGGCCAGGACGACGCCGACGCGCTCTGGAGCGACGCGCAGCAGCGCCTCGACCGCATGCAGCGGCAGCTCGCGCAGCCGTCGGAGGCCTGGCTGGCGGAGGTCGACCTGGCCGCGCCCGCGCACCCGGTCTCCCGCACGCGCGAGGAGGACTTCCTCGCGTCGGTCGCGACGGCCAAGGAGCGCATCGTCGCGGGCGACATCTTCCAGGTGGTCATCTCGCAGCGCTTCGAGCTGGAGTGCACCGCGTCGGCGCTGGACGTCTACCGGGTCCTCCGCGCGCTCAACCCGAGCCCGTACATGTACCTGCTGTCGCTGGAGCGGCCGGACGGCGAGCCGTACCAGATCGTCGGCTCCTCGCCGGAGGCGCTGGTCAAGGTGCAGGAGGGCCGCGCCTTCACGCACCCGATCGCCGGCTCCCGGCCGCGCGGTGCGACGCCGGAAGAGGACCTCGACCTGGAGGCCTCGCTCCTCGCCGACGACAAGGAGCGCGCGGAGCACCTGATGCTTGTCGACCTGGCCCGCAACGACCTGCTGAAGGTCTGCGCGGCGGGCAGTGTCGAGGTGACCGAGTTCATGCGCGTGGAGCGGTTCAGCCACATCATGCACATCGTCTCCTCGGTCGAGGGCGACCTGCTGCCGGAGTCCGGCGCGATCGACGTCTTCCGGGCGACCTTCCCGGCCGGCACCCTGTCGGGCGCACCGAAGCCGATGGCCCTGCGGATCATCGACGAGCTGGAGCCCGCGCAGCGCGGTGTCTACGGGGGAGTGATCGGCTACTTCGACTTCGCCGGCGACGCCGACCTGGCGATCGCGATCCGCACCGCGACCATCCTCGGCGGCGTCGCGCGCGTGCAGGCCGGCGGCGGCCTGGTGGCCGACTCGGTGCCGATCCTGGAGTTCCAGGAGTCGCAGAACAAGGCGGCGGCGCCGCTGCGGGCGGTCGCGGTGGCCAACGGCATGAGACGGGTGCAGGGTGCGGACTGACAACCGTCGCGTCAAGTACCTGACGCTCCTCGCACTCGTGGTGGGGAGCGGGCTGGGGCTGCTGTCGGCCACCCAGACCTGGTTCACCATCCAGGTCAGGGACGTGGCCGACCACGCGGGGACGGTCACCGTCGCCGGCTCCGCCGCGGCGCCCGCGCTCACGGCGCTCTCGCTCGCGGGGCTCGCCCTGACGGCCGCGCTCGCCATCGCGGGGCCGGTGTTCCGGATCGTGCTGGCGCTCCTCGGCATCCTGCTCGGCGTCTCGATCGTCTACTCCGCCCTCGCGGTGCTGGGCGACCCGCTCCAGGCCGCGAGTGCGGCGATCACCTCGGCGACGGGCGTCGCGGGGGAGGCGTCGCTGCGCAAGCTCGTCCAGAGCACGACCACGGAGTTCTGGCCCTGGATCGCCGTCGTCGGCGGAGTGCTGGTCGCCGTCGCCGGTGCGCTCGCGATCGTCTTCCTGCGGGCCTGGCCCGGCCCGTCGCGCAAATACCAGGCCCGGTTCGCCGGCGAGGACGGCCGTTCGGCCGAGGAGGCCCTCGCCGGGCTGGACGGCGCCGCGGAGGCCGAGCAGCCCGAGGAGGCGGCGGAGGCCGGCGACGAGCGCGAAGCGCGCGAAGCCGCGGAGTCGGACGCCCCGGCGGAGCCCGCGGCCCTCGACCGGGACACCGCGATCGACAGCTGGGACGAGCTGAGTCGCGGCGACGACCCGACCCGCTGAACCACTAGACTGGTTCAGATCCACCAATCCGTGCGCGCGCCCCAGTCCTGCGGACTGCGGGGCCGCGCACCCGACGTGCAGGAGTCCCATGAGCACCGAGTCAGTCGATCCAGGCCACGGTCATTCGCCGGCGGCGTGGACGGCCGTGATCATCATGCTTATCGCCTTCACCATCGGCGCCATCGCGTTCTTCTACGACGCGCCCATCGTGGTGTGGGCCGCGGCCGGTCTGGCCGTCGTCGGGCTCATCGTCGGCTGGATCATGAAGCGCGCGGGCTACGGAGTGGGCGGCTCCAAGTACTCCCCGAAGGGCCACTAGCCCGTGCTCGCCGACCTCGTCGCCGGCGCGCTGGAGGATGCCGAGCGGCGACGTTCCGAGCGGCCGTACGCGGTCGTGGAGGCCGCGGCCGCCGCACGTGAGCCCGCCATCGACGCGCTCGCGGCGCTCGCGCCCGCCGAGCGGGTCAAGATCATCGCCGAGGTCAAGCGCGCGAGCCCGTCGCGCGGTCACCTCGCCGAGATCCCGGACCCGGCCGCCCTCGCCGCCCTCTACGAGGCCGGGGGAGCGAGCGCGATCAGCGTCCTCACCGAGGAGCGCCGCTTCAAGGGGTCGCTGGCCGACCTCGAGGCGGTCCGCGCCGCGGTAACCCTCCCGGTCCTCCGCAAGGAGTTCGTCGCCGAGCCCTACCAGGTGCTCGAGGCGCGCGCCGCCGGGGCCGACCTCGTGCTGCTCATCGTCGCCGCGCTCGATCAGCAGCGGCTCGTGGAGCTCCACGACCTCATCGCCGACCTCGGAATGACCGCGCTCGTCGAGGCGCACACCGAGGACGAGCTGAGCCGCGCGTTCGACACCGGTGCGAAGCTGGTGGGCGTCAACGCGCGCAACCTCTCGACGTTCGAGCTGGACCCCGACCTGTTCGGCCGCCTGGCCGACCGGTACCCGTCCGGCGTCATCCGCGTGGCGGAGTCGGCCGTGAAGTCGGCCGCCGACGTCGCGCACTACCGGGCGGCGGGCGCGGATGTCGTGCTCGTCGGCGAGGCGCTCGTCACGAGCGACCCGATCGCCACGCTCGGCCAGTTCCTTGGAGCCTGATGTCCCTTCGTTCTGAACACGGACCCTATTTCGGCGAGTTCGGCGGGCGCTTCGTGCCCGAGTCCCTCGTCGCCGCCCTCGACGAGCTCACCGTGGCGTGGGAGGCGGCGAAGGCCGACCCCGCGTTCCACGCCGAGCTGGACGAGCTGCACCGCAGCTACACCGGGCGCCCCAGCATCATCACCGAGGTGCCGCGCTTCGCCGCGGCTGCGTTCAACGGTCAACCTGGCGGCGGCGCCCGCATCATCCTCAAGCGCGAGGACCTCAACCACACCGGCTCGCACAAGATCAACAACGTGCTCGGCCAGGCCATCCTCACCAAGCGGATCGGCAAGACCCGGGTGATCGCCGAGACCGGCGCCGGCCAGCACGGCGTCGCCACCGCGACCGCCGCCGCGCTGTTCGGCCTCGAGTGCACGATCTACATGGGCGAGGTCGACACCGAGCGCCAGGCGCTCAACGTCGCTCGCATGCGCCTGCTGGGCGCCGAGGTCATGGCCGTCAAGACCGGCTCGCGCACCCTCAAGGACGCGATCAACGACGCGATGCGCGACTGGGTCACCAACGTCGAGAACACCAACTACATCTTCGGAACGGTGGCGGGCCCGCACCCGTTCCCCGAGATGGTGCGCGACCTCCAGAAGATCATCGGCGAGGAGGCCCGCGAGCAGGTGCTCGCGCTGACCGGCCGCCTGCCCGACGCCGTCGCGGCCTGCGTCGGCGGCGGCTCGAACGCGATGGGCATCTTCCACGCGTTCCTGGACGACGAGGACGTGCGCCTGGTCGGCTTCGAGGCCGGCGGCGAGGGCGCGGAGACCCCACGGCACGCCGCGACGATCACCAAGGGCCGCCCCGGCGTCCTGCACGGCGCGCGCAGCATGCTGCTGCAGGACGAGGACGGCCAGACCATCGAGTCGCACTCCATCTCCGCCGGGCTCGACTACCCGGGCGTCGGCCCCGAGCACTCCTGGCTCGCCTCGATCGGCCGCGCCGAGTACCGCCCGGTGAGCGACGCCGAGGCGATGGAGGCCCTGCGCCTCCTCAGCCGCACCGAGGGCATCATCCCGGCCATCGAGTCCGCGCACGCCCTCGCCGGCGCGCTGGAGCTCGGCAAGCAGCTCGGCCCGGACGGCATCGTGCTGGTGAACCTCAGCGGCCGCGGCGACAAGGACATGGAGACCGCCGGACGCTACTTCGGCCTGATCGACGAAGGAGCCGTGCAGTCGTGAGCCGCGTGGCAGACACCATCGCCCGCCGCAACACGGAGGCCGCCGGCGCCCTGATCGGCTACCTCCCGGCCGGCTTCCCCGACCTGCAGACCAGCGTCGACGCGGCGGTGGCCCTCGCCGAGAACGGCGTCGACGTCATCGAGCTCGGCCTGCCGTACTCCGACCCCGTCATGGACGGTGCGGTGATCCAGGCGGCGACCCAGCAGGCGCTCTCCAACGGTTTCCGCCTGCGCGACGGCTTCACGGCGGTGCGCGAGATCACCCAGCGCGTGGACGTGCCGGTGCTGGTGATGACCTACTGGAACCCGGTGCTGCAGTACGGCGTCGACCGCTTCGCGGACGACCTGGCCGCCGCGGGCGGCGCCGGCCTGATCACGCCGGACCTGATCCCCGACGAGGGCGCGGCCTGGCTGGCCGCGTCCGACCGCACCGGGCTCGACCGAGTCTTCCTCGCCGCGCCCTCCTCGACCGACGCGCGCCTGCGCTCGACCGTCGAGCACAGCCGCGGCTTCGTGTACGCCGTCTCCACGATGGGCATCACCGGAGCACGCAGCGATGTCGACGCGGCTGCCCGCACGCTCGTCGGCCGCCTGCGCGACGTCGGCGCCACGAGCACCTGCGTCGGCCTCGGCATCTCCACCGCGGCGCAGGTCGCCGAGGTGCTCGAGTACGCCGACGGCGCGATCGTGGGCTCGGCCCTCGTGAAGGCGCTGGCCGACGGGGGAGTCGCGGAGGCCGGCCGCGTGGCGGCCGAGCTCGCGCGCGGCACGGTGCGCCAGGGCGCGAGCGCGTAACCACGCGACGTCGGGGAGACCTCCGACCAACACTTAGACTGGAGGCCGTGCGCCGCTCGGCGCCGGACTCCATCGGATACGAAAGGTAGTCATCGCGTGGTCGCGACGATGAGCAGCTGGTTCGCCAGCATCCCGAGCCCGGGACCCGAGTGGCAGCAGATCCCGATCGACATCTTCGGGCTGCACTGGCGCATCCAGACCTACGCCATCATGATCCTGATTGGCATCGTGGTCGCCGCGCTCTGGACCTCCCGACGCCTCACCAAGCGCGGAGCCGAGCCGGGCGTCATCCTCGACATCATGCTCTGGGCGGTCGTCCTCGGCATCATCGGCGCGCGGCTCTACCACGTGTTCACGCACCCGTCCGACTACTTCTACCCCGGCGCGAACCTGCTCAACGTGTTCGCGATCTGGGAGGGCGGCAACGCCATCTTCGGCTCGCTCATCGGCGGCGCCGTCGGCATCTGGATCGCCTGCCGCATCAGCGGCCTGCGGTTCTGGAGCGTCGCGGACGCCCTCGCGCCCGCCCTGCTGCTCGCCCAGGCGATCGGCCGGCTCGGCAACTACTTCAACCAGGAGCTGTTCGGCCTGCCGACCAACCTGCCGTGGGGCCTGCAGATCGACGCGGGCAACAAGGCCATCCCGGTCGGACTGCCCGCCGACACGCTGTTCCAGCCGCTGTTCCTCTACGAGATCATCTGGAACGTCATCGGCGTCGTCGTCATCGTCTTCCTGGAGCGCAAGTTCCGTCTGCAGTGGGGCAAGACGCTGGCCGTCTACCTGATCTGGTACGGCCTCGGCCGCTCCTACCTGGAGTCGATCCGCATCGACCCGAGCGAGTTCTCGTTCCTCGGCATCCCGAGCAACGTCTGGGCCGCGTTCCTCGCCGTCGTGCTGGGCATCGTGATCTTCATCGTGCAGTCCCGGCGCCACCCCGGCCTCGAGCCCAGCGTCTACCGACCGGGCCGTGAATGGGTTCGCCCCGATGCTGAGGTAGACTCTGACGACACGGACTCGGACGACGAGGACTTCGTCGATGGCGACGGGGAGCCCACCGCGTCCGCCGGAGCCAAGGCCACAAGCCCGTCGCGCGGATGACCTCCGCCGGCTCAGAACAACACACCCCGTAGAGGCTGATCCCATAAGCACTACCTGACCGCACCGACCCCCGGGCCGCACACAAGCCCGGCGCAGTTGCGGCGGAACCTCCCAGCATCGGGCCGAAGGCGTCCCCGCACTCCACATCCCCACATCCACGACACTGTGAGGACGGTCGAAATATGGCGGTCACGCCTCCCCATTCCCGGTTCAGCACGGTTCCCGGAAAGCAGGGTCTCTACGACCCCGCCGCCGAGAAGGACGCCTGCGGCCTCGCCATGGTCGCGACGCTCCGCGGGACAGCCGGTCACGACATCATCGACGCCGCGCTCGAAGCGCTGCGCCACCTGGAGCACCGCGGCGCGGTCGGCTCCGACGCCGGCACCGGCGACGGCGCGGGCATCATCACGCAGATCCCCGACGCCTTCCTGCGGGCGGTCGCCGGGCTCGACCTGCCCGGCGCCGGCCGCTACGCGGTGGGCAACGCGTTCCTGCCGACCGACGCCGCCGCACGCGAGAGCGTGAAGACGGCCGTCGAGGCGATCGCCGCCGAGCACGACCTCACCGTGCTGGGCTGGCGTCCGGTCCCGGTCCGCCCGGAGGAGCTCGGCACGCTGGCCCGCGACGCCATGCCGGTCATCGAGCAGCTCTTCGTCTCGAGCACCCGCACCGACGAGCGCGGGGAGCCGGTCGCCGGCATCGCGCTCGACCGCCTGACCTTCTTCCTGCGCAAGCGCGCCGAGCGCGAGCTCGACCTGTACTTCTCGTCGCTGTCCAGCCGCACGCTGGTCTACAAGGGCATGGTCACGACGCTCCAGCTGGAGCCGTTCTACCCGGACCTCTCCGACCAGCGCTTCGCGTCCAAGCTCGCCCTGGTGCACTCGCGCTACTCGACCAACACGTTCCCGTCCTGGCCGCTCGCGCAGCCGTTCCGGCTGATCGCGCACAACGGCGAGATCAACACGGTCTCGGGCAACCGCAACTGGATGCGCGCCCGGCAGTCCCAGCTGGAGAGCGAGCTGCTCGGCGACCTGTCGCCCGTGCTGCCGATCGTCACGCCCGGCGCCTCCGACTCGGCGTCGTTCGACGAGGTCGTGGAGCTCATCTCGCTCACCGGCCGCTCGCTGCCGCACGCGGTCATGATGATGGTGCCGGAGGCCTGGGAGAACCAGACCGAGATCGACCCGGTCCGTCGCGACTTCTACGAGTACCACTCGATGCTCATGGAGCCGTGGGACGGCCCGGCGGCGATCGTGTTCACCGACGGCTCGCTCGTCGGCGCGACGCTCGACCGCAACGGCCTGCGCCCCGGCCGCTACGTCGTCACCAACGACGGGCTGGTCGTGCTGGCCTCCGAGGTCGGCGTGCTGGACATCGAGCCGAGCCGCGTCGTGCGCAAGGGCCGCCTGCGCCCCGGCCGGATGTTCCTGGTCGACACCGTGGCCGGCCGCCTGATCGAGGACGACGAGATCAAGTCGGAGCTCGCCGCGAGCGCGCCGTACGGCGAGTGGCTCGCCGAGGGCCGGATCAACCTCAAGGACCTCCCGGAGCGCGAGCACATCGTGCACACCCCGGCCTCCGTCACCCGCCGTCAGCGCACCTTCGGCTACACCGAGGAGGAAGTGCGCGTCCTGCTGAAGCCCATGGCGACGACGGGCGCGGAGCCGCTCGGCGCGATGGGCTCGGACACCCCGGTCGCGGTGCTCTCCGAACGACCCCGGCTGCTGTTCGACTACTTCACCCAACAGTTCGCGCAGGTCACCAACCCGCCGCTCGACTCCATCCGCGAGGAGGTCGTCACCTCCCTCGCGCTCGGCCTCGGCCCGGAGCGCAACCTGCTCACGGCCGGCCCCGAGCACGCGCGCCAGGTCGTCCTCGACTTCCCGGTGATCGACAACGACGAGCTGGCCAAGATCCAGCACATCGACCCGCGCCCGGGCAGCCGGCTCACCACGACGCTGCGCGGCCTGTACCGGTCCGACGCCGGGCCGGACGCCATGCAGGCGCGCCTCGCCGAGCTGTGCGACGAGGTGGACGAGGCCATCGAGGCCGGCGCCCACTTCATCGTGCTGAGCGACCGCGACTCCACCAAGGACCTCGCGCCCATCCCGTCGCTGCTCATGCTCGCGGCCGTGCACCACCACCTGATCCGCACCGAGAACCGCATGAAGTGCGGTCTCATCGTGGAGGCGGGCGACGTCCGCGAGGTGCACCACGTCGCGCTGCTGATCGGCTACGGCGCCTCGGCGATCAACCCGTACCTGGCGATGGAGACCTGCGAGGAGCTCGTCCGCAGCGGGATGATCACGGGCGTCACGCCGGAGAAGGCCGTCAAGAACGTGATCAAGGCGCTCGGCAAGGGCGTCCTGAAGATCATGTCCAAGATGGGCATCTCGACTGTGTCGTCCTACGCGGGCGCCCAGGCGTTCGAGGCGGTCGGCCTCAGCCAGGAGTTCGTGGACCAGTACTTCACCGGGACGACGAGCAAGCTCGGCGGCGTCGGCATCGACGTCATCGCAGCGGAGAACCTGGCGCGCCACACCGCGGCCTACCCGCCCGAGGGCGCGATCCTCGCGCACGAGCGGCTGCAGACCGGCGGCGAGTACCAGTGGCGCCGCGACGGCTCGCCGCACCTCTTCAACCCGGAGACGGTGTTCCGCCTGCAGCACTCCACGCGCACCCGGCGGTACGACGTCTTCCGCGAGTACACCAAGCTCGTGGACGACCAGGCCGAGTCGCTGATGACGCTGCGCGGCATGTTCACGCTGCGCACCGGCGAGCGTCCCGCGGTCCCGATCGACGAGGTCGAGCCCGTCGAGTCGATCGTCAAGCGCTTCTCCACCGGGGCGATGAGCTACGGCTCCATCTCCAAGGAGGCGCACGAGACCCTCGCCATCGCCATGAACCGGCTCGGCGCCAAGTCGAACACCGGCGAGGGCGGAGAGGACCTGGACCGCCTGCTCGACCCGGAGCGCCGCAGCGCGATCAAGCAGGTCGCGTCCGGCCGGTTCGGCGTCACGTCGATGTACCTGACCCACGCGGACGACATCCAGATCAAGCTCGCCCAGGGCGCCAAGCCCGGCGAGGGCGGTCAGCTGCCGCCGACCAAGGTCTACCCGTGGGTGGCGCGCACCCGGCACGCGACCGCGGGCGTCGGGCTCATCTCGCCGCCCCCGCACCACGACATCTACTCGATCGAGGACCTCAAGCAGCTCATCTTCGACCTGAAGCGCGCGAACCCGCAGGCCCGCGTTCACGTCAAGCTGGTGAGCGAGTCCGGCATCGGCGCGGTCGCCGCGGGCACCGCGAAGGCGCTGGCCGACGTCATCCTGGTCTCCGGCCACGACGGCGGAACCGGCGCGTCCCCGGTCAACTCGCTCAAGCACGCGGGAACGCCGTGGGAGCTGGGGCTCGCCGAGACGCAGCAGACCCTCATGCTCAACGGCATGCGCGAGCGCGTCGTCGTGCAGGTGGACGGTCAGCTGAAGACCGGCCGCGACGTCATCGTCGGCGCCCTGCTCGGCGCCGAGGAGTTCGGCTTCGCCACCGCGCCCCTGGTGGTGTCCGGCTGCGTCATGATGCGCGTCTGCCACCTGGACACCTGCCCGGTCGGCGTCGCCACCCAGAACCCGGAGCTGCGCTCGCGGTTCTCCGGCAAGCCGGAGTTCGTGGTCAACTTCTTCGAGTTCATCGCGCAGGAGGTGCGGGAGTACCTGGCCGAGCTCGGGTTCCGCAGCCTGGACGAGGCGATCGGCCACGCCGAGCTCCTCGACGCCGACCGCGCGATCGAGCACTGGAAGGCGTCGGGCATGGACCTCACGCCGATCCTGCGCGGGCCGGAGTTCCCGGAGGACGCGCCGCGCAAGAACGGCCGTCAGCAGGACCACGAGCTGGACGCGCACTTCGACAACCAGCTCATCCAGGCCGCGCACGACGTGCTCGCCTCCGCCCACCCCGGCTCGGAGGGCGCGTCGCTGGCGCTGTCGCTGCCGATCCGCAACACGGAGCGCGCCGTCGGCACCATGCTCGGTCACGAGGTCACGGCCCGTCACGGCGAGAACGGCCTGCCGACCGGCACGATCGACATCACGCTGACCGGCTCGGCCGGCCAGTCGCTGGGCGCGTTCCTCCCTGCGGGCATCACGCTGCGGTTGGAGGGCGACTCCAACGACTACGTCGGCAAGGGCCTCTCCGGCGGCCAGATCGTCGTCCGCCCGCCGCAGGGCAGCGTCTTCCCGGCCGAGCGCAACGTGATCGCGGGCAACGTGATCGGCTACGGCGCGACGCAGGGCAGCATGTTCATCCGCGGCATCGTGGGCGAGCGCTTCCTGGTGCGCAACTCGGGCGCGACCGCGGTCGTCGAGGGCGTGGGCGACCACGCGCTGGAGTACATGACGGGAGGCCTCGCGGTCATCCTGGGCGGCACCGGCCGCAACCTGGGCGCCGGCATGTCCGGCGGCACGGCGTACGTGTACGACCTCAAGCGCGAGCGGGTCAACCGCGAGGCGCTCGCGACCGGCGAACTGGAGCTGCTGCCGCTCGGCAGCGCCGACATCGAGATCGTCCGCGACCTGCTCGAGAAGCACCGCGCGGAGACCGGCTCGGCCCTCGCCGAGCGGATGCTGGCCGACCTGGACGCCACGGTCGCGAAGTTCGTCAAGGTGCTGCCGCGCGACTACGCGGCGGTGCTGCAGATGCGTCAGGAGGCCGTCGACGAGGGGCTCGACCCCGACGGCGATGTTGTGTGGAATCGGATCTTGGAGGTGACCGGCGGATGATGCTGCCTGACCCGAAGGTTCCTGTCGACTTGGAGGTGACCGGTGGCTGACCCGAAGGGTTTTCTGAAGACGACGGAGCGCGAGCTCCCCAAGCGGCGGCCGGTCTCGGTCCGGCTCATGGACTGGAAAGAGGTCTACGAGGCGGGCGACCCGGCGCAGCTGCGCCGGCAGGCCGGGCGCTGCATGGACTGCGGCATCCCGTTCTGCCACCAGGGCTGCCCGCTCGGCAACCTCATCCCGGAGTGGAACGACCTGATGTGGCGCGGGGAGGGCCGCCAGGCCATCGAGCGCCTGCACGCGACCAACAACTTCCCGGAGTTCACCGGCCGGCTCTGCC
The DNA here is from genome assembly GCF_013410375.1 of Leifsonia shinshuensis. NCBI lineage: Bacteria > Bacillati > Actinomycetota > Actinomycetes > Micrococcales > Microbacteriaceae > Leifsonia > Leifsonia shinshuensis. The sequence continues at coordinate 2,261,620 of NZ_JACCFL010000001.1, forward strand.
CGGCGCCCTGCGAGTCGTCGTGCGTGCTCGGCATCAACCAGCCCGCTGTGACGATCAAGCAGGTCGAGGTGTCGATCATCGACCAGGCCTGGCAGAACGGCTGGGTGCAGCCGCACCCGCCGGAGCGCCTCACCGGCAAGACCGTCGCCGTCGTCGGCTCCGGCCCCGCCGGCCTCGCCGCGGCCCAGCAGCTCACCCGCGCCGGCCACACCGTCGCCGTCTACGAGCGCGACGACCGGATCGGCGGCCTGCTGCGCTACGGCATCCCGGACTTCAAGATGGAGAAGAAGCACCTCGAGGCGCGGCTGAACCAGATGATGGCCGAGGGCACCCGGTTCCGCGCCGGGGTGAACATCGGCGTGGACATCGCCTGGGACGACCTGCGCGCGCGCTACGACGCGGTCGTGGTCGCCACCGGCGCGATGGTCCCGCGCGACCTCCCGATCCCGGGCCGCGACCTGGCCGGCGTGCACTTCGCGATGGAGTACCTCGTCCAGCAGAACAAGGCCGGCGCGGGCGACCAGGTCGCCGACCAGATCACCGCGGACGGCAAGCACGTCATCGTGCTCGGCGGCGGCGACACCGGCGCCGACTGCATCGGCACCGCGCACCGCCAGGGCGCGGCGAGCGTCACCAACCTCGCGATCGGCAAGCAGCCGCCGGCGGAGCGCCCCGCGCACCAGCCGTGGCCGGTGACCCCGACCCTGTTCGAGGTCCAGAGCGCCCACGAGGAGGGCGGTGTGCGCGAGTACCTCGCCTCCACCGTCGAGTTCCTCGCCAACGAGTTCGGCGAGGTGCGGGCCCTCCGCGTCGCGGAGACCGAGTACCTCGACGGCCGGCGCGTGCCGAAGGCCGGAACCGAGCGCGAGATCCCCGCGGACCTCGTGCTGCTGGCGCTCGGCTTCACCGGTCCGGAGCAGGAGGACCTGGGCGCCCAGCTCGGCCTCCCGTTCGACGACCGGGGTAACGTGGCCCGCGACGGCGACTACCAGACCAGCGAGGCCGGCGTGTTCGTCGCCGGCGACGCCGGCCGCGGGCAGTCGCTCATCGTCTGGGCCATCGCAGAGGGCCGGGCAGCGGCAGCCGCCGTCGACCGGTATCTTGAAGGGGAGACGGAGTTGCCGTCCCCGGTCCGCCCCACCGACCGGGGCATCCTCGTCTGATCCCCTCCACCACGAGAACGCGCCGTCAGGGGTGCGAGAATCACGGAGCACTGAAAAACCCATGAGAAGGGCGAAAATCGTCGCGACCCTCGGTCCGGCGACCTCCAGCTACGACAACATCCGCGCGATCATCGATGCGGGCGTCGACGTCGCTCGGATGAATCTGAGCCACGGCAGCTACGACGTGCACGAGGGGGTCTACGCCAACGTGCGCAAGGCCGCCGACGACGCGGGGAAGCCCGTCGCGGTCCTGGTCGACCTCCAGGGTCCCAAGATCCGTCTCGGGAAGTTCGAGGCGGGCCCCTACGATCTCGCCCAGGGCGACATCTTCAAGATCACCACCGATGACATCATCGGCACCAAGGAGATCTCGTCGACGACGTTCAAGGGCCTGCCGCAGGACGTCAAGCCGGGCGACTTCCTCCTGATCGACGACGGCAAGGTGCGCGTGCGCGTCGTCGAGGTCGAGGGCAACGTCGTCACCACCGAGGTCGTCGTCGCCGGCCCGGTCTCCAACAACAAGGGCATCAACCTCCCCGGCGTCGCGGTCAACGTGCCCGCGCTGTCCGAGAAGGACGAGGCCGACCTGCGCTGGGGCCTCAAGCTCGGCGCCGACATCATCGCGCTGTCGTTCGTGCGCAACGCGGCGGACATCGAGCGGGTGCACGAGATCATGGCGGAGGAGGGCCGCAAGGTCCCCGTCGTCGCCAAGATCGAGAAGCCGCAGGCCGTCGAGGCGCTCGAGGAGATCATCGAGGCCTTCGACGCCATCATGGTCGCCCGCGGCGACCTCGGCGTGGAGCTCCCGCTGGAGGCCGTCCCGATCGTGCAGAAGCGCGCGGTCGAGCTGGCCCGCCGGGCCGCCAAGCCGGTCATCGTCGCCACCCAGATGCTCGAGTCGATGATCTCCAGCCCCGTGCCGACCCGTGCCGAGACCTCCGACGTCGCCAACGCCGTCCTGGACGGCGCCGACGCGGTCATGCTCTCCGGCGAGACGAGCGTCGGCGAGTACCCGGCGATCACCGTGGCCACCATGGCGCGCATCGTCACCTCCACCGAGGAGCACGGCCTCGACCGCATCCAGCCGCTCGGTACGCGTCCCCGCACCCAGTCGGGCGCGATCACGCTCGCCGCGGTGGAGGTCGCCGACTTCGTGGAGGCCAAGTACCTCTGCGTGTTCACCGAGTCGGGCGAGTCGGCCCGCCGGATGTCCCGCCTGCGCAACAAGATCCCGATCCTGGCGTTCACGCCGGAGGAGTCGGTGCGGCGCCGGATGTCCCTGTTCTGGGGCGTCGAGTCGTTCGTCGTGGACCGCGTCACCCACACCGACCAGATGGTCGCCCAGGTGGACGAGGCGCTCAAGTCGACGGGCCGCGCCGAGAACGGCGACAAGGTCATCATCATCTCCGGTTCCCCTCCCGGGATCCCCGGAACCACCAACGACATCCGCGTCCACAAGGTCGGCGACGTCCTCTAGGGCGGATGAGGAAGGCCCCGCTCCGGCGGGGCCTTCCGCGTATCCTGCGCGGGTCACGTGGGAGCGTAGGGTTCATGCCGTGAGGGCCTGAGTCAGCACCGGCCTTCACCAGTTCTTCGGCAGTACCGCGTCGTCGGGGTTTTCCGGAGCGCATCGGCTTTACCCCCCCCCCGGAAGGCGGCGTAGTTCTCAGCGTTCGCGAAGCCGTCTCCGGGACTCAGGCAGGCGACGGAACGACAAGCACCGCCGACACATCCTTCCGGGCCAGCGTGGGGGCAGCGGCGCTCGTCCCGTGCGAGTGCTTCAAGACCGAGAGCGCGGCCGTCGCGCTCGTGATTCCCTTCGGATTTCAGGGCCTCGCAAAAGTGATGTAGGTGAGCACGACGAAATAAGCCCAGAGGGCGAGGTTGAGGCCCGGAGGTATCATTGACACGATCGCCAGGGCGCGTACACGAGGCTCGCGGTAGATCCCGACCACGCCTGCAATGATCGCCAGAACAGCAGGAAGGATCGACTCAAAGCGAAGCCCGACAAGCCACGCGACCACTGTGGCCACGCCGCACACCAACGCGGCGACACTCCATCCGAATCCCCGCCTCCGCCGCACGGCGTTCTCCGCTGGGGTCTCGTTGGCCGGCTCTGACAACTCGCTCATTGTGTTCCTCTTCGTTCTGTGTGTGCGCGGCGAGCGCCACGACAATTAGCACGCGGCGGGACTCGTCTGCAGTCGTTAGCACCCACCAGCCATGCCGGGCGACTCGCTCTGAGAGAACTCCTTCTCAAGGAAGCACCCTCACCAGTTCTTCGGCAGCCGTGGGTCGTCGGGGTCCTCCGGAGCACACTGGCTGTTGCCGATGAAGTCGGCGTAGTTCTCACCGATCGTGAACACGATCCCCAGGCCGTCTGCACGAACACCGGTCAGATACGGCGGGTACGACACCACCTTCCGCGGCGGGTAGATCCGATTGTCCTCGACCACCTTCGTCGGGAACCCGTGATCGGTCCACAACTGCGCAACCCGCTCCGCCGTCTCCGCAGGACTGGACTTCGTCGGACCCTTGTACTGGTTCGCGATGTTCCAGCTCTCGGACGGGGTGCCATCGGCATAGTCGCCACACCCGTACCCCCACTCCGCTTCAGGTGTCGGCCAGGTGTCAGAGACCAGGGCTGTCGCCTCGTCGTAGAGGCGCTGGATTTCGTGTTCGACCGCTGCGCGGTCTGCTCTGTCTTGGTCTTCCATCTCTTGGATCTCCTTCGCCGTCTTGGGCTGTGCTACGCACCCCGCCAGCGCTCCTGTGGCGAGCAGTGCTGCCAATGCGACAACACGCAGTATTGTGCGGGGGGCGGCCGTGATCGTCCTGCTCATTGTCGTGCCCCCGACGGTGTCGGGCTCGGGCGCGGTTGCGGGTTCGGCACCGCCGATCGGTCCTGCGGGGTCCCACCGGTGGGGAGTTCCTGCCCGCGTCCCATCGTCGCCATCGCCGTTGCGTATCGGGCGGAGGTACGGTTGTCGAGGTAGCTGTAGGAGTCGGGGGTTTTCGGACCGTTACCGAACGGGCCGTGTTTCGTGATCCCCTTCAGGTCGAGACCATCCAGAGACGTGGCCTCCGCGCTGAACGGGTGCGCGCCGAAGCTCGGGCTGGTGGGGTCGAGGCGCCCGGAAATGAGCTGCCCGATCACGGCCCACCCGTCGCGGGTACCCTGGGTCGCGTAGACCTCCCCGCCCGGCACATGCAACGCCGCCGCTGACGGGACGCTTCCGGCAATACCCGCCGAGCCGAGGAGCACGACATGCCCAGCGGTGACTCCCTTCTGGGTCAGGGCAAGCGTGGCGACGTCGGTCCCGTACGAGTGCCCCACGACCGAGAGCCCGACCGCGTTCGCCGGCCAGTCCTTCACCGCGGTCAGCCCGCGCAGCGTGTTTCCCAGTCTCTCCGCCCCCGCGGTGGCGAGGTCGTCCTGCCTGACGCCCCACACATCCGTGCTGCTGGGAGGGTCGTAGTCCAGCCAGGACAGCACTGCGATCTTGCTTGGATCAACACCTGACGCCTGCCATTGCTGCTGCCGCAGGTCTCTCGCGGCATTGCCGTACTGTCCGATGTCGTCGGCGGTGGTTCCCATCCCGGGAACCACGACGCTGATGTGGTCGGCGGTCTCCAGAAGCCCGGTGCTGATGGCGACCTTGGTGCGTTCACCGGGTTGGTAGACATACAGCTCGTGCGGCGGGGTGCCGGTCGGACCCTTGCCGTAGGCGATATCGATACGCGAGAGCGTGTCGGCCAGTTTCTGCGCCTCAGCGAGACGACCCAGTGCGCTTCGACGGACCCCCTCGAACGGCGAGCCGAGTTCAGGATCCGCCTTGGCGTCGGTGAGTCGTTTCTTCGCGTCGGCGAGGTCGGACTTCAGGCATTCACGATTCGCGTCGGAGCGCACCCGTGGCGGGACGCCGTCGAGGTTGCCGACGAGCCTCGGGACCGCGTTCGCCCACTCCTTGCGCTGCGTCGCGTCGAGCTTCTTCCACCACGCAGCCGTCTTCTCCGGCGCGGGCGGGTGGTCCCAGAACCTCTGAAGCAACTCCGGGTGGGCAGCCAGCAACGCCTTCATCTGCGACGGGGACACGTCGTTCAGCAGCGACGACAACTCGGCGGCCGTCGCGGTCGACCAATCCTTCGACGACCCCAGGCCCACCAGGTAGACGAGAGCTTTCGCCCGTGCGGGCGGTGCACTGATCCCGACACCGCCGCCGAGTTGCTCCAGGAGCGCGACGGTGTCCCTGATGGCGGAGTCCAGTTTCGACAAGCCGTCGCGAAACAGGCCCTGCGTCGCGGATGCGAAGGCTTGGAGCGCCGTCAACCTGTCTTCCAGGTCGCGGATCTGCCTTTCCAGCTCGTTCAAGACCAGCTGCAGCTGAGTGTTCGCCATCCGCAGCGACTCGCTCAAGCCCGGCACCGCCACCGCGGAGTCCGCGGCATGGCTGTTTGCCTCCATCAGACGCTCGGTGGCATCCCGCTGGGTCGTGGTCGCGACCAGCTGGGTGGTCAGCTCGTCCTCTTTCAGAACGCCCCATCGGCTGACCTTCGCGTCCTCGCGAACATACGTGTCGAGTTCACCCCGGATCGCGTCGATTTCACCCTTCGCCCGCGCGATACAGGGCACGACGACCCACGCGAACAACGCATCGACGGCGGAATAGCCTTTCCCGGACAGCTCACCGGTGCCGAGGCCGGCGAGAAGCCTTTTCGACGCGCTCTCCAGCTTGTCCAGCGCCGTGGAGGCGGCGGTGAGGTTGGCCTCTAATGCGGTCTTCACGTTTTCCGAGTCGCCCGAGTCGTAGCTCAAACCCACGATGCGCCTTCCTTCTTTGTCGCAGCCGTTCCAACGCCGCCTCACGGGGATGCCCGACGCTGCGTCTGCCACGAACTCCGAGCGTTCCCGAGAGGACTGCCCGACGCAGCCGTTGCGTTCCCGACGAGCGCTCCGCGAGCGCTGATAGCAGTTCAGCCTAGCTGTAGTGTGACATTGCAGCCATCAGTGCTGACATCATAGACGCCAAACGGAATGGCTCGCCGGCGCGGGTTGGACCGGGGTGTCATACCAGGGGATGATTTCCCCTTCTCCCACCGAATCGGAAGGGTCGGCGGCGGGGTCCCGAGCGTATCCTCGGGACTATGAAGCACCGCCTCGTCCGCTGGCTCCCGGCCATCGTCGTCCCCGCCGCCATCGCCGCGGGAGCGATCGCGATCCCGCTCGCGGCCGGCGCCGCCGACCTGCCCGTCAAGTCGCCGGAGGACGTCCTCCGGCTGGTCGCGTCGAGCGACACCAAGGCGTTCTCCGGCACCGTCGAGCAGACCTCCGACCTGGGGCTGCCGAGCATCCCGAAGACGGGCGGCGGCTCGTCCAGCGCTGACAGCTCCATCGCGAGTACGCTCTCGCTGCTGATGGGCGACCACAGCGCCAAGGTCTACGTCGACGGACCGACCAAGGTCCGGGTGCAGCTCCTGGACCAGCTCGCCGAGCGCGACGCGATCCGCAACGGGTCGGACGTCTGGCTCTACCAGTCCAGCGACCAGTCGGTCACGCACGCGACGGTCCCCGCGCACGAGAAGAGCGGTGCGGCCACCCCGACGCCCGACGCCACGGCGACCACGCCGCAGGCGCTGGCCGAGAAGTTCCTCGCCGCGGTCGACCCGTCGACGAAGGTGACGCTCGGCCCGAACACGAAGGTCGCGAACCGCGACGCCTACGATCTGGTGCTGACGCCGCGCACCGACGCCACCCTGGTGGGTTCGGTGTCGATCGCGGTGGACGGGCAGACCGGCCTGCCGCTGCAGGTCCAGGTCACGGCACGCGGGGCCTCCTCGCCGTCCTTCCAGGCCTGGTTCAAGGACTTCACGCCGAGCGCGCCCGACGCGAGCGTGTTCTCGTTCACCCCGCCGAAGGGCGCGAAGGTGACCGAGCAGGCGCCGAAGACGGGCGAGCACGCCAGCGCCGGTACGAACCGGCCGAAGCCCACGGTCACCGGCACCGGCTGGGCGACGATCGTCAGCCTCCCGGCCGGCACCGTCCCCGCGCAGGCGCTGGCGGACCCGCTGGTCGCCCAGCTGACCCAGCCGGTCGGCGGCGGCCGGGCACTCTCGACCTCGCTCGTGTCGGTCCTCGTCACGGCGGACGGCCGGCTGCTCGCGGGCGCCGTGCCGGTGTCCGCCCTCGAGTCCGCCGCGCAGTGAGCGACCGCCGGTGAGCGACGCCCCCGCGATCGCGACGAGCGGCCTGACCAAGCGCTTCCGCGGGCGCGCCGTCGTCGACGGGCTCAGCCTGGAGGTGCCGCGCGGGTCCGTGTTCGGCTTCCTCGGACCGAACGGCTCGGGCAAGACGACGACCATCCGGATGCTGCTCGGCCTGATCTCGCCGTCCGCGGGCTCGATCGACCTGCTCGGGGAGGCGATGCCCGACCGCGGCGCGACCGTCCTCCCGCGGGTCGGAGCCCTCGTGGAGGGACCCGCCTTCGCCCCGTATCTCTCCGGCGCGGCGAACCTCGTCCGCCGCGACACCGCCGACCGGTACGCCCCGAGCGCCACCCGCACGGCGCGCGTCGCCGCCGCGCTCGAGCGCGTCGGCCTCACGCACGCGGCGGGCAAGCACGTGCGCGCCTACTCGCTGGGCATGAAGCAGCGCCTCGGGATCGCCGGCGCCCTCCTCACCGACCGCGACCTCCTCGTGCTGGACGAGCCGACCAACGGGCTCGACCCGCAGGGGACGCGCGAGGTGCGCAACCTGGTCCGCTCGCTCGCCGACGAGGGCACCACCGTGTTCGTCTCCAGCCACCTGCTGGCGGAGATCGAGCAGATCTGCACGCACGCGGCGATCATGCGCACCGGCCGCCTGGTGGCGCAGGGCTCGCTGGACGAGCTCCGCAGCGCCTCCGGGCCGCGCGTCAGCGTGACGACGCCGGACCGCGCCGCGGCCGCCACGGTGCTCGCGCGGTTCGGGCTCGCCCCGGAGCAGGGCGGCGACGGCGTGGAGGCGGCCCTCCCCGAGGGCGCGCCGGCCGTGGAGGACCTCGCCGCCGCCCTGGTCGGCGACGGCGTGCGGCTGCGCGGCTTGGCGGTGCGCGCCTCCAGCCTGGAGGAGCGGTTCGTGGAGCTGACGGGGGAGGGCTTCGATGTCGAGCAGTGAGGCGGTCCCGGTCGACGGCCGCGAGGCCGCGGCGGCGGTCGAGCGGCCGGTCGCCTCGATCGCGGCGCGTCGCGCCCGGCCGTCGGCGGGCTGGGCGCTGCTCGGCTCCGAGCTCTCGGTGATGTTCCGGCGCTGGCGCACCTGGGCGATGCTCGGCGCGCTGGCCGCCGTGCCCATCCTCATCGCCGTCGCGGTGCGGCTCACCGGCCACGGCCGCGGCCCGGCGTTCCTCGACCAGATCACCAGCAACGGCCTGTTCGTAGCCTTCACCGCGCTGGTGGTGTGCGTCCCGCTGTTCCTGCCGCTCACGATCGGGGTCGTCGCGGGCGACACCATCGCGGGCGAAGCGAGCCACGGGACGCTGCGCTACCTCGTGATCGCGCCGGCCGGCCGGCTGCGGCTGCTCGCGGTGAAGTTCGCCGGCTGCGCCGTGTTCTGCGTCGCCGCGGCGCTCACCGTCGCGGTCGCCGGCGCGGTGATCGGCGCCCTGCTCTTCCCGATCGGACCGGTGACCCTGCTCTCGGGGGCGGTCGTCCCGCTCGGCGACGCGGCGGTGCGGATGCTGCTCATCGCGCTCTACATCGTGGTGTCGCTGCTGGGCATGTGCGCGATCGGCCTGTTCCTGTCGACGCTGACCGACGGCCCGGTCGGGGCGATGGCGGCGACCGCCGTGCTGGCCGTCGTCTCGCAGGTGATGGACCAGCTCCCGCAGCTCGACGCCCTGCACCCGTGGCTGTTCAGCCACTACTGGCTGGGCTTCGCGGACTTCCTGCGCGCGCCGCTGGTCTGGGACTCGTTCGTCTCCAACCTGTGGCTGCAGGCCGGCTACGTCGCCGTCTTCGGCGCCCTCGCCGTCGGCCGCTTCCTGACCAAGGACGTCCTGTCCTGAGCGCTGCCGCTCGCTAGGGGATGGTCTCGGCCGTCGACTCCAGGTCGGAGCGCGGGTGGTCGCGCTGCGTCGCGATGGTGACGCCGGCTGCGAGGCAGACGATCACGATGCCGACGAGCTGGACGAACGCGAAGCGCTCGCCGAGCACGATCACACCGAAGATCGTGGCGATCACCGGCCCGAACGCGGTGATGACCGCGTAGAGCCGCGGGGTGATCCGCCGCAGGATGAACGTGTCCAGGCTGTAGGGCACGGCCGAGGAGAGGATCCCGGCGGTCAGCAGCAGCCCGGCGACCCGCCAGTCGATCCGGCTGTAGTCGACGACGACCAGCGCCAGCGGCACGGTGAGCACCGTCGCGACCACACTGGCCACGCTGAGGCCCTCCAGCCCGGGCAGCCGGGTGGCGACCCGGCGGGTCAGCAGGATGTACGCCGCCCAGGACGCCGCCGCCGTCAGGGCGAGGACCACGCCGATCGGGTCGATGGCGCCCTCCGTCGCGGTGAGCAGCACCACTCCGCCCGCGGCCGCGACGGCGCAGCCGGCGTCCAGGAGCCGTCGCGAGCCCGCGAGCGCGAGCGCGAACGGGCCGAGGAACTCGATCGTCGCCGCGATCCCGAGGCCCAGCCGGCCGACCGCCTCGTAGAAGCTGAGGTTCATCGCGGCCAGCACCACGCCGAGCGCGAGCGCCGGCCAGAGGCGCGTCCAGGTCAGCTCGGCGCGCTTCGGCCGGTAGAACGGCAGCACGCACACGGCGGTGACCAGCTGCCGCACGGCGACCACGACGAGCGAGCCGACGATCGGGATGAGCAGCCCGGCGACCGAGGAGCCGAAGTTGATGCTGACCTCGGTGGCGACCTGGGTGCCGGCTCCGACGACGACCCGGTTGCGCTGCGAACTCACCCGACCGAGCTTAGTTCCCCGGCCGCCGGCAGCGTGGCTCAGGCGGTCAGCGTCCTGCGCATGATCGCGCGGGTGGCGCTCGGCCGCCGCACCTCCTCGAACCCGCCGTCGCGGAACAGTGAGACCGTGCCGTGGTAGCGCTCGGCGGCCGTGAGCGAGGGCCGGGCCTCGGGATCGACCGGGTAGCCCTCCACGATCGTCGCGCCGCGCTCGCGGGCGTGCTCGAGGGCGCCGGCGAGCAGGGCGCGGGCGACCCCGCGCTTGCGATACTCGATCCGGACCACGAAGCAGGTGACCGCCCAGACGTCCTCCGGGTCGCCCTCCCGCCGCCGGGTGATCGGCGAGCGGCCGAGCGCGGGATAGGCGGAGAACGGCTCCACCGCCGCCCAGCCGACCGGCTCGCCGTCGATCCGGGCGATGACGCCGGGGGAGCCCTGCTCGACCTGCTCGTGCAACAGCGCCCGGGTGTCCTCCCGGGTGGCGGCGTCCCAGTCGGAGCGGCTGAGCTTGAACCACTGGCACCAGCACGAGGAGGCGTCGCCCTTGCTGCCGAACACCGTCTGCAGCTCGTCCCAGGTCGATGCGTCGACCGATTCCGTGACCACTTCGCCCGTCATGCTCACGAACCTATCGCGGACCCAGGACGCTCGCGACGAAGCGCGGTCGCTCGACGTGACCGAAGTGCCCGGTGCCGGACAGCGTCAGTGCCGAGAAGCGCGGGATGATCGCGGCCAGCCGGGCGTCGTCGTCGGCGCCGACGAACACATCATGGTCGCCGTGCACGGCGAGGACGGGGCAGCGGATCCGCGACCAGCGCTCGGCCGCGGGATAGCGCAGAGCGCAGGCGACCGCCCGGACGAACGCTGCGGGGCGCAGATCGTGGGCGAGCTCGTGCACGGTGAGCGGCTGCGGCCGGCCGAAGAGCGGCGCCAGCATCAGCCCGAGGAGTCCCAGCCGGTCGAGTCCGCGGACGAACGGCGCCGCGGCCGCGCCGGAGGCGGCGAGCAGCCGCATCCCCACCAGCAGCAGCGCCAGTCCCGGGCACGCGCGCAGCAGCCCGAACCGGCCCAGCCGGTCCCCGCGGGCGCCCAGGGTCGTGGCCGACACGAGCAGCAGGGACTCGGTCGCCGCGGGCTCCTGCGCCGCGAGCTCCAGGGCCAGGAAGCCTCCCATCGAGTGACCGACCACCCGCCAGCGCTCGTAGCCGAGCCCGCGCGCCGTCGCGGCCACGGCCCACGCGAGCGAGGGCGCGTCGAGACTGCTCACATCGGCAGGCGAGTCGCCCCAGCCCGGCAGGTCGGGCACGACCAGATCGTCGAGCGCGTCGGCGCCGCCCGCGGCCTCGATCGCCGGCAGCCAGGTCGTCCACGATCCGGCCGCACCGTGCAGGAGGATCGTGGCGGTCCGGGCCGTGCGGCGCGTGTGCCGCACCGCAACCGGACCGGCCGGCGTGTCGATGATCGAGGTTTCCACCCCTGTTGTTCGGAGCGGCCCGCTCGTAGGATTCCGGCGTGAGCGAGACGTCGAACGAACTCCCAGCCACTGTCCTCTCCAACACGAAGCCCCAGGCCGACGCGAAGCCCCAGGCCGAGACGAAGCCACTCTCCGACACGAAGCCCCAGGCCGAGACGAACCCACTCTCCGAAGAAGAACTCGATCAGCTCGACGCCTGGTGGCGCGCCGCCAACTACCTCTCCGTCGGCCAGATCTACCTCCTCGACAACCCGCTGCTGCGCCGTCCGCTCTCGCGCGACGACATCAAGCCGCGACTGCTCGGGCACTGGGGCACCACGCCGGGGCTCAACTTCGTCTACGCGCACCTCAACCGCGCGATCCGGCAGCGCGACCTCGACACGATCTTCGTCGCGGGTCCCGGCCACGGCGGGCCCGGCGTCGTCGCCGGCGCGTACCTCGACGGCACGTACAGCGAGATCTACAGCGGCATCGACCGCACCGTGGACGGGATGCGCAAACTCTTCCGCCAGTTCTCGTTCCCGGGCGGCATCCCGTCGCACGCGGCGCCGGAGACCCCCGGCAGCATCCACGAGGGCGGCGAGCTCGGCTACGCCCTGTCGCACGCCTACGGCGCGGCCTTCGACAACCCGAACCTGCTGGTCGCGGCCGTGGTCGGCGACGGGGAGGCCGAGACCGGTCCGCTGGCGACGGCCTGGCACTCGAACAAGTTCCTCAACCCGAAGACCGACGGCGTCGTGCTGCCGATCCTGCACCTCAACGGCTACAAGATCGCGAACCCCACCGTGCTGGCCCGCATCCCGGAGTCCGAGCTGCTGGAGCTGATGCGCGGCTACGGCTACACGCCATACCTCGTCTCCGGCGGGTTCGACGGCGAGGACCCGCGCGAGGTGCACAAGCGGATGGCCGCGACGCTCGACGAGATCCTGGACCGGATCGCCGAGATCAAGGCCGCGGCCGAGTCCGGCGACCTGGTCGACCGGCCGGCCTGGCCGATGCTCATCCTGCGCACGCCGAAGGGCTGGACCTGCCCGAAGGAGATCGACGGCCACCCGGCCGAGAACAACTGGCGCTCGCACCAGGTGCCGCTCGCCGACGCCCGCGACACCGAGGCGCACACCCGCCTGCTGGAGAGCTGGCTGCAGTCCTACCGGCCCCAGGAGCTGTTCGAGGAGTCCGGCGCGCCCGTCCCGCTGATCGCGTCGCACGCGCCGGAGGGCGACCGGAGGATGAGCGCCAACCCGGTCGCCAACGGCGGTCTGCTCCGGCGGGACCTGCGCCTGCCCGACTTCCGCGACTACGCCGTCGAGGTGCCGGCGCCGGGGGAGACCGTCGCGGAGGCCACGCGCGTCCTCGGCGGCTGGCTGCGCGACGTGATGGCCGAGAACCCGCACGACTTCCGGCTGTTCGGCCCGGACGAGACGGCCTCCAACCGGCTGCAGGACGTCTACGAGGTGACCGGCAAGCAGTGGAACGCGGAGTACTGGCCGATCGACTCCGACAACCACCTGGCGCCGAGCGGCCGGGTGATGGAGGTGCTGAGCGAGCACCAGTGCCAGGGCTGGCTCGAGGGCTACCTGCTGACCGGTCGCCACGGCGTCCTGAACTCCTACGAGGCGTTCATCCACATCGTGGACTCGATGTTCAACCAGCACGCCAAGTGGCTGAAGAGCGCGCGCGACATCCCCTGGCGGCGCCCGGTGGCGTCGCTGAACTACCTGCTCAGCTCGCATGTGTGGCGGCAGGACCACAACGGCGCTTCGCATCAGGACCCCGGGTTCATCGATCACGTGATGAACAAGAAGGCCGACATCGTCCGGGTGTACCTGCCGTTCGACGCGAACACGCTGCTCTCGACCTACGACCACTGCCTCCGGTCGGTGGACTACGTGAACGTCGTGGTCGCGGGCAAGCAGCCGTCGCCGAACTGGCTGAGCATGCCGGACGCGATCGCGCACTGCACGCGCGGCATCGGAGTGTTCGACTGGGCGGGGACCGAGCGGGACGGCGAGGAGCCGGATGTGGTGCTCGGCTGCGCGGGCGACATCCCGACGCTGGAGGTGCTGGCCGCGGCGGACATCCTGCGGCGCCGGCTGCCGGACCTCGCGGTGCGGGTCGTGAACGTGGTGGATCTGATGCGGCTGCAGAGCGAGGGCGAGCACCCGCACGGGCTGAACGACCGCGAGTACGACGCGCTGTTCACCACGGACAAGCCGGTGATCTTCGCGTACCACGGCTACCCGTGGCTGATCCACCGGCTCACCTACCGCCGGGCCGGCCACGACAACCTGCACGTCCGCGGCTACAAGGAGGAGGGGACGACGACCACGCCGTTCGACATGGTCATGCTCAACGACCTGGACCGCTACCACTTGGTGATCGACGTGCTCGACCGGGTGCCGGGACTCGCCGCACGGGAGGCCGCGTTCCGGCAGGAGATGGTGGACGCACGGCTGCACGCGCGGCAGTACACGCGGGACCACGGGGAGGACATCCCGGAGGTCGCGGAGTGGCGCTGGGGCGGGGGTGCGCGGTCCACCCGGATCGACACCACGGGCGGCGACAACGACTGAGCCGAGGGCATCCGGCCGCCGCCGAACAGGGGTCGCAACACGCCGTTGTGCAGCGTGGATGACGGCGTGTTGCGACCCCTGTTCGGCGGCTAGAGGGGCTGGGCGGAGGCCGGGTCCACCACGGTCAGCTCCGGGATCTTCGCCGTCCGCCCGTCGCCGGACGACCGGCCGGTGAGCCGGCGGCCGATCCACGGCAGCACATAGCGGCGGTAGTAGTCGGCGGTGCGGCGGGACGGCTCGCCCGCGGGCGCGGCCTCCACCTCCTCCACGCCCCACGCGCTCGGGACCGGCACGCCGAGGGCCGTGAGCACGTTGCTCGCCACGCGGGCGTGACCGAGCGCGTTGAGGTGCAGGCGGTCCGCCGACCAGTAGCGGATGTCCTCCAGCGACTCGTCGGCCCAGTTGTCGACGAACAGCACGCCGTCGCGGGGGAGCAGCTCCCGCACCGCGACCGCGAGCTCGTCGCCGCGCTTGCGCAGCAGCCCGCCCATCGGCAGGTGCCGGCTCGGGTTGGCGCCGCTGAGCAGCAGCATCGTGCTGCCGGAGGCCGCCACCCGGTCGGCCGCGTCGATGAGCTGCGTCGCCACCGACGCGATGGTGACGCGCGGGCGCATGATGTCGTTGCCGCCGCCGTTGAGGCTCACGAGCTGCGGGTGCTGGGCGATGGCCGGGTCCAGCTGCTCGGTGAGGATGGGGGTGAGCTTGCGGCCGCGGATCGCCAGGTTCGCGTAGCTCACCGGCTCCGGCGAGGCGAGGGCGAGCCCGAGGGCGACGAAGTCCGCCCAGCCGCGCTGCCGGCCGTCCGGGAGGTCGTCGCCGACGCCCTCCGTGAAGCTGTCGCCGATCGCGATGTAACTGCTGTAGCCCATGCCGCTACGCTACCGCCCGCGCGTAGCATGACCGCCATGCAGAAGGTCAGAACGTTCCTCTGGTACGACGGCCAGGCCGAAGCGGCGACGAAGCACTACGTCTCGCTCGTCCCTGATTCCCGCATCGTCAGCGTCGACCGGCTCGGCGAGGACGGCAGCACCGTCCTCGTCACCTTCGAGCTGGGCGGCATCGAGTACGTGGCGCTCGACGGCGGCCCGCTGTACTCCTTCACCGAGGCGGCCTCGCTCATGGTGGTCTGCGAGGACCAGGCGGAGGTCGATCGGCTCTGGGACGGCCTCACCGCGGACGGCGGCGAGCCGGGACCGTGCGGCTGGCTGAAGGACCGCTGGGGCCTGAGCTGGCAGATCGTGCCGCGCGCGCTGCTGGAACTGCAGCAGGACCCGGACCGCGAGCGCGCCGGACGCGCGAACGCGGCCATGCTCACGATGGGCAAGATCGACATCGCCGCCCTCTACGCGGCGGCCGACGCGGGCTGAGCCCGCCGCGGCGGATCAGCCGCGGGCGATCAGCGCCTGCCAGGCGAGCAGGTGCTCGACCGTGACGCCCGTGTAGCCCTGCAGGCCCCCGAACGCCGACCGCACCAGGGCGGTCTGGGCCTCCAGCACCGCCGCTGAGTCGTCGCCGAACGTCGCGGAGGGGCCGCCGGCCACATCCGGCGAGTCCGTCTCGACACCGACGCTGAACGGCACCCGGGCGCTCGCCGCGGCCGTGGCCGCCGGCCGGGCCAGCGCGACGATCCCGTCGTCGCCCGCGGCGTGGTCCGAGAACGCCACGATGGCGACCGTCTTCACGTGGGGGAGCAGCGTCCGGAACAGCGTGCTGCTCCCGTCCGCCGTCGGCTTGGCTTCCAGCCACCAGGGCAGGTCGGCGCCCACCGGGACGGACCCGGCGGCGCGCGCCGCGGTGTCGTACATGGTCGCGAGCTGGTCGACGATGCCGGGGAGCTGGTCGTCGGTGGCGTTCACCCACGGTTCGACGTCGAACTGCACCGCGTCGAACGGCGCGGCCTTCAGGGCCGCGGTGGTCCAGGTCGCCGCGAGGTCGGGCTGCTGCGCCCACGCCGGGTCGCCGCCGAGCGCGCCGACCGTGGTCACGCCCGCGCGGTGGAGGGCGGTGACCGCCGAACGCAGCCAGGCCCCGAACGGCCCCTGATCGGCGGCCCACGGCACGGACAGGTAGACGGTGCGCAGCTTGTGCGCGGACGCGAACGCGGCCAGGGCCTTCGGCTCGAACGCCGGCTGGCCGTCACCGCGCGCATCCACGGCCGGGTCGATCGGGTTTCCCCACGCCCACATGCCCGTGATGGCGGACGGCGTGGACGCGCCGGTCAACGCCACGGCCTTCGCCGGAGCGGCGGACAGCCCGGCCGCGCCGATGCCGACCGCCCCGAGGGCGATGGCCAGTCCGGCCGCGATGAATCCTGCACCCGATCGTCGAGTTCGCAAAGCACACCCCTTCCATGGGACCGGACGAGGTCGTCACGGCCTGTGCTGCGGAATTCGGGTGTACCGCACAGCGATCCTCTCACGCGGCCGACGATCGCACTGCGCCGCGTTCGGGGTACAACGGGGGACGCGGCTCGCGCGGCGCCGCTCCCGCGGCGCTGCTCGCACTGCGTCAGTCGCGCCACCCCAGCTCGCGCCCCACGCCGACCACGGCCTCCAGCAGGCGTGCGTTGAACTCCACGCCCAGCTGGTTCGGGACCGTGACCAGCACGGTGTCCGCCATCCGCAGCGCCTCGTCCTGGGCCAGCTCGGCGACCAGCTTCTCCGGCTCGCCGATGTAGGAGCGGCCGAACCGGGCGATGCCGCCGTCGAGGTGGCCGACCTGGTCGCGGCCCTCCACCTGCGCCCGGGCGCCGAAGTAGCGGCGGGACTCCTCGTCCACGATCGGGATGATGCTGCGGCTGACGCTCACGCGCGGCTCGCGCTCCCAGCCCATCTCCGCCCAGGTGTCGCGGAAGCGCTGGATCTGCTCTGCCTGGAGCTTGTCGAACGCCTCGCCGGTGTCCTCGGTGAGCAGGGTGGACGACATCAGGTTCATGCCCTGCTCCGCGGTCCACTCGGCGGTCGCGCGCGTCCCGGCGCCCCACCAGATCCGGTCCGGGAGGGTCGGCGACAGCGGCTGGATGGACAGGCCGCCGCTGGTGCCGGTCATCCGCGGGTCGGCGTTCGCCATCGCCTCGCCCGCGATCGCCGCGCGGAAGATCGCGGTGTGCCGGCGGGCCATGTCCGCGTCGGACTCGCCCTCGCCCGGCACGTAGCCGAACGACTCGTAGCCGGCGAGCGCGGTCTCCGGTGAGCCGCGGCTCACGCCGAGCTGCAGGCGCTCGCCGCCGATCAGGTCCGCGGCCGCGGCCTCCTCCGCCATGTAGAGCGGGTTCTGGTACCGCATGTCGATGACGCCGGTGCCGATCTCGATGCGCGAGGTGCGCGCGCCGATCGCGGCCAGCAGCGGGAACGGGGAGGCGAGCTGCGGCGCGAAGTGGTGCACCCGGACGAACGCGCCGTCGGCCCCCACCTCCTCCGCCGCGACCGCGAGCTCGATGGTCTGCAGGAGGGCGTCGGCCGCCGTCCGCACGACGGAGCCGGGGACGGCCTGGTAGTGGCCGAAGCTGAGGAAGCCGATGCGTTTCACAGTGAGGGCAAGCCGTGCGGGCGGCGCGGTATTCCGCGCCGCCGCCGTCGTGGCTGAGGCGTCAGTCCTCCAGCCCCTGCTGGCCGAGCCACACCAGGACCTCGGTGGCGACGTCGCGCCAGCCGTGGTCGATCACGAGCGAGTGCCCGCGGTCGCGGAAGGTGATCAGCTCGGTCACCGCGTTGGAGTCGCGGTACAGCTTGAGCGTCGCGTCCGTGGTCACCTCCGGGACGGTGTTGTCCTCGCCGCCCGCGATGAGCAGCAGCGGGCCGCGGTCCCCGTTCTTGGTGTCGACGGCGGCCTGCGAGTGGAGGCTGAAGTTGGCTCCCGCCGCCTGGAAGATGGGTCGCACGGTGGAGGGGACGGTCCAGCGGTCGTAGAGCTCCTTGGCCTCCTCGTCGGTGAGCTGGTTCGCGAAGCCGAATTTGAACTGCTCGTACGTCAGCGCGATCGGCTTGTGGATGTTCGCCGGGTTGTCGAGCACCGGGAACGACGACTTCAGCTGGCGGAACGGCAGCGGCAGCACGCCCTTGATCTGTGCCGGGTCGATCGCGACGCCGGAGTTGCCGTAGCCCTGGCCGAGCAGCTTCTCGGTGATGAGGCCGCCGAACGAGTGCCCGATGATGACCGGCGGGATGTCCATCGCCTCGATGATCTTCGCGAAGTGCTCGGTGACCTCGTCGATCCCGAAGTTCGCGACGTCGTCGGGATGCGCACGCGTCTCGGCCACGGTGTCCTTCTCACCGGGCCAGAGGGGTGCGACGGGGGCGTAGCCCTCCGCCGTGAAGAGGTCGATCCAGGGCTGCCAGCTGCTCGCGTGGAGCCAGAGGCCGTGGATGAAGATCACCGGTTGATTCGCCATGGCGCACAGAGTATTGCCCGGGGAGGCCGCGCGGCCAGACCCTCCCGGCGCCGGCAGCCCGCCGGGTAACGTGGCCCGCATGGCGGACTGGCTGTGCGCGACCTGCGCGGTGGAGACGACCCCGATCGTGACGGACGCGGGGGAGGAGCCGCCGGCCTCCTGCCCGATCTGCGAGGACGAGCGGCAGTACGTCCCGCCGACCGGGCAACGCTGGACCACCCTGCAGCGGCTGCAGCGCGAGGGCGAGCGCGTCACCGTGACCGAGCTGGAGCCCGGCCTCTACGGCCTGAGCAGCGAGCCGCAGGTCGGCATCGGCCAGCGCGCGCTGCTGCTGTGCACCCCGGACGGCAACCTGCTCTGGGACCCCACCGGCTACGTCGACGAGGCCGCGGCGACCGCGGTGCAGGACCTGGGCGGCGCCGCCGTCATCGCCACGAGCCACCCGCACATGTTCGGCGCGCAGACCTCCTGGTCGCGCATGCTCGGCGGCGTGTCGGTGCTCGTCCACGCCGCCGACCGGCACTGGGTGCAGCGCGAGGACGCGGCCATCCGGGAGTGGAGCGGCGAGGAGGAGGTGCTGCCCGGCGTCCTGCTGCGGACGGTCGGCGGTCACTTCCCCGGCAGTGCGATCGTGCACTGGGACCGCGGCGTGGTGCTCAGCGGCGACACGGTCTTCCCCGGGCCGTCGCAGAAGTGGGTGACCTTCCAGCGCAGCTTCCCCAACGACATCCCGCTCTCGGCGGCGGTGGTGCGCCGGGTCGCCGACCTGGTCTGCGACCGCCCGTTCGACCGGATGTACGGCAACCTGGGCAACGTCATCCCGGTGGACGCCCGGGAGGCCGTGCAGCGCTCCGCCGAGCGGTACATCGGCTGGGTCAGCGGAGCGTACGACCACCTGACCCGAGCGGAGGCCTAGGCCAGGTACGGCGCGAGCTCGAACTCCAGCGCCGGCTTCGGCTTGGCGCCGACGATGGTCTTGACGACCTCCCCGTCCCGGAACACCTTGGTCACCGGCAGCGACAGCGCCCGGTACTCCGCGGACGCCTGAGGGTTCTCGTCGGCGTTGATGCGCAGGATCCGGAGGTCGTGCTCGTCGGCGATGCGCTCCAGGATCGGCGTCAGCGCCCGGCACGGGCCGCACCACGGCGCCCAGAACTCCACGAGGGTGGTTCCGGGAGCGGCGAGGACGTCGGAGGCGAAGGTGGCGTCGGTGACGCTGGCGAGTGTGCTCATGCCGTGAGGCTAAGCCGTGCCCCCGGGGTCAAGGTCAAGCGCCGAGACCGCGCGCCGAGACGGCGCGCGCCGGGGTCGGGCCCGAGCGACCTGTGCGAGCATGGGACGCAGGAGGTGGACCATGGACACCCTGACCCCGCAGGAGCTCCGCGACTCGTTCGTGAACTGCTCGCGCGCCGACGCCGCCGACCTGCCGCTGCCGCCGGGCATGCACGAGGTGGACTGGGCGCGCCGCGAATACCTCGGCTGGCGCGACCCTCGCCTCCCGCAGCGCGGCTACGTGGTCGTCCCGACGCCCAGCGGGCCGGTCGGGATCGTGCTCCGCGCGTCGGAGGCCTCCATGCGCTCGCACGCCCCCACCATCTGCGGCTGGTGCCAGGACGTGCACGTGCGGCGCGACGTCTACTTCTGGTCGGCGCGCCGCGCCGGCGAGGCCGGCCGCAAAGGCGACACCGTGGGCGCCCTGGTCTGCGCGTCGTTCGAGTGCACCGAGAACGTGCGGCGCACGCCGCCGCCGCAGTTCGTCGGCTTCGACGCCGAGCGGGTGATCGAGGACCAGATCTCGGGGCTGGGCGAACGCGTCCGGCGGTTCGCGCAGGCGGTGGTGGGCGTCTCGCGAAGCTGATTCATAGGGACTCGATATCCCGTTCTCATGCCGAATAAGGTTCCGGAAAGAAACCGAGCGCAGGCTTGAAATCAGTCGCCGCGCCGCAGCCGGCGGGCGCGGCGGACGGGATGGAGGGCCTGACATGGACATTCGATCGGCGGGACGGCGCACGGCCGTCGGCATCACGACCGCGATCGGCATCTCGAGCCTCGCCGTGACGGGGATCCTCTCCGGTGTCCTGTTCGCCGGGACCGCCACCGCGCGCACCTCGGGCACGACCGGCACGGGCGGCACGGGTACGAGTGATTCGGGCTCCGGCGGCTCCGGCTCGTCGAGCGACTCCGGCAGCGGGAGCAGCAGCTCCGGCTCCGGCTCGTCGAGCAGCGACTCCGGCGGCAACTCCGGCAGCGGCATCCAGCAAAGCCAGGGCGGTGGGTTCAGTGGGCGCTCCAGCGGCTCCTGACGCCGGCGCGGACTTCGCCGTCTGGGGCGTCGACGCCCGTATCGCGGTGTCCGACCCGGCCGTCCTCACGCGGGCGCGTGACATCGCCGACGCCGAGCTGGCCGCGGTCACGGCCGCCGCGAGCCGGTTCGAGCCCGCCAGTGAGCTCTCCCGGATCAACGCCGGCCCGCGTCCGTCCGGCGGCGTCGAGCTGAGCCCGCTGCTGGCGGAGTTCGTCGCGGTCGCGCTCGCCGCGGCCGCGGACACGGACGGCGACGTGGACCCGACCCTCGGCGGCGACCTCGACCGGCTCGGCTACGACCGGGACTTCGCCGCGCTGCCCGTCGACGGCGTCACGCTGACCGTCAGCCGTCCCCGCCGGCCGGGCTGGGAGCGCGTGACCCTCGACGGCCGCGTCCTGACGCTCCCGGACGCCCTCCGGCTCGACCTCGGCGCGACCGCGAAGGCCCATGCCGCCGACCGGATCGCCCGGCGGATCGCGGAGGAGACCGGGGCGGACGTCCTGGTCTCGCTCGGAGGCGACCTCGCCACCGCGGGACGGACCGGCCGGCTCTGGGAGGTGCTCGTGCAGGACCTCCCGGCCGACCCGGCGCAGCAGATCGCCGTGCCCAACGGCGCGGGCGTCGCCACGTCGAGCACCCAGAAGCGGCGCTGGCGCAGCGACGGGCAGCCCCGGCACCACATCCTCGACCCGCGCTGGGGCCTCCCGGTCGACGAGGTCTGGCGGTCGGCGACGGTCGCCGCGACCAGCTGCGTCCGCGCCAACGCGCTGACGACGGCGTCGATCGTGCGCGGGCTCGCGGCGCCGGCGTGGCTGCGCGGCCTCGGCGCCGACGCGCGGCTGGTGGCGCGGGACGGCTCGATCGTCACGACCGGGCGCTGGCCCGCTGATGTGAGGGTCCTCTGATGGGCGAGGTCCTCTGATGGACGAGGTGCTGTGGGCGGTCGGCCGGGCCTCCGGCGTCGTCGCGCTGCTGCTGCTCACCGTCTCGCTGTGGCTCGGCATCGTGACGCGCTCCGGCCGTCCGCTGCCCGGGATGCCGCGGTTCTCCGTCACCCTCCTGCACCGCAACGTCTCGCTGCTGGCGGTCGTCTTCCTCGTTCTCCACATCGGGACGCTGCTGCTCGACTCCTACGCCAAGCTCACACTGACCGACGTCCTGGTGCCGTTCCTCGGCGCCCACCTGCCGTTCTGGCTGGGACTCGGAACCGTGGCGGTCGACCTCCTGATCGCGGTGACGGTCACCGCGCTGCTGCGCCGCCGGCTGGGCGTGCGCGTCTTCAAGGCCGTGCACTGGCTGAGCTACGCGCTGTGGCCGATCGCTCTGGCGCACTCCATCGGCGACGGCACCGACGGGACGTCCGGCTGGATGCTCGTGCTCGCCGGCGCGTCGGTGCTGTTCGTGCTGGTCGCGGTGCTCTGGCGCGTGTCCGCCTGGTTCCTGGAGACCGCGGGTGCGCGGCGATCGGACGCCGAGCCGAGCAGAAGAGCCTGACATGACCATGACCGCCGTCGACCTTGCGCCGTCCGACGACGCGGCCGCCCCGCCGCGGCTGCTCGCGGCGGGCCGCTCGGCCGGCGCCGCCGCCCACCTGGCCGCGTTCGGCCCCCGGCGCGGCCTCGGCCGCCCGGAGCTGGAGCGCGAGCTGGAGCGCTCGGGCCTCACCGGCCGCGGCGGCGCCGCCTTCCCCGCCTTCCGCAAGCTGGCCGCCACGACCGGGCGCCGCGCGCCGGTCGTGATCGGCAACGGCTCGGAGGGCGAGCCGTGGAGCTGGAAGGACGCGGTGCTGCTGGCGAACGCGCCCCACCTGGTCCTCGACGGCCTGCTGACGGCGGCCGACGCGCTCGGCGCGGCGCGGACGGTGCTCTACCTCCACGGGTCGGCCCTCTCACCGGTCGCCGCCGCGATCGCCGAGCGCTCCGACGCCGGCCGCGTCGAGCTGGTCGAGGCCGCAGACGGGTTCGTCGCGGGGGAGGCGAGCGCGGTGGTGAACGCCCTCCAGACCGGCCGCGCGGTCCCGCTCGACCGGGTCAGGCGGCTCTCGGAGCACGGGCTCGACGGCCGGCCGACCCTCCTGCACAACGTGGAGACCCTCGCCCAGCTGGCGCTGGTCGACCGCTACGGCGGCGACTGGTTCCGCGGCGTCGGCGATCCCGCGCAGCCGGGCACCCGGCTCGTGACGGTGACCGGCGACGTCGCCCGGGAGGGCGTCTTCGAGGTGCCGACGGACACGTCGGTGGTCGACATCGTCGCCCGGGCGGGCGCGGAGGCCCGGCTCGCGGCGGCCGTGCTGCTCGGCGGTTACCACGGCCGCTGGATCGCCCCGACGGAGACCGGCGCGGCGCCGGGGGAGGCCGCGGGGGCCGGGGTGGTGCACGTGCTCGGCGTCCGGCGGTGCGGCCTCGCGGCGACGGCCGCCATCGTCGCAGAGCTGGCCGCGGCCTCCGCCCGGCAGTGCGGCCCGTGCCTGTTCGGCCTCCCGGCGATGGCCGAGCGGTTCGCCGACCTCGCCGCGGGCCGGCTCGCGCCGCAGGCCGCCGCCGAGCTCGCCCGGCTCGCCGAGGTCGTCGACGGCCGCGGCTCCTGCCACCATCCGGACGGCGCCGCACGCCTGGTGCGCAGCGCGCTGCGGGTGTTCGGGCGCGACGTCCACGCCCACGCCGAAGGCCGGTGCCTGCGGAGCGCACGATGAACGCGGGGAGCGCACGATGAACGCGGGGAGCGCACGATGAACGCCCGACACGTTCTGCACGTCGACTGGACGCGCTGCGACGGCCGCGGCCTGTGCGCCGAACTGCTGGAGGGGACGATCGCGCGGGACGAGTGGGGCTACCCGTTCGCGGTCGGCCAGCCGGCCTCCGGGCGCTCCGACATCCCCGTGCGTGCCGACCAGCTGGACGCCGCGGAGGACGCCGTCGCGCTGTGCCCGGTGCTCGCGCTACGGCTGCGGCGGAGCGCCTGAATCGGTTGTGCCGCTGGTGGGACTCGAACCCACACGCCCTTCCGGACAAAGCATTTTGAGTGCTCCGCGTCTGCCATTCCGCCACAGCGGCGCACAACAACACCTGAACAATACCGTAGGCTTTTACCCGTGACTGACCAGGAGACCACCCCCACCGCACCCCGCCGAGTCGTCGTCGCGGAGGACGAGTCGCTCATCCGGCTCGACATCGTCGAGACGCTTCGCGACAACGGTTTCGAGGTCGTCGGCGAGGCCGGAGACGGCGAGACCGCGGTCGCGCTGGCCACGGAGCTGCGCCCGGACCTGGTGGTCATGGACGTCAAGATGCCCCAGCTCGACGGCATCTCGGCGGCCGAGCGCCTCTCCAAGAACCACATCGCCCCCGTCGTGCTGCTGACCGCATTCAGCCAGAAGGAGCTCGTGGAGCGCGCGACCGAGGCCGGCGCCCTGGCCTACGTGGTCAAGCCGTTCACGCCGAACGACCTGCTGCCGGCGATCGAGATCGCTCTGGCCCGCTACCAGCAGATCATCGCGCTGGAGGCGGAGGTCTCCGACATGGTGCAGCGCTTCGAGACCCGCAAGCTGGTCGACCGCGCCAAGGGCCTCCTCAACGAGAAGATGGGCCTCAGCGAGCCGGACGCGTTCCGCTGGATCCAGAAGGCGTCGATGGACCGCCGCCTCACCATGCACGACGTCGCCCAGGCGATCATCGAGCAGCTCGCCCCCAAGAAGTAACCCCCGGGACGCTGCGCCGCCGGCACGATTCGTGCCGAATCGCGCGAAACCGCGCCGCATTCGCGACATTCGTCACGAATCGCCCCGGCTCGAGTGCGTCGCGACATTCGTCACGAATCGAGTGAAACCGCGACGCATTCGCGACATTCGTCACGAATCCCGCGGGGAGTGGATGCCGTGATTCGTGCCGAATCGCGCGAAACCGCGCCGCATTCGCGACATTCGTCACGAATCGCGCGGGGAGTGCCCTACAGGTCCTTGATCAGGTTCGTGATGCGGATCGTCGAGCAGCGGCGGCCGCGGTCGTCGGTGACGGCGATCTCATGCGTCGTCAGCGTGCGGCCGAGGTGGATGGGCGTGCAGACGCCGGTCACATAGCCTTCGGTCGCCGCGCGGGTGTGCGACGCGTTGATCTCGATGCCGACCGCGAGGCGGCCCTCGCCGGCGTAGAGGTTCGCCGACATCGACCCCAGGGACTCGCCGAGCACCACGTACGCGCCGCCGTGCAGCAGGTCCGCGGGCTGCGTGTTGCCGAGCACCGGCATCCGCGCGACGGCCCGCTCGATCGTGAACTCCACGATCTCGATCCCCATCTTGTCGGCGAGGGCGCCGAGCCCCCGCTGCTTCACGTACGCCAGCGCGTCCTCGGTCATCTGCTGCCTCTCCGCTGTTGGTCCGGCCCTCGTCGGCCGTCGTCCTGCGCTGTCACCGGCCCCTTGTAGGCTTGCCTGGTGTCAGACTCCGAAAAGCCTACCCTTCTGATCATCGACGGCCATTCGCTGGCATTCCGGGCCTTCTACGCCCTCCCCGTCGACAGCTTCGTGAACCGCGAGGGGCAGCACACCAACGGCATCCACGGCTTCATCGCGATGCTGATCAACCTGCTGCAGCAGCAGCGCCCGACCCACCTCGCGGTGGCGTTCGACATCTCGCGCTACTCGTTCCGCACCCGCGAGTATCCGGAGTACAAGGGCACCCGCAACGAGACCCCCTCGGAGTTCGTCGGCCAGATCCCGCTGCTGCAGGAGGCGCTGCACGCGATGAACATCACCACCATCGCCAAGGAGGACTACGAGGCCGACGACATCCTCGCCACCCTCGCCCGCCAGGGCCGCGAGCAGGGCTACCGGGTTCTCCTAGTCTCCGGCGACAGGGACACCATCCAGCTCGTCAACGACGACGTCACGCTGCTCTACCCGAACGTCCGCGGCGTCTCCGAGCTCAAGATCTACGACCCCGCCGCCGTGCGCGAGCGCTACGGGGTCGAGCCGCACCAGTACCCGGAGATCGCCGCGCTGGTCGGCGAGACCAGCGACAACCTGATCGGCATCGACAAGGTCGGCGAGAAGACCGCGGTCAAGTGGGTGCAGCAGTACGGCACCGTCGAGAACATCGTCGCGCACGCCGACGAGATCAAGGGTGTCGTCGGTCAGAACCTCCGCGACCAGCAGGAGAACGCCCTCCGCAACCGCCGCCTCAACAAACTCCTGGACGACGTCGAGCTGGAGGTCACGCCCGCCGACCTGGAGCGCAAGCCGCTCAACGAGAACGCCGTGCGCGACATCTTCGCCCGGCTCCAGTTCAAGACCCTGCTCGACCGGCTGATGAAGGCCGCGGCCGAGGACGGCACGCTCACCGGAGCCGCGGGCACCGCCCCGTCCGAGGGCGACGCCGGCGCGGTGAGCGCTCCGGTCGTGCGCACGCTGGTGGACGAGGAGCTGGCCAATTGGCTGGAGAAGGCCTCCGCCGACGGCGCCGCGGTCGCGGTCCAGCTGGAGACCGGCCCGGCTGGTATCACCGGCTTCGGCCTGGCCGCCGCCGACGACACGGTGTACGTCCCGTGGGCCGCCGGCCGCCCCGACTACACCGCGCTGGAGGAGTGGCTCGCCAGCAGCGCGCCCAAGTACTTCTTCCACGCCAAGCCGCAGTTCAAGGCGCTCAGCCGTGCCGGCTTCGTGGTCGACGGCCTCGCGTTCGACACCCGGATCGCGTCCTGGCTGGTGAAGCCGGGCGCCGCCCCGCAGTCGCTCGCCGAGCAGGTCTACGAGGTCCTGGGCGAGACCCTCCCGGTCTCCGACCCCAACCAGCTCGTGCCGATCAACGACGCGGTCAGCCCGGCGACGGAGGCCTGGTACATCCGCCGGGTCGCGGAGGGCCAGATGATCGCCCTCGACGCGGGCACCCGTGCCGTGCTCGACGACATCGAGCTGCCCCTGGTCGCGGTCCTCGCCGAGATGGAGCTCGACGGCGTCTCGATCGACACCGAGGTGCTGAGCCGACTGCGCGGCCAGCTCACCGACAAGGCCAACGACTACGCCGCGCGTGCCTACGCCGAGGTCGGCCACGAGCTCAACCTCGGCTCGCCCAAGCAGCTCCAGCAGGTGCTCTTCGACGAGCTCGGGATGCCGAAGACCCGCTCCACCAAGACCGGCTACTCGACCGACGCCCAGTCGCTCGCCGACCTCCAGGAGAGCAACCCGCACCCGTTCCTCGACCTGCTGCTCCAGCACCGCGACGCGACCAAGCTCAAGCAGATCGTGGAGACGCTGGAGCGCTCGGTCGGCGCCGACGACCGCATCCACACCACCTACGACCAGACCGGCACCAGCACGGGCCGCATCTCCTCCAACGACCCCAACCTCCAAAACATCCCGATCCGCACCGAGGAGGGCCGCGAGATCCGCTCGGCGTTCCGCAGCGCCCCGGAGTACGAGACGCTGCTCACCGCCGATTACTCGCAGATCGAGATGCGCATCATGGCGCACCTCTCCGAGGACCCCGGGCTGATCGAGGCGTTCAACGCGGGGGAGGACCTGCACCGATTCGTCGGCGCGCGCGTCTTCGGCGTGCCGCCGGAGGAGGTCACCCCGCTAATGCGGACGAAGGTCAAGGCGATGTCGTACGGTCTCGCCTACGGCCTGAGCCCCTTCGGCCTGTCCAAGCAGCTCCGCATCGAGACGAAGGAGGCGCGGGACCTGATGGCCGGCTACTTCGAGCGCTTCGGCGCGGTGCGCGACTACCTGCGCACCGTCGTGGAGATCGCCCGGGTCGACGGCTACACCGAGACGATCTTCGGCCGCCGCCGCCCGTTCGCCGACCTGACCTCGACCAACCGGGTGCTGCGCGAGAACGCCGAGCGCCAGGCGCTCAACGCGCCCATCCAGGGCTCGGCCGCGGACATCATGAAGATCGCCATGCTCGGCATCGCCGGCGACCTGATCGACCAGAAGCTGAACTCCCGGATGCTGCTGCAGGTCCACGACGAGCTCATCTTCGAGGTCGCCTCCGGCGAGTGGGACGCTCTGGAGTCGATCGTCCGCACCCGGATGGCCGGCGCCGCCGACCTCCGCGTGCCGCTCGACGTCCAGATCGGCCGCGGCCCCAACTGGGACGCCGCCGCCCACTGACCCTGCGCCCGACAGCACCCGCCGAGTACGCGATAAATCCGCCGAAAACCGTCGAGTACGCAGAGAATTCGCGTACTCGACGGCCTCATTCTGTACTCGACGGTGGGGTGGGGGCAGTCGATAGGCTCGGGGCATGACGAACGCAGAGAAGCGCGAACCGACTCCGATCGACACGATCGCTGAGGAGTGGGTCGACACCCAGTTGGAGCTCCACCCCGAGTACCACGTCTGGCTCGGCCGCCCCGGCCGCGAGGGCGAGTACTCGGACTACTCGCCGGCCGGCGCCGAGCAGGCCGTCGGGAAGGTCCGGGAGGCGCTGGCGAAGATCCAGGCCGCCGAGCCGGTCGACGCGATCGACCGGGTCACCAAGATGGACCTCTCCCGCGAGCTCGAGCTGACCATCGAGAAGCACGAGGCCGGCTTCAACCAGCGCGACCTCAATGTGATCGCGTCGCCGGCGCAGGAGCTCCGCGACATCTTCGACCTCGTCCCCACCGACACGGAGGAGGACTGGGCCAACGTCGCCACCCGTCTGCACAACCTCCCGGCCGCGATGGACGGCTACATCGAGACCCTGCGCAGCGGCATCGCCAACGGCAACGTCCCCGCGATCCGCCAGGTGCGCGAGGTCCTCGCCCAGGCCAAGAAGCAGTTCGCCGACACCGGCTTCTTCTTCGAGTTCACCGGCTCGGCGAAGACCCCGGACGGCGAGCTGCCCGCGTCGCTGAAGGCCGACCTGGCCGAGGGGGCGAAGGAGTCGGCCGCCGCGTACGCGACGCTCGCCGCCTTCCTGCAGGACGAACTGGCCGCCCACGCGCCCGAGAAGGACGCCGTCGGCCGCGAGCTCTACGCCCTCGCCTCCCGCGACTTCCTCGGCGCGACCGTCGACCTCGACGAGACCTACGAGTGGGGCATCGAGGAGCTGGCGCGCATGGTCGCCGAGCAGGAGTCGATCGCCCGCGAGATCAAGCCGGGCGCGTCGGTCCACGAGGCCATCGCCTTCCTCGACGGCGACGCCTCCCGCAAGCTGCACGGCACCGACGCGCTGCAGCGCTGGATGCAGGAGACCAGCGACCGCGCGATCGAGGAGCTCGGCAAGACCCACTTCGACATCCCCGCCGAGATCCGCCGCCTGGAATGCATGATCGCCCCGACCCAGGAGGGCGGCATCTACTACACCGGTCCGAGCGACGACTTCGCCCGCGCCGGCCGGATGTGGTGGAGCGTCCCGGAGGGCGTCACCGAGTTCGACACCTGGCGCGAGCTGACGACCGTCTACCACGAGGGCGTCCCCGGCCACCACCTCCAGATCGCACAGGCCACCTACAACAAGGCGCAGCTGAACTCCTGGCGCCGCATCGCCGGCACCTCGGGTCACGCCGAGGGCTGGGCGCTGTACGCGGAGCGCCTGATGGAGCAGCTCGGCTACCTGGACGACCCGGCCGACCGGCTCGGCATGCTCGACGGCCAGCGGATGCGCGCTGCCCGCGTGGTCCTCGACATCGGCGTTCACCTGGAGAAGCAGCTGCCGGACGGCTCCGGCCCGTGGACCGGCGAGTACGCGTTCGGTTTCCTCGCCGACAACGTCAACATGAACGAGGGCTTCGTCCGGTTCGAGGTGAACCGCTACCTCGGCTGGCCGGGCCAGGCGCCGTCGTACAAGATCGGCCAGCGGATCTGGGAGCAGCTCCGCGACGAGTACGCGCGCCGCGAGGGCGCCGCGTTCGACATCAAGGCGTTCCACAAGAAGGCCCTCGACATCGGCGGCGTCGGCCTGGACACCCTGAAGTCGGCGCTGCTCGACTGAGCGCGACACCCGTCAGAGAGAGCGCGCAGCCGCGATGACCTCCCCGTACCGGGCCGTTCTGGGCCCGGCGTTCGACGAGCTCCATCCGCAGCTGCGCGCCTACTTCGACGCCATCCCGGAGGGCTTCGCCGGCCGGGGCCGGGGCGTGTTCGACACCGTCGGCACGCCCCGGCGCTGGCTGTGGCCGGCGCTGGCGCTCTTCGGGCGGGCGCACGTGATGTTCCCGGTGTGGGAGCGCGGGGTGCCGTTCACGGTCGAGAACGTGCCGGTGGTGTCGGCCGACGGCGGCCCGGCGGTGCGCGCGGTGCGCCGCTTCGAGCTGCGCGGGCGCTCCCTCGACATGCGCGACGAGATCGGCGTGGACGGCTGGTTCATCGTCGACCGTCTCGGCTCGCCGGTGCTCGCGGAGGCGTGGTTCTCCGCCCGGGTGCTCGACGGCGGCCTCCGGCTGACCTCGCGCCGGGTGGCGCTGCGGCTCGGCGCCTTCCGGCTGGTGATCCCGCGCGCGGTCGCCCCCGTCGTCGCCCTCACCGAGCGTTACGACGACGAGCGCGACGCGCAGGCGGTCACCATCGTCGTGCGGCTCCCACTGCTCGGTAGGGTGTACCAGTACGCGGGGACGTTCCGATACCAGGTCGGGAGCCGTGGTGTGCACAGCGACGACGTCGCACGGGGGAGTGAGTGAGCGAGCGCATCGTCATCGCCGGCGCGTCCGGGTTCATCGGACGCTACCTGGCGGAGCACTACCGCGCCGCGGGCGCGACGGTCCTGCTGGTCGGGCGCGATGGCGCCGACGCGCGCTGGGGCGACGCCGAGGCGCTGCGCCGCGTCGTGACCGGTGCGGACGTCCTGATCAACCTGGCGGGCAAGAGCGTGAACTGCCGCTACACCGACGCCAACCGAGCCGAGATCTTCCGCTCCCGGCTGGAGACCACGCGCGAACTGCGGGAGGCCGTCGCCGCCTCCGACGCGCCGCCTCCGGTGTGGTTCAACGCCTCCACCGCCACGATCTACCGGCATGCCGAGGACCGGCCCATGACCGAGTCCACCGGTGAGCTCGGCGCCGGCTTCTCCGTGAACGTGGCACGCACCTGGGAGGCCGAGTTCTTCGAGGGCGAGCTGCCCGCGACCCGGCGCGTCGCGCTGAGGATGGCGATCGTGCTCGGCGACGGCTCCGCGCTCGTGCCGCTCCTCCGCCTGGCGCGGTTCGGGCTGGGCGGCCCGCAGCTCGACGGCCACTGGTTCGCGACGACCGCGCGGCGTAACGCGGGCACCTTCCACGAGTTCCGCGCCCGCGGTGGCCGGCAGCGGTTCAGCTGGGTGCACATCGCCGACGTGCTCGGCTCGATCGAGTTCCTGCGCACCCGTCCCGAGCTGGACGGCCCGGTCAACATCGCCGCGCCGAACCCGTCCGACAATCGGACGATGATGGCGACCCTGCGGCGTGTGCTGGGCGTCCCGGCCGGGCTGCCGGCGTTCCGCTGGATGCTGGAGCTCGGCTCCGCGGTCATCCGGACGGAGACCGAACTGGTGCTGAAGAGCCGCTGGGTGGTGCCCGAACGGCTGCTCGCTGCGGGCTACACATTCGCCTTCCCCGACCTGGAGCCGGCGCTGCGCGACATCGTCGGCCGGCGCGAGTTGCCCCTTCCGCAGACCAGTCGGTAGACTGGACCGTCACTTGTGTGACATCCACATCCGCCTGCCGTTCGCGGAAGACACCCAACAAGGTTCGCGCTCGGCCTGATTTATGTCCATAACGGAGCATCCACTACATGACAACCGCAACGACCGACAAGGCACCGAAGCAGGTCGCAGTCAACGACATCGGTTCTGCTGAAGACTTTCTTGCCGCGGTCGAAAAGACGCTGAAGTTCTTCAACGACGGAGACCTCATCGAGGGCACCGTCGTCAAGATCGACCGCGACGAGGTCCTCCTCGACGTCGGCTACAAGACCGAGGGTGTCATCCCCTCCCGCGAGCTTTCCATCAAGCACGACGTCGACCCCAGCGAGGTCGTCGAGGTCGGCGACACCGTCGAGGCGCTCGTTCTCCAGAAGGAGGACAAGGAAGGCCGCCTCATCCTGTCCAAGAAGCGTGCGCAGTACGAGCGCGCGTGGGGCGACGTGGAGAAGATCAAGGAAGCCGACGGCGTCGTGACCGGTACGGTCATCGAGGTCGTCAAGGGCGGCCTGATCGTCGACATCGGCCTCCGCGGCTTCCTGCCGGCGTCGCTCATCGAGCTGCGCCGCGTCCGCGACCTGACCCCGTACCTGGGCCAGGAGATCGAGGCGAAGATCCTCGAGCTCGACAAGAACCGCAACAACGTGGTCCTGTCGCGCCGTGCGCTGCTGGAGCAGACCCAGTCGGAGTCCCGCACCACGTTCCTCAACAACCTGCACAAGGGTCAGGTCCGCAAGGGCGTCGTGTCCTCGATCGTCAACTTCGGCGCGTTCGTCGACCTGGGCGGCGTGGACGGCCTCGTGCACGTCTCCGAGCTCTCGTGGAAGCACATCGAGCACGCCTCCGAGGTCGTCGAGGTCGGCCAGGAGGTCACCGTCGAGATCCTCGAGGTCGACCTGGACCGCGAGCGCGTCTCGCTGTCGCTCAAGGCGACCCAGGAGGACCCGTGGCAGGTCTTCGCCCGCACCCACGCGATCGGTCAGGTCGCGCCGGGCAAGGTCACGAAGCTGGTTCCGTTCGGTGCGTTCGTCCGCGTCGCGGACGGCATCGAGGGCCTGGTGCACATCTCCGAGCTCTCCGGCAAGCACGTCGAGCTCGCGGAGCAGGTCGTGTCGGTCGGCGAGGAGGTCTTCGTCAAGGTCATCGACATCGACCTGGAGCGCCGCCGCATCTCGCTGTCGCTCAAGCAGGCGAACGAGGGCGTGGACCCCGAAGGCACCGAGTTCGACCCGGCCCTCTACGGCATGGTCACCGAGTACGACGAGCAGGGGAACTACAAGTACCCCGAGGGCTTCGACCCGGAGACCAACGAGTGGAAGGAAGGCTTCGAGACCCAGCGCGACGAGTGGGAGCAGCAGTACGCCGCTGCCGAGGCCCGTTGGGAGGCGCACAAGCGCCAGGTCGCGAAGGGCATCGAGGAGGCGGCCGCCGAGAGCGGTTCCTCGTCCTACTCGAGCGAGTCCGGCTCCGGCGGCACCCTCGCCGACGACGAGTCGCTCGCCGCTCTGCGCGAGAAGCTGAGCTCCAACAACTGAGACACGTCTCATCCGTGAGCGGCCGGTCCCTTCGGGGCCGGCCGTTCCGGCGTTAACGCGCCCCTCCGTTCCGCCAATAGGCTGGTGCGGTGCAGCTCATCGGACTGACCGGCGGGATCGCCTCCGGCAAATCGACCATCGCCTCCCGCCTGGCCGAACTCGGCGCCGTGGTCGTGGACGCCGACCGCATCGCTCGGGAGGTCGTCGAACCGGGCACGCCCGCGCTGGCCGAGATCGCCGCGACGTTCGGGCCCGGGGTCATCGCGGCGGACGGCAGCCTCGACCGGCCCGCGCTGGGCGCGATCGTGTTCGGGAACGCCGAGGCCCTCCAGAAGCTCAACGGGATCACCCACCCGGCCGTGCTCGCCGCCTCCACCGCGCGCTTCGAGGCCGCGGCCGCCGCCGATCCCGCGGCGATCGTCGTGTACGACGTGCCGCTGCTGGTCGAGTCGGCCAACGAGTACCCGTTCGACCTCGTGGTCGTCGCGCACGCCGATGCGGCCACGCGCATCGACCGGCTGGTGCGGCTGCGCGGGATGGACCGGGCGGAGGCCGAGCGGCGGATCGGCTCGCAGGCCTCCGACGAGGAGCGGCTCGCCGTGGCGGATGTGGTGATCGACACCGACGGGACGCTGGACCGCACCCGCGAGCAGGTCGACGAGCTCTGGGAGCGCCTGGGCTCCTGATCGGCGGCCGCGTTCCGCTCTCAGCGAGAGCGGGCCGCGATGTCGGTGGTCCTTCCTAGACTGGACTCATGCAAGCCACGCGTCTCGTCCGTCCGTTCGAGGTCGTCAGTGAATTCGCGCCCAGCGGCGATCAGCCCAAGGCCATCGCCGAGCTCGCCGCCCGCATCAACGCCGGCGAGACCGATGTCGTCCTGCTCGGCGCGACCGGAACCGGCAAGTCGGCGACCACCGCCTGGCTGGTCGAGCAGGTCCAGCGTCCCACGCTCGTCCTCGCGCACAACAAGACTCTGGCGGCGCAGCTCGCCAACGAGTTCCGCGAGCTGCTGCCCAACAACGCGGTCGAGTACTTCGTCTCGTACTACGACTACTACCAGCCCGAGGCCTACGTCCCGCAGACGGACACCTTCATCGAGAAGGACTCGTCGGTCAACGCCGAGGTCGAGCGGCTGCGGCACTCCACCACCAACTCGCTGCTCAGCCGGCGCGACGTGGTCGTGGTCTCCACCGTCTCCTGCATCTACGGCCTCGGTGCCGCGGAGGAGTACCTGGAGGCCATGGTCGCGCTCCAGGTCGGCCAGAACGTCGGCCGCGACGCGCTGATCCGCCGGTTCGTGGCGATGCAGTACGAGCGCAACGACGTCGACTTCTCGCGCGGCAAGTTCCGCGTGCGCGGCGACACGATCGAGATCATCCCGATGTACGAGGAGCACGCCGTCCGCGTCGAGCTGTTCGGCGACGAGATCGAGGCGCTCTACTCGCTGCACCCGCTCACCGGCGAGGTGCTCCAGAAGATGGACGCCGTCTCGGTGTTCCCCGCCACGCACTACGCCGCCAGCCCGGCGACGATGCAGCGCGCCATCGGCACCATCCAGGAGGAGCTGCGCGAGCGCCTGCAGGAGCTGGAGCGCGAAGGCAAGCTGCTGGAGGCCCAGCGACTGCGGATGCGCACCCAGTTCGACCTGGAGATGATGGAGCAGATCGGCTTCTGCTCCGGCATCGAGAACTACTCGCGGCACATCGACGGCCGGCAGCCGGGCGAGGCGCCGAACTGCCTGCTCGACTACTTCCCGGACGACTTCCTCGTCGTCATCGACGAGTCGCACGTCACCGTGCCGCAGATCGGCGCGATGTACGAGGGCGACGCCTCCCGCAAGCGCACGCTCGTGGAGCACGGCTTCCGGCTGCCGAGCGCCCTGGACAACCGGCCGCTGCGCTGGAACGAGTTCAAGGACCGCGTCGGCCAGACGGTGTACCTGTCGGCGACCCCCGGCCAGTACGAACTGGGCGTCGCGGACGGCATCGTGGAGCAGATCATCCGCCCGACCGGACTGGTCGACCCGCAGATCGTCGTCAAGCCGACCAAGGGCCAGATCGACGACCTGCTCGAGGAGATCCGCGTCCGCGTCGAACGCGACGAGCGCATCCTGGTCACCACCCTGACCAAGAAGATGGCCGAGGAGCTGACCGACTTCCTGGCGGAGGCCGGGGTGAAGGTGCGCTACCTGCACTCCGACGTGGACACGCTGCGCCGCGTCGAGCTCCTCACCGAGCTGCGCGCGGGCGTCTACGACGTGCTGGTCGGCATCAACCTCCTCCGCGAGGGCCTCGACCTGCCCGAGGTGTCGCTGGTGGCGATCCTCGACGCCGACAAGGAGGGCTTCCTGCGCTCCTCGACGTCGCTCATCCAGACCATCGGCCGCGCGGCGCGCAACGTCTCCGGCGAGGTGCACATGTACGCCGACGTGCTCACGGACTCGATGAAGAACGCGATCGAGGAGACCGACCGCCGCCGCGAGCTCCAGCTCGAGTACAACCGGGCCAACGGCATCGACCCGCAGCCGCTGCGCAAGCGCATCGCCGACATCACCGATGTGCTGGCGCGCGAGGAGGCCGACACCGCGCGGATCCTCGCCGGCCGTGAGCAGCGCCGCAAGAGCCCGACGCCGAACCTCCGCAACGGCGGCATCGCCGCGCAGGGCGCCGCCGAGCTGGAGTCGCTGATCGCCGACCTGAACGAGCAGATGCTCGCGGCCGCCGGCGAGCTCAAGTTCGAGCTGGCCGCGCGCCTGCGCGACGAGCTGTCGGACCTGAAGCGCGACCTCCGCCAGATGGAGAAGGCCGGCCACCTGGGGTAGGGCGCGTCTCCGCGCTACGGTGGCAGGGTGGGCTCGAAGGCGACGCGGTCGCGGCAGCGGTGGGGGATGGTCACCGCCGCCGGGCTGCTCCTCGCCTTCTCCGGGGTCGCGCTCGCGTTCCAGGGTGCGCCGGTCTTCACCGGCCTCCGGTTCACCCCGCCCGCTGCTGACCTCCAGCCGCACCCGGGGGAGCAGCAGGTCACCGGCACTCCCACCCCGGAGGACATCCCGCACGAGACCCGCATCGACCTGACCTGGGTGACGTACGCCGTGATCGCCCTGATCGTCGTGGTGCTGCTCGCCCTGCTCTGGCGGTATCTGCGACGCAGGCTGCAACCCGTGTTCCCCGGTCTCAGCGGCGACGTGGCCGGCTCGACCGAGGGCAGTGTCGCGCCGGAGCCGCCCGCGCAGCCCCGGCCCGAACGCGTCCGTCGCGGCCTCGATCGTGCCCTCGACCTGCTCGGCGAGGACCGCGAGCCGCGGGACGCGATCGAGCGGGCGTGGCTCGGCCTGGAGGAGGGCGCGGCGGACAGCGGCGTCCACCGGCTGCCGGCCGAGACGCCGGGGGAGTTCGTCCGGCGCGTGGTCAGCCGTGTGGCGTCGGACCGCGCCGCCGCCGGCGAACTCCTCGACCTGTACCTGCGCGCCCGGTTCAGCGACGCGCCCGTGACCGCGTCCGACGTCGATGCCGCCCGCGCCGCGGTCGAGGCGTTGCGCGCCTCGTGGGGCGCCGCCGCCGCCGGAGGGGTGGTCCGATGACCCGAGCACGGATGGTCCGGCGCGCCGTCGGGTGCGTGCTCACCGCCGCGATCGTCGGGACGGCGGCCTGGTTCTTCGGGATGGACACCCCGCACGCGGTCGGGCTCGGCTTCGTCGTCTTCGCGCTCGGCGCCGTGCTGTCGCTGCTCGGGGAGCAGGCCGAGGTGACCTGGCCGGTCCCGTCGCCGCAGCCGCGGCCCGGCGCCCGGCGGGACGTCGTCCAGCTCGGCTGGTCGCTCGGCGCCCGCGGCGGACGGGTGTCGCCCGAGGCGGTCCGCCGCCTCCGCGGGCTCGCCGCTGAAGTCCTCGACCGGCACGGGGTGCAGCTCGACGACCCGGCGTCCCAGCCCGAGGTCGTCCGGCTGCTCGGCGAGGAGACCGCCGTACTGCTCCGCAAGGGCAGCGCTGCCGCCCCGCGCCCGAAGGAGTTCGCGGCCGCCCTCGCCCGCCTGGAGGCCATCGCCGCCGCCTGGTCCCCGACCGGAACCACCGCCGCCGATCTGACAGGAGCCGCATGATCCCGGACAGCCGAACCGACACCACGACCACCACAGCAGCCACCGCTGCCGCTGCCGACGGACTCGCCCCGTTGCCCGTCGCGGAGGTCGCCCGCCTCGGCGCCGAGGTGCTGGAACGGGTCGAGAGCGTCGTCGTCGGCATGCGCGAGCCGCTGCACATCGCGCTGGCGACCGTGCTGGCCGGCGGCCACGTGCTGTTCGAGGACGTCCCCGGGCTCGGCAAGACCCTCGCGGCGCGGAGCATCGCGAGCGCGGTCGGCCTCGACTTCCGGCGGCTGCAGTGCACGCCCGACCTGCTGCCCTCGGACATCACCGGCTCGTTCGTGTACGTCCCGTCGACCGCGGAGTTCGAGTTCCGGCCGGGACCGGTGTTCACCGGGCTGTTCCTCGCGGACGAGATCAACCGCACGTCGCCCAAGACGCAGTCGGCGCTGCTGGAGGCGATGGCCGAGGGCCAGGTGTCCGTCGAGGGCCGCAGCTTCGCGCTGCCGCGCCCGTTCCACGTCGTCGCGACGGCGAACCCGATCGAGTCGGAGGGCACCTACGCGCTGCCGGAGGCCCAGCTCGACCGCTTCATGGTGCGGCTCGGCGTCGGCTACCCGGACGCGGACGGCGAGGCCCGGGTGCTGCTCGCCCGCGTCGCGCGACGGCACGAGGTCGCGACCGTCGAGCCCGTCACCGACGCGCGCACGCTCCTGGCCATGCAGGCCGGCGTCGAGCGGGTGGACGTCGACCCGGACATCGCCGCCTACTGCGTCGCCCTCGCGGCGGCCACCCGCCGGCACCGCTCGGTGGAGGTCGGCGCGTCCCCGCGCGGCTCGCAGGGGCTGCTCCTGGTCGCGCGGGCGCTCGCGGTCCTCGCCGGCCGGGACTTCGTCATCCCCGACGACGTCAAACGGGTCGCGGTGCCGGTGCTCGCCCACCGCCTGACGCTGACCGTGCAGGCGTGGACGAGCGGTGTGAGCGCGTCCCAGGTCGTGCTGGAAGTGGTGTCCTCGGTGCCAGGGCCGCCCGCGGTGGGCGTGCGGGAGCGGGAGACGGCTCCCTGATGTCCCTCTGGTCGCGGGCCCGCATGCCCGGGCCGCGCGAGCGGGAGGAGGCTCCCGCCGGCGGCTCGGGCTGGGCGCTGAGCCCCGGGGTGACCGCCGCCGCGATCGTCGCGATGGTGTGCCTGGTGGCGGCGTTCGTGATGTCGCGGGTGGAGCTCGTGCTCGTGGCCGCGCCGCTGCTGCTGGCCGCGGTGCTCGGCTGGTCGTCGCGTCCGCAGGCGGCGGGCGCGCGCACGAGCGTGGCCATCGGCGGCGATGACCCGGACGGCCGGGTGCGGGTCGACGCCGTGGCGGAGGCCGAGGGAGGCGTCGACGGCGTCCACCTGCGCATCCACCGCGCCGACCGCGAGCCGGAGGACGCGGTCGTGACGCCGGCGAACGCCGCACGCCTGCGCTTCCGCGTCGCGGTCTCCCACTCCGGGCCGCAGCGGATCCTCTCGATCGCCGCCCGCGGGATCGGGCCCGACGCCGCCTGGACCGGCGACCCCGGACTTCCGGCTGTGGCCGAGCGGGTGGTGCGCCCGGCCGCGCAGCGGGTGCGGAGCCTGCCGCTGCCCGCGCGTCTGCTCGGGCTGACCGGCGCCCACGTCTCCTCGCGGCCGGGCGACGGCGGCGAGTTCCGCGACATCGACCGGTTCCGGCCGGGCGACCGGCTGCGCCGCATCGACTGGAAGGCGACCGCGCGCCTCGCCCAGCGGCCGGGCGAGCTGTATGTGCGCCGCACCACCGCGACCTCCGACGCCGCGGTCCAGCTGGTGATCGACGCCCGCGACGACGTGCCGGGCGCGGTCGCCGGCTGGGCGGCGCCCTACCCGCGGCCGGGCGCGACCTCGCTGGACCTCGCCAGGGAGGCCGCGGTGTCGCTGGCGGGCGCGTACGCGGCGGCCTCCGACCGCGTCGGCTTCGACGACCTCTCCGACGCCCGGCGCGCACTGCCGCCCCGCGCGGGCGCCCGGCACCTCAGCCGGGTGCTGCGCGCCGTCGAGCTGACCACCGCGCACGGCTCGGCGACCGAGCGGGCGCGCGCGCCCCGGCTGGCGCAGGGGGCGGTCGTGTTCGTCCTGTCGACGTTCCTCGACGACCAGGCCATGCGGCTCGCGCTCACCTGGCGCGCCGCGGGCCATCGGGTCATCGTGGTGGACGTGCTGCCGCCGCGGAGCGTCGCGGAGCTCCCGGCGAGGGAGCGCTTCGCCCTGCGGGTGGTGGACCTGGAGCGCGCACTCCGCCTCGACCGGCTCCGGGCGGCGGGGGCGGAGCTGCTGGAGTGGTCCTCGCCGGACCGCGACGCGACGCTCCGGCGGCTGGCGACGCCGAGGAGGCGGCCGTGAGCGCGACGGGGGAGCGGTCGCCCGGCGCCGCTCCCGCCCCCGACCTCGGCCTCACGGTCCCCGCCTGGTCGCTGCGCGTCGCCTTCGCGGTCGTGGCCGTCCCGCTCGCGCTCACCACGGCGCCCAGCGGGATGTGGCCGACGCTGGCGGTCCTGCTGACCGGCGTCGCCGTCGCCGTGCCGCGCTGGCGCGTCGCCTGGGTGCTCATCGCCGTGCTCGCCTTCTCCACGCTGCTGGAACCGGGGACGCTCACCCCGCGGCTGCTCGCCCTGATCGCCGCCGTGCACGTGCTGCACGTCCTCGCCTCCTGGATGCTGGTCCTCCCCGCCGGCGCCCGGTTGCAGCCGGCCGCGCTGCTGCCGTCGCTGCGCCGCGTGGTCCTCATCCAGCTCCCGGTGCAGGCGGCGGCGACCGTGCTGCTGCTCATCGCCCGGCCGGCGGCGGCGCCGTGGCTCGCGATCGTGTCGGGCGGCGCGATCGTCGGGCTCGTCGCGCTGCTCGCGACGCTGCTGCTCGCCCGGCCGCGCGTCTGAGACGCACCCGCGGGTACGAATGTCGGTGGTCCGGCGTACGCTCGCGCGTGGTCGCATCCAGCCTGCCCGAGTTGCTAGAATCGAACAAAGCTTCGAACTCGTCACCGGGGTGACCGACGGGGCACCGCGTCGTGCGCGGTGGGCGAACACGCGGGTGGGGCGACGGCGAATAGCGGAGAATGGAACGAGTGAGCACTCTGAGTAGCAGGAGTTCGGCAGGAAATCCGAGCAAGGTCGTGGGTTCGCACCTGAGCGTCCGCGGCGCGCGCGTGCACAACCTTCACAACGTGGACCTCGAGATCCCGCGGGACTCCCTCGTCGTCTTCACCGGTCTGTCCGGATCGGGCAAGTCGTCGCTCGCGTTCGACACGATCTTCGCCGAGGGCCAGCGCCGCTACGTCGAGTCGCTGTCCGCCTACGCGCGGCAGTTCCTCGGCCAGGTCGACCGGCCGGACGTCGACTTCATCGAGGGCCTGAGCCCCGCGGTCTCGATCGACCAGAAGTCCACCAACCGCAACCCGCGGTCGACGGTGGGCACGATCACCGAGATCTACGACTACATGCGCCTGCTCTGGGCGCGCATCGGCGTCCCGCACTGCCCGGTCTGCGGCGAGAAGATCCAGCGCCAGACGGTGCAGCAGATCGCCGACCAGCTCATGGAGTTGGAGCCGGGCACGCGTTACATGGTGGTCAGCCCGGTCATCTCCCAGAAGAAGGGCGAGTTCGTCGACCTCTTCAAGGAGCTGGCGGCGAGCGGCTACTCGCGCGCGCTCGTGGACGGCGAGCAGATCCAGCTGAGCGAGCCGCCGACCCTCAAGAAGCAGTACAAGCACGACATCTCCGTCGTGGTCGACCGCCTGGTCGCCGGTCCCGACATCCTCGGCCGGCTCACCGACTCGCTGGAGACCGCGCTGCGGCTCACCGACGGGCTCGTGCAGGTCAACTTCGTCGACCGTGAGGGTCCCGAGGCGTGGCAGTCGTTCAGCGAGAAGCTGTCCTGCCCGAACGGCCACCCGATCCAGCTCACCGAGATCGAGCCGCGCACCTTCTCGTTCAACGCGCCGTTCGGCGCCTGCCCGGAGTGCTCGGGCCTCGGCACGCGCATGTCGGTGGACGAGGACCTGCTGCTCGGCGACGACGAGCTCAGCATCGCGGAGGGCGTCATCGTCCCGTGGACGACGCAGGGCAAGGGCCTCTTCAACTACTACGAGAAGCTGCTCGACGGCCTCGCCCGCGACCTCGGCTTCTCGCTGAAGACGCCGTGGAAGAAGCTTCCGCAGAACGTGCGGGAGGCCGTGCTACGCGGCGACAACTTCGAGGTCAAGGTGCGGTGGAAGAACCGCTACGGCCGCGAGATGTCGTACACCTCCGGCTTCGAGGGCGTCGTGCCCTACATCGAGCGCCAGTACATGCAGGCCGAGACCGACACCCAGCGCGCCCGCTGGGCCGAGTACCTCCGCGAGGTGCCCTGCCCGGTCTGCCAAGGCAAGCGGCTGAAGCCCGAGGTGCTGTCGGTGCTCGTCCACGGCGCGTCCATCGCGGACGCGTCGCTGCTCAGCCTGTCGGACGCGCGTGCGTTCATGGAGAAGCTGCACCTGACCGAGCGCGAGCAGAAGATCGGCGCGCAGGTGCTGCGCGAGATCAAGATCCGGCTCGACTTCCTCATCCAGGTCGGCCTCAGCTACCTCGACCTCGCCCGCGCCGCTGCGACGCTCTCGGGCGGCGAGGCGCAGCGCATCCGCCTGGCGACCCAGATCGGCTCAGGGCTCACCGGCGTGCTGTACGTGCTGGACGAGCCGAGCATCGGCCTGCACCAGCGCGACAACCGGCGGCTGATCGACACGCTCGTCGCGCTGCGCGACCTCGGCAACACGCTGATCGTGGTCGAGCACGACGAGGACACCATCCGCACCGCGGACTGGATCGTCGACATCGGCCCGGGCGCCGGCGTCAACGGCGGCCACGTCGTGCACTCGGGCTCGTACGACGAGCTGCTGGCCAACACCGAGTCGCTCACCGGCGACTACCTCGCCGGGCGGCGCGAGATCGTCATCCCGGAGAAGCGGCGCAAGATCGACAAGAAGCGCGTGATCCGGGTGGTCGACGCCGAGGCCAACAACCTCAAGAAGGTCACGGTCGACTTCCCGCTCGGCGCGTTCGTGGCGGTCACCGGCGTCTCGGGCTCCGGCAAGTCGTCGCTGGTCAACGACATCCTGTACCGGGTGCTCGCCAACAAGCTCAACGGCGCCCGCAAGCTCCCCGGCAAGCACCGCACGGTGACCGGGCTCGAGAACCTGGACAAGGTCGTGCACGTCGACCAGGCGCCGATCGGGCGCACGCCGCGGTCCAACCCGGCGACCTACACCGGCGTGTTCGACCGCATCCGCACGCTGTTCGCCGAGACGCCGGAGGCCAAGGCCCGCGGCTACCTGCCCGGCCGGTTCAGCTTCAACGTCAAGGGCGGCCGCTGCGAGGCGTGCTCGGGCGACGGCACGATCAAGATCGAGATGAACTTCCTGCCCGACGTCTACGTCGCGTGCGAGGTCTGCGGGGGAGCGCGCTACAACCGCGACACCCTGACCGTGCACTACAAGGGCAAGAACATCGCCGAGGTGCTCGACATGCCGATCAGCGAGGCGGCCGAGTTCTTCCGGCCGATCTCGGCGATCCACCGCTACCTGCAGACGCTCGTGGACGTCGGCCTCGGCTACGTCCGGCTCGGCCAGAGCGCCACGACGCTGTCGGGCGGCGAGGCGCAGCGCGTCAAGCTCGCGACGGAGCTGCAGCGCCGGTCGAACGGCCGCAGCGTCTACGTGCTCGACGAGCCGACCACCGGTCTGCACTTCGAGGACGTCCGCAAGCTCCTGCTGGTGCTGAACGGTCTGCTCGACAAGGGCAACACCGTCATCGTCATCGAGCACAACCTCGACGTCATCAAGTCCGCCGACTGGATCATCGACATGGGTCCGGAGGGCGGCGCGGGCGGCGGCGAGGTCATCGCGACCGGCACGCCGGAGCAGGTGGCCGAGACGCCGGGGAGCCACACCGGCTACTTCCTCAAGGAGATCCTGCAGGGGGAGGGCGCGCTCGGCAGCGAGCGTGTCCGCGGCGCCGCGTAGGATCACGCTGTGCAGAGTACGGACACGGTCGGCTACCGCCCCAAGGCCGGCGAGATCCCCACCCAGCCCGGTGTGTACCGGTTCCGCGACAAGAACCGGCGGGTGCTCTACGTCGGCAAGGCGAAGAACCTCCGCGCGCGGCTGAGCAACTACTTCCAGCCGCTGCGGAGCCTGCACGAGCGCACCCGGCGGATGGTCACGACCGCGTCCAGCGTCGAGTGGACCGTCGTCGCGAGCGAGTTCGAGGCGCTCCAGCTCGAGTACACCTGGATCAAGGAGTTCAACCCGCCGTTCAACGTGCAGTTCCGGGATGACAAGTCGTACCCGTACCTCGCGGTGACGCTGGGCGAGCGCATCCCGCGCGTCATGGTCACGCGCAACCGCAACCTCAAGGACGCGCGCTACTTCGGCCCGTACACCAAGGTCTGGGCTATCCGCGACACGGTCGACCTGATGCTCAAGGCCTTCCCGGTGCGCAGCTGCTCGGACGGCGTGTACCGCCGCGCCGAGCTCACCGGGAGGCCGTGCCTGCTCGGAGACATCGGCAAGTGCGCCGCGCCCTGCGTCGGCCGGATCAGCCCGGAGGACCACCGCGAGCTGGCCGAGGACTTCGTCTCCTTCATGGCGGGCAACGACAGCAAGTACATCCGCGACCTCACCGAGAAGATGAAGCAGGCGGCGAGCACGCTCGACTACGAGGCCGCCGCGCGGCACCGCGACGCGATCGGCGCGCTCGAGGCGGCCATGGGCAAGAGCGCGGTCGTCCTCCAGGAGAACGTCGACCTCGACGCCTTCGGCATCGCCCACGACGAGCTGGCCGCCGCCGTGCAGCAGTTCATCGTCCGCGGCGGCCGGATCCGCGGTGTGCGCTCCTGGGTGGTCGACAAGGAGCTCGACATCTCGCTGGGCGAGCTGGTCGAGACCGTGCTGCAGAACGCGTACGAGGGCGCCGACGCCCCGCCGCGCGAGATCATCGTGCCCGAGCTGCCGGAGGACGCCACGGAGCTCGAGCAGTGGCTCATGGCCCGGCGCGTGGAGGCCGACGAGGCCGGCCCGGTGCGGCGCGGCCCCAAGTCCAGCGGCCGCGTCGAGCTGCGGGTCGCCCAGCGCGGCGACAAGGCCGCGCTCGCGCAGACCGCGGAGATGAACGCGAAGAACGCGCTCATCCTCTACAAGACCCGGCGCAGCTCCGACTTCGTCGCGCGGTCGAAGGCGCTCAACGACATCCAGGACGCCCTCGGCATGGCTGAGGCCCCGCTGCGCATGGAGTGCTTCGACGTCTCGCACCTGAGCGGCACGAAC
Organism: Leifsonia shinshuensis; assembly: GCF_013410375.1. Taxonomy (NCBI): domain Bacteria; kingdom Bacillati; phylum Actinomycetota; class Actinomycetes; order Micrococcales; family Microbacteriaceae; genus Leifsonia; species Leifsonia shinshuensis. The sequence goes on from NZ_JACCFL010000001.1 coordinate 2,306,022, forward strand.
ATCGTCGCGTCGATGGTCGTGTTCGAGGACGGCCTGCCGCGCAAGGACCAGTACCGGCGGTTCAGCATCCCGGAGTCCACCGACGACACCGAGTCGATCTACCAGGTGATCTCGCGCCGGCTGGCGTACCTGAGGGACGGCGGCGACCAGCCGGAGGACACCGGCACCGAGCAGCCCGACAGCGAGCAGCCCGACATCGAGCAGCCCGACAGCGACGGCGACGACCCGCGGATCGACGTCGACGCCGAGCTCGCGGAGGCCGCCGAGCGCCGGCGCCGGAAGTTCTCCTACCCGCCCAACCTGCTCATCGTCGACGGCGGCCAGCCGCAGGTCGCCGCCGCGCAGCGGGCCCTGGAGGAGTCCGGGGTCACCGGCATCCAGCTCGCCGGCATCGCCAAGCGGCTGGAGGAGATCTGGCTGCCCGACTCCGACTTCCCGGTCATCCTGCCGCGGAACAGCGACGCGCTCTTCCTGGTGCAGCGCATCCGCGACGAGGCGCACCGCTTCGCGATCACCTACCAGCGGGCGCGGCGCAAGCGCGACATCTCCACCGTGCTCGGCGAGATCCCCGGCCTCGGCCCCGCGCGCGTGAAGGAGCTGCTCAAGCACTTCGGCTCCGTGGCGCAGCTGCGCCAGGCCACGCCCGAGCAGATCGCCGAGGTGCGCGGCGTCGGCCCGACCCTCGCCGCCGCCGTCCACGAGCGCCTCGCCGCCGGCTGAGCGCGGCCCACCCGCGAAGAGGGGACCGCGCAAGCGCGCACCGGCACGGGAAACCGTCTCGGGCCGGCGGGTCAGTCGGTAGGCTGGTCGCACGCGGTTCAGAGAAGGAGAGCACGTGGCGACCGACATCGACACGAACGCCGAACAGCAGGAAGTGCTGATCGTGACCGGGATGTCGGGCGCGGGCCGGTCGACGGTCGCGAACGCCCTCGAAGACCTCGACTGGTACGTGGTCGACAACCTGCCTCCGCAGATGCTGCGGCCGCTCATCGAGCTGGCGAACCGGGCGGAGTCCGGGCTGCCGCGGATCGCCGCGGTGGTCGACGTCCGGGGCCGCAACTTCTTCGAGGACCTGCAGTCCATGATCCAGAGCCTGCGCGAGGGCACCAAGGTGCGCGTGCTGTTCCTGGAGGCCTCCGACGCCGTGCTCGTCCGCCGCTTCGAGCAGGTGCGCCGCCCGCACCCGCTGCAGGGCAACGGCACCATCCTCGACGGCATCGACGCGGAGCGCGCCCGGCTGCGCGAGATCCGCGAGGCGAGCGACATCATCGTCGACACCACCGATCTGAACATCCACCAGCTCGCCACCAACATCACCGACACCTTCGCGGCGGAGGACACGGCCGGCGTGCAGGTGACCGTGATGAGCTTCGGCTTCAAGTACGGCCTGCCGCCCGACGCCGACCTGGTCGCCGACGCGCGGTTCCTGCCCAACCCGTTCTGGAATCCCGAGCTGCGCCCGCACACGGGACTGGACGAGATCGTGCGCGACTACGTGCTCGAACAGGACGGCGCGGAGGAGTTCATTACCGGCTACGTCGCCGCGATGCGCCCGATCTTCGCCGGATACCAGCGGGAGAACAAGCGGCACGCGATGATCGCGATAGGCTGCACGGGAGGGAAGCACCGGTCCGTCGCGATAGCCGAAGAGCTCGCGGCCCGGTTGAGGGGCTTCCCCGGCGTCGCGGTCAACACCAAGCACCGCGACCTGGGCCGTGAATGATGCCGGCCGCCCACTTCACGGCGTGACCCGCGCCGTCTTTCACAGTTAGGAATCCGATTGGCTCTCACCGCCGACGTCAAAGACGAACTCACGAAGGTCGAAGTCAGCAAGACGACCGTCCGCGCCGCGGAGCTCGCGACCATCCTGCGGTTCTCGGGCGGCCTGCACCTGATCGGCGGCCGGATCGCGGTGGAGAGCGAGCTGGACACGCCCGAGCTCGCCCGCCGCGTCCGCAAGGACCTCGCCGAGCTGTACGGCGTCCGCAGCGACGTCTCCGTCATCTCGGCCTCCGGCGTCCGCCGCAGCAGCCAGTACCTGGTCCGCGTCCTCGAGGGCGGCGAGACGCTCGCCCGGCAGACCGGCCTGCTGGACGCCCGCCGCCGCCCGATCCGCGGCCTCCCGAACCGGCTGACCACGGGCTCCCGCGAGGAGCTCGCGGCGGTCTGGCGCGGCGCGTTCCTCGCGCACGGCTCGCTGACCGACCCCGGCCGCTCCGCCGCGCTGGAGGTCACCTGCCCCGGCAACGAGGCCGCGATGGCCCTGGTCGGCGCCGCCGGCCGCCTGGGCGTGCCGGCCAAGGCGCGCGAGGTGCGCGGCGTGCACCGCGTCGTCATCCGCGACGGCGAGGCGATCAGCGCGATGCTGGTGCAGATGGGCGCGGCAGAGACGGTCGCCAACTGGGAGGAGCTGCGCCAGCGCCGCGAGGTGCGCGCGACGGCGAACCGCCTGGTGAACTTCGACGACGCCAACCTGCGCCGCTCCGCCCAGGCCGCCGTCGCCGCCTGCGCCCGCGTCGAGCGCGCCCTGGAGATCCTCGGCCCGGACGTCCCCGAGCACCTGCGCTACGCGGGCGAGCTCCGCCTGGCGCACCGCGACGCCAGCCTCGACGAGCTCGGCCACCACGCCGACCCGCCCATGACCAAGGACGCCGTCGCCGGCCGCATCCGCCGCCTCCTGGCGATGGCCGACAAGAAGGCCTCCGAGCTGGACATCCCCGGCACCGACGCCAACCTCCCGGCCGACCTGGATGAGGTGTAGTTTCCGCAGTGGGCGTGCGGCCGGGAAGGAACCCGCGACCGGCCGGGTTGCCCTCACTAGACTGGACAAGTCGCCCGATTCGGGTCTCGAAGAAGAACAACTGTGGAGATGAGTAATGGCTGACTACACGCTCGCCGACCTTCCGTACGACTACTCGGCCCTGGAGCCGAACATCAGCGGCCGGATCATGGAGCTGCACCACGACAAGCACCACAAGGCGTATGTGGACGGCGCCAACACCGCCCTCGCCAAGCTGGCCGAGGCCCGCGACGCCGACGACCTGACCTACGTCAACAAGCTGCAGAAGGACCTGGCGTTCAACCTCGCCGGCCACGTCAACCACACGGTCTTCTGGAACAACCTGTCCCCGGAGGGCGGCGACAAGCCGACCGGCGAGCTCGCCGCGGCGATCGACGAGTTCTTCGGCTCGTTCGACAAGTTCCGCGCCCACTTCACGGCGTCGGCGCTCGGCATCCAGGGCTCCGGCTGGTCGATCCTCGCGTGGGACTCGCTCGGCCAGAAGCTCATCATCGAGCAGCTCTACGACCACCAGGGCAACCTCGCGGCGGCCACCATCCCGCTGCTGCTGCTCGACATGTGGGAGCACGCCTTCTACCTCGACTACGTCAATGTGAAGGCGGATTACGTCAAGGCGTTCTGGAACATCACCAACTGGGCGGACGTCAACGACCGCTTCGAGAAGGCCCGCGAGAAGACCTCCGGTCTGCTGCTACTGTCGTAGCGGAAAGGCGTCCCGGGAGGGAGCCTTCCCGGGACGCCGCCGTCCGCCTGAAAACACCCACATGGCGCCGTCCGGCGCCCCATCAAGCAACGGGAGACATCTGTGTCCGTAAAGATCGGAATCAACGGGTTCGGTCGCATTGGTCGCAACTACCTGCGCGCGGCCCTCGCCAAGGGCAGCGACCTCGAGATCGTCGCGGTGAACGACCTCACCGACAACAAGACGCTCGCGCACCTGCTCAAGTACGACTCGATCACGGGCCGCCTGGACGCGACGGTGGAGCTCGAGGGCGACAGCATCGTGGTCAACGGCAAGCCGATCAAGGTCCTCGAGGAGCGCGACCCGGCCAACCTCCCGTGGGGCGACCTGGGCGTGGACATCGTCATCGAGTCCACCGGCCGGTTCACCAAGGCCGCCGACGCCAAGAAGCACATCGAGGCGGGCGCCAAGAAGGTCATCATCTCCGCTCCGGCGACCGACGAGGACGCCACGTTCGTCATCGGCGTGAACGAGCACCTGTACGACCCGGAGAAGCACAACATCATCTCCAACGCGTCGTGCACCACCAACTGCCTCGCGCCGCTGGCCAAGGTCTTCAACGACGAGTTCGGCATCGAGCGCGGCCTGATGACCACGGTCCACGCCTACACCGCCGACCAGAACCTGCAGGACGGCCCGCACAGCGACCTCCGCCGCGCCCGTGCCGCCGCGATCAACATCGTCCCGACCTCCACCGGCGCCGCCAAGGCGATCGGCCTGGTGCTCCCGGAGCTCAAGGGCAAGCTCGACGGCTTCGCGCTGCGCGTCCCGGTCCCCACCGGCTCGATCACCGACCTGACCGTCACCGCCTCGCGCCCGGTCACCGTCGACGAGGTCAAGGCCGCGTACAAGAAGGCCGCAGAGGGACCGCTGAAGGGCATCCTCAAGTACACCGAGGACGAGATCGTCTCCTCCGACATCGTCTCCGACCCGCACTCGTCGATCTTCGACTCCGGGCTGCTGCGCGTCATCGGCGACCAGGTCAAGCTCTCGAGCTGGTACGACAACGAGTGGGGCTACTCCAACCGTCTGGTCGACCTGACCGAGTACGTCGCCGAGCGTCTCTAAGGGCCGGGAACCGACGTGACGCTCCGCACCCTCGACTCACTCGGTTCGCTCGCGGGAAAACGCGTCGTCGTCCGCTGTGATCTGAACGTCCCCCTCCAGGACGGGAAGATCACGGACGACGGTCGCGTGCGAGCGTCGATTCCCACCCTCGACGCCCTGATCAATCAGGGCGCCAGGGTGGTCGTGATCTCCCACCTCGGCCGCCCCGACGGCGCGCCGGATTCGAAGTACAGCCTGGCCCCGGTGGCCCAGCGGCTCTCGGAGCTGCTGGGGAAGCCGGTGACCTTCGCGCAGGACACCGTCGGCGCTGGCGCCGAGTCGGCGGTCGCCGGCCTGAAGGACGGCGACGTCGCCCTGCTGGAGAACCTCCGGTTCAACCCGGGGGAGACCGCCAAGGACGACGCGGAGCGCGAGGCCTTCGCCGCCAAGCTCGCCGCGTTCGGCGACGCGTTCGTGTCGGACGGCTTCGGCGTCGTCCACCGCAAGCAGGCCAGCGTGTACGAGCTCGCCAAGGCGCTCCCGAGCGCCGCGGGCACGCTCATCGCGACCGAGCTGGACGTGCTCGACCGGCTCACCGAGAACCCCGAGCGGCCCTACGCGGTCGTGCTCGGCGGCTCCAAGGTGTCGGACAAGCTCGGCGTGATCGGCCACCTGCTCCCGCGCGTCGACTCGCTGCTCATCGGCGGCGGCATGCTGTTCACCTTCCTCGCCGCGCTCGGCCACAAGGTGGGCTCCAGCCTGCTGGAGGCCGACCAGCTCGACACCGTGAAGGGCTACCTGGCGAAGGCCGAGGAGCTCGGCGTCGAGATCGTGCTGCCGCGCGACGTGGTCGTGGCCTCGAAGTTCGGCGCGGACGCGGAGCACGTGGTGCGCCCGATCGACGGCATCGAGGACACCGACTGGGGCGCCTCCGGGCTCGGCCTCGACATCGGCCCCGCCACCGGCGAGCTGTTCTCGGAGTACATCCGCGGCGCCCGCACGGTGTTCTGGAACGGCCCGATGGGCGTCTTCGAGCTGGCGCCGTTCGCGGCAGGCACCAAGGCGATCGCGCAGGCGCTCACCGAGGTCGACGGCCTCGGCGTCGTCGGCGGGGGAGACTCCGCGGCCGCCGTGCGCGCGCTCGGCTTCTCCGACGATCAGTTCGGTCACATTTCTACCGGTGGCGGCGCGAGCCTCGAGTTCCTCGAGGGCAAGCGCCTGCCGGGTCTGGAGGTCCTGGGATGGCAGCAGTGAACGGTTCCGTGCGGCGCGTCCCGCTGATCGCGGGCAACTGGAAGATGAACCTCGACCACCTGCAGGCGATCGCGGTCGTCCAGAAGCTGGCGTGGACGCTGAAGGACGCGGGGCACGACTACTCGGCCGTCGAGGTCGCCGTCTTCCCGCCCTTCACCGACCTGCGCAGCGTGCAGACGCTGGTCTCGGCCGACAAGCTCCCGATCGCCTTCGGCGGCCAGGACGTGTCCGAGCACGACTCGGGCGCGTACACCGGCGAGATCGCCGCGTCGTTCCTGGCGGCGCTGGAGTCGCGCTATGTGATCATCGGCCACTCGGAGCGCCGGACGCTCCACAACGAGACCGACGAGCAGGTCGCGGCGAAGGTCGCGCAGGCGATCAAGAACAACATCGCGCCGATCATCTGCGTCGGCGAGACGGCGGAGGACCTGGAGACGCACGGCGCGAGCGCCGTCCCGGTGGCGCAGCTGCGCGCCGCCCTGGCGTCCGTCGACTCGGCGGCGGACTTCGTCGTCGCGTACGAGCCGGTCTGGGCCATCGGGTCCGGTCAGGCGGCGACGCCGGAGCAGGCCGAGCAGGTCGCAGCGGCGCTGCGCGGGGTCATCGTCGAGCTGCTCGGCGAGGACGTCGCGGCCAAGACGCGCATCCTCTACGGCGGCTCGGTGAAGTCGGGCAACATCGCGGGCTTCATGCGCGAGCCGAATGTCGACGGTGCGCTCGTCGGCGGCGCGAGCCTGGACGTGGCCGAGTTCTCGGCCATCATCCGCTACCAGAAGCACGTCGGACTCTGACGGCGCGCGGCGGCTCCCCGCAACCGGGGTGAGCCGCCGCGCCCTCCGGCGGTTATACTGGTCGTTGGTTTTGCCGGGCGCGGGCCCGGTCGCATCGAAAGGTCAAGCGTGCAGATTCTCACGGTCATCCTCCAGGTCCTGCTGGGGATCACCAGCCTCCTGCTGACCCTCCTCATCCTGTTGCACAAGGGACGCGGCGGCGGCCTCTCCGACATGTTCGGCGGCGGCGTCACCTCCAACCTCGGCGCGTCGGGCGTCGCGGAGCGTAACCTCAACAGGATCACCGTCATTCTCGGGCTCATCTGGATCACCTGCATCGTCGTCCTGGGCCTCATCACCAAGTTCAGCGCCTAGCCGGCGCGCCTTCACCAGAGGAGAAACATGGCATCCGGAGGAAGCGCAATCCGTGGCTCGCGCGTCGGCGCAGGCCCGATGGGGGAGCAGGACCGGGGTTTCCACGCCGAGCGCGTGGCGATCTCGTACTGGGACGCCCTCGGCAACGAGACCGTCCGCTATTTCGCGGCGAACCTGCCCGACGAGGAGATCCCCGACGTGATCGACTCGCCGTCCACCGGCCTCCCGGCCGGCCGCGACAAGGAGAACCCGCCGTCGGTCGCGAAGACCGAGCCCTACAAGACGCACCTGGCCTACGTGAAGGAGCGCCGCTCGGAGGAGGAGGCGGAGCAGCTGCTCGAGGACGCCCTCAACCAGCTGCGCGCCCGCCGCGGCAAGCCCACCAGCAACTAGAGCATCAATCGAAGAAGCCCCGCCGGTCGATGACCGGCGGGGCTTCTCGTGTGTCTGCGCTTTGTAGGTTCGGGCTCAGTAGCTCGGAGCGATGAGGTTCTCCGGCACGTCTACCGCGGCGTCCTTGTCCACGAAGAACACGGTGCGCTTGCGGCCCTTGGCGCCGGCGACCGGCACTTCCGTGTAGCTCGCGCCGGCGAGGGCGAGCCCGAGAGCGCTCGCCTTGTCGCTGCCCGACAGCACCAGCCAGATCCGGTCGGAGGCGTTGAGCACCGGCCGGGTGAGGCTGAGGCGCTGCGGCGGCGGCTTGGGCGACTCGCGCTCGACGATGACCGTGGCCTCCGTCTCGCGGATGCCCGCGCGGTCCGGGAACAGCGACGCGATGTGGCCGTCCGGCCCGACGCCCAGGAAGGTGATGTCGAACTTCGGGAAGGCCTGACCCTCCGGGGCGAACGCCTGCAGCTCGGCGGCGTAGACGCTCGCGGCCTCCTCGATGTCGGGGATCTCGTCCGACGCCGGGAACGGGTGGATGTTCTCCGGCGGCACCGGGAGGTGGTCGAGGAGCGCCTCGCGCGCCTGGCGCTCGTTGCGCTCCTCGCTCGACTTCTCGACGAACCGCTCGTCACCCCACCAGAAGTGCACCTTCGACCAGTCGATGGTGTCGCGCGCCGGCGAGCCGTTCACGGCCTCCAGCACCGCGATCCCCATCGTGCCGCCCGTGAGCGCGATGTTGGCCGCGCCCAGGTCGTCGAGGATGTCGATCGTCTTGGTGAGGAAACGCGCGGCCACCGACGCGGCGAGGGCCTCCTTGTCAGGGTGGACGAGCACCCGCCGTTCGTTCGTCATGCTGTCGCGACCGCTCCTTCGTCGGAGGCCTCGAGCAGCCCGAGGCCCTTCGTGATGACCTCGCCGTACAGGTCGTCGGGGTCCAGCCTACGCAGTTCCTCGGCGAGACAGTCGCGGAGGTTGCGGCGCGGCAGCGCCAGGTCGTGCGTCGGCTGGCCCGGCTGGGAGAGGCGGGCCACGTTCGGAACCTCGCGCTCCAGCTCGATCGTGCCGGACGCGCGCTCCATCTTCACGCCGTGGATGCCGCCGGAGCCGATCGCGCGCGACGCCAGGTCGTACTGGACGGGCACCTGCAGCTGCAGGCGCAGCCAGGCGGCGAGGAGCAGGGTGGAGGGCGAGTCGGCGGCGCCGGCGACCTCCACCGCGGTGATCGGCTCGTACGGCGGCTGGTCGAGCACCGCGGCGAGCTGCGCGCGCCACAGGGTGAGCCGCGTCCAGGCGAAGTCGGTGTCGCCCGGGGCGTACGTGTCGGCCAGGTGGAAGAGCGCCTCCTGGGGGTTCGGCTGGGCCGACGCGTCGGTGATCCGGCGCGTGGCGATCCGGCCGAGCGGGGAGTGCGACACCTTGGCCGGCGCGATCCCCGGCCACCAGACGACCACGGGGGCGTCGGGCAGCAGGAGGCCGGTGACCAGGCCCTCCTCGTCGCTCGCCGTCTCGCCGTAGGCGCGGAGCACGATGACCTCGCTGGCGCCCGCGTCGCCGCCGACGCGGATCTGGGCGTCGAGGCGCCCGGAGTCCGTGTGGCTGCGCTCCTCCTCGGTCGAGACCACGATGACGCGCATCGGGTGCTCGCGGGAGGCGTCGTTGGCGGCCTCGATGGCCTCCTCCTCCTGACCGAGGTGGGTCGCGATGATGAGCGTGAGCACGCGGCCGAGGGCGACGGCGCCGCCCTCCTCGCGGATCTTGACGAGCGCCTTCGAGATGTTGCTCGTCGTGGTGTCGGGGAGATCGACGATCATGGACGCCTCCAGACGCGGCCGTCGCGGGCGAGGAGCTCGTCGGCGGATGTCGGGCCCCAGGTTCCGGGGCGGTACTGCTCGGGCTGGCCCAGCGTGGCCCAGAACTCCTCGATCGGGTCGAGGATCTTCCAGGACAGCTCGACCTCTTCGTGCCGCGGGAACAGCGGCGGGTCGCCGAGCAGCACATCCAGGATGAGCCGCTCGTAGGCCTCGGGGCTCGCCTCGGTGAAGGCGTGGCCGTAGCCGAAGTCCATGCTCACGTCGCGCACCTGCATGCCGGCGCCGGGGACCTTCGAGCCGAAGCGGATGGTCACGCCCTCGTCGGGCTGGACGCGGATGACGAGCGCGTTCTGGCCGAGCGCGCTGGTCTGCGACTCGGCGAAGAGCTGCTGCGGCGCGCGCTTGAACACGACGGCGATCTCGGTGACCCTGCGGCCCAGGCGCTTGCCCGCCCGCAGGTAGAACGGCACGCCGGCCCAGCGGCGGGTGCCGATCTCCAGCTTGATCGCCGCGTAGGTCTCCGTGGTGGACTCGGGGTTCATCCCGTCCTCCTCCAGGAAGCCGACGACCTTCTCGCCGCCCTGCCAGCCGCTGCTGTACTGCCCGCGGGCCGTAGCCTTGGCGAGGTCCTTCGGCAGGCGGACGGCGGCGAGCACCTTCTCCTTCTCGGCGCGCAGATCGGCGGCGTCGAACGAGATCGGCTCCTCCATCGCCGTGAGGGCGAGGAGCTGCAGCAGGTGGTTCTGGATGACGTCGCGGGCCGCGCCGATGCCGTCGTAGTAGCCGGCCCGGCCGCCCACGCCGATGTCCTCGGCCATCGTGATCTGCACGTGGTCGACGTAGTTGGCGTTCCAGATCGGCTCGTAGAGCTCGTTCGCGAAGCGCAGCGCCAGGATGTTCTGGACCGTCTCCTTGCCGAGGTAGTGGTCGATGCGGAACACCGAGTCCGGCGGGAACACCGACTCCACGACCTTGTTGAGCTCGCGCGCCGACTTCAGGTCGCTGCCGAACGGCTTCTCGATGACTACGCGCCGCCAGCCGGTGCCGGACTGGTCGGCCAGCCCCGACTTCTTGAGTTGCGCCGTGACCAGCGGGAACGCCTTCGGGGGGATCGACAGGTAGAACGCGTGGTTGCCCATCGTGCCGCGCTCGGCGTCCAGCTTCTCGACGGTCTCCTTCAGCCGCTGGAACGCGTCGTCGTCGTCGAACTCGCCGGGGACGAAGCGCACGCCCTGGGCGAGCTGCTTCCACACGTCCTCGTCGAACGGGGTGCGCGCGTACTGCTTGACCGCGTCGTAGACGACCTTCTCGAAGTCCTGGTCCTCCCAGTCGCGCCGGGCGAACCCGACGAGCGAGAACCCGGGCGGCAGGAGGCCGCGGTTCGCCAGGTCGTAGACGGCCGGCATCAGCTTCTTGCGGGACAGGTCGCCTGTCACGCCGAAGATGATGAGGCTGCTCGGCCCCGCGATGCGGTTGAGGCGACGATCGGAGGGCAACCGCAGGGGATTGAACTCCGGGGTGATCTCCACCGGTGACATCTGGCTCCTCTAGTTGACGGCCTCGAACAGCGAGACGACGTCGGCCTCGGGGTTCGTGAGGGTCAGGGTCAGGACCGGACGGCCGTGCTCGCCGAGGACGCTGGCGTCGCCGGCGGCCTGGGCCTGGATGAGCTGGCCGAAGGTGAACGGGCGGTCCGGGATCTCCAGGTCCTCCGGAGCGACTGCGGTGATCTGCAGGAACACGCCGACGGCGGGGCCGCCCTTGTGGAACTGACCGGTCGAGTGCAGGAAGCGCGGGCCCCAGCCGAACGTGACGGGACGGCCGGCCTTGGCGGCGAGCAGGTCGCGGATGCCCGCGAGCTGCGGCAGCGCCAGCCGGTCGACGTAGGCCTGGACCGAGACGTAGCCGTCCGGTCCGAGCTGGGCGAGGAGGGCGTCCACCGCGCCGTCGAGCGTCGACGCGTCGCCGAGGAACGAGCCGGTGGTGCGCACCTCGATGCCGCCCGCGGTGAACGCGGGGGCGACGGGCTCCGGACGGTTCTCGAGCAGCGCGCGGGCGGCGACCTTGGCGGCCTCCACGTCGGGCTGGTCGAACGGGTTGATGCCGAGCAGGCGCCCGGCGACCGCGGTCGCGTACTCCCAGACGATCAGCTGGGCGCCCAGGCTGCCGGACACGAGGATCTCGCCCTCGTGGCGGTCGGCCGGGAACAGGTGGTGCGCCTCCGCGTTGGCGACGAGCCGCACGACCTGGAGGTCGGCCGGCTTCGACGACAGCTCGGGAGCGAGCGTGTCGAGCACGACGGGCAGCAGGCCGGTGCCGTTCTTTCCGGTGGACTCCGCGATGAGCTGCTCGGCCCAGTCGGGGAACCCGACGATGTGGGTGCCGTCGGCGACGAGGCCCAGCTTGTCCTTGAGCGGGTTGGTTCCGGCGATCGCCGCGCCGAGCACGAGGCCCGGGTTGGCGTCGTTGTCGACGGCGAGCTCGATGAGGGTCGCCTCCGCCTCGTCCAGCAGCTCGGAGATGTCCACGCCGGCGAGGCCGGACGGGACGAGCCCGAACGCGGTGAGCGCCGAGTAGCGGCCGCCCACGTTGGGGTCGGCGTTGAACACGCGGTAGCCCGCCTCGCGCGCCGACTGGTCGAGCGGCGAGCCCGGGTCGGTGACGACGACGATGCGCTCGACCGGGTCGATCCCGGCGTCGCGGAACCACTTCTCGTACACGCGCTTCTGGCTGTCGGTCTCCAGGGTCGAGCCGGACTTGGAGGAGATGACGACGGCGGTCTGGGCGAGGCGGTCGCGCAGTGCCGAGAGCACCTGGCCCGGGTCGGTCGAGTCGAGGACCGTGAGCTCGGCCTCCGCGGTGCGCGTGATGACCTCCGGCGCGAGTGAGGAGCCGCCCATGCCGCCGAGGACGATGTGGTTGACGCCCTTGGCGTGCAGCTGCTCGCGCAGCGCGACGATCTCGGGGACCAGCGGACGGGAGATCGCGACGGCCTCGGTCCAGCCGAGGCGCTTGGACGCCTCGGCCTCGGCCTCAGGACCCCAGAGGGTCGGGTCCTGCGCGGTGATGCCGGAGGCGACCCGGTCGGCGACGAGCTGCGGCACGACCGACGCGACGGCCTGGGCCGCCGGGCCGGTCACGTGGATGCGGAAGGTCACTTGGCGGCCTCCGAGCCCGTGGCGGCCTCCAGGGCGTTGGTGACGGTCTCGACGAGCTCGCCCCACGACACGTTGAACTTGTCGACGCCCTCGCGCTCGAGGGTGGCGGTGACGTCGTCGTAGTCGACGCCGAGGCCGGCCAGCGCGTCCAGGACGCCCTTCGCGTCGGCGTAGTTGGCGGTGACGGTGTCGCCGGTGATCTCGCCGTGGTCGAAGGTCGCCTCCAGCGTCTTCTCCGGCATGGTGTTGACCGTGTTCGGCGCGACCAGCTCGGTGACGTAGAGGGTGTCGGGCAGGCTCGGGTCCTTCACGCCGGTGGAGGCCCAGAGCGGGCGCTGCTCGTTCGCGCCGGCGGCCACGAGGGCCTTGGCGCGGTCGGTGGCGAACTCCTGCTCGTACAGCTCGTAGGCGAGGCGCGCGTTCGCGATGCCGGCCTTGCTCTTGAGGGCGAGGGCCTCGTCGGTGCCGATCGCGGTCAGGCGCTTGTCGACCTCGGTGTCCACGCGGGACACGAAGAACGACGCGACCGACTGGATGCCGGCGAGGTCGATGCCCGCGGCCTTGGCCTTCTCCAGACCGGTCAGGTAGGCGTCGATCACCTGGCGGTAGCGCTCCAGGCTGAAGATCAGCGTGACGTTGACGCTGATGCCGGCCGCGATGGTCTCGGTGATGGCCTCCAGGCCCTCGACCGTCGCCGGGATCTTGATCAGCACGTTGGGCTTGTCGACCTTGGCGGCGAGCTTCTTCGCCGTCTCGATGGTGGCCTTCGCGTCGTGCGCGAGGCCCGGCTCCACCTCGATGGAGACGCGGCCGTCGACGCCGTTGCTGGCCTCGAAGACCTCGTGGAAGATGTCGCTGGCGTCGGCGACGTCGTCGGTCGTGATCTCGAAGATCGCGTCCTCGACGCTGACGCCGGCGGCGGCGAGCTCCTTGACCTGCGCGTCGTACGCCTCGCCCTTGGCGAGGGCGGCGGCGAAGATCGTCGGGTTGGTGGTCACGCCGACGACGTTGCGCTCGGCGATCAGCTTCTGGAGTCCGCCCGTGGTGATGCGCTCGCGGGACAGGTCGTCGAGCCAGATGCTGACGCCGGCGGCGGAGAGCGCGGCCGTGGGGGAGGCGGTGGTGGAAGTGGTGTCGGTCATCGTGGTTTCTTCTTCTCTTCTTCCGTGCCCGCGCTCAGAGCGACGCGAGCGATTCCTTGGCTGCGGCGACGGCGTGCTCGGTGGTCATGCCGAACTCGCGGAACAGCGTCTTGTAGTCGGCCGAGGCGCCGAAGTGCTCGATCGAGACGCTGCGGCCGTGGTCGCCGACGATCTTGTTCCAGGCGAGCGCCAGGCCGGCCTCGATCGAGACGCGGGCCTTGAGGGCGGCGGGGAGGACCTTCTCCTGGTAGGCGGCGTCCTGCTCGGAGAACCACTCGAGGCAGGGGGCCGAGACGACGCGGGCGTTGATGCCCTCGCCGCGCAGCACCTCGCGGGCCTCGAGCGCGATCTGCACCTCGGAGCCGGTGGCGATGAACAGCACGTCGGGGGTGCCGCCCGGGGCCTCGGCCAGGATGTACGCGCCCTTGGCGACGTTGGCCGCCGAGGCGAGCGTGTCGCCGGAGGCCTCGCCGTCTCCGCGCTCGAACACCGGGATGTTCTGGCGGGTCAGCGCGATGCCGGCGGGGCCGCCGCGGCGCTCCAGGATGGTCTTCCAGGCGTACGCGACCTCGTTGGCGTCGCCCGGGCGGACGACGTCGAGGTGCGGGATGGCGCGGAGGGTCGACAGCTGCTCGATCGGCTGGTGCGTCGGGCCGTCCTCGCCGAGGGCGACGGAGTCGTGCGTCCAGACGAAGATCGACGGCACCTGCATGAGCGCGGCCAGGCGGATCGCCGGGCGCTGGTAGTCGCTGAAGATCAGGAACGTGCCGCCGAATGGCCGGGTCGGGCCGTGCAGCACGATGCCGTTGAGGATCGCGGCCATCGCGTGCTCGCGGATGCCGAAGTGCAGCACGCGGCCGTACGGGTTGCCGGTCCACTCGTGGGTCGAGTGCTCGGCGGGCACGAACGACGCGGCGCCCTCGATGGTGGTGTTGTTCGACTCGGCGAGGTCGGCCGAGCCGCCCCACAGCTCGGGCATGACGCCCGCGATGGCGTTGAGGACCTTGCCGCTGGCCGCGCGGGTCGACACGTCCTTGCCGGCCTCGAAGACCGGGAGGGCCTCCTCGAAGCCCGCGGGCACGTCGCCGGCGAGCAGGCGGTCCAGGAGCTCCTTGCGCTCCGGGTTCGCCGCGGCCCAGGCGTCGAAGCCCTTCTGCCACTCGGCGTGCTCCTGGGCGCCGCGCTCGACGGCCTTGCGGGTGTGGTCGATGACGTCCTCGGCGACCTCGAAGGTCTGGTCGGGGTCGAAGCCGAGCACCTCCTTGACGGCGCGCAGCTCGTCGGCGCCGAGCGCGGAGCCGTGGATCTTGCCGGTGTTCTGCTTCTTGGGGGCCGGCCAGCCGATGATGGTCTTCAGGACGATCAGCGACGGCTTGTCGGTGACGGCCTGGGCGTTCAGGATGGCCTGGTGCAGCTCCTGCACGTCCTCCTCGTAGACGCCGGTCTTCTTCCAGTCGACCACCTGCACGTGCCAGTGGTAGGCCTCGTAGCGGGCCTTGACGTCCTCGGTGAAGGCGATGTTCGTGTCGTCCTCGATCGAGATCTGGTTGGCGTCGTAGATGGCGATCAGGTTGCCGAGCTGCTGGTGGCCGGCGAGGCTCGAGGCCTCCGAGCTGACGCCCTCCTCCAGGTCGCCGTCGCTGGCGATCACGTAGACGAAGTGGTCGAACGGGCTGGTGCCCGGGGCGGCGTCCGGGTCGAACAGGCCGCGCTCGAAGCGCTGCGCGTAGGCGAAGCCGACCGAGGAGGAGATGCCCTGGCCGAGCGGGCCGGTGGTGATCTCGACGCCCTTGGTGTGGCGGTACTCCGGGTGGCCGGGGGTGAGCGAGCCCCAGGTGCGGAGCGCCTTGAGGTCGTCGAGCTCGAGGCCGTAGCCGCCGAGGTAGAGCTGGATGTACTGGGTCAGCGAGCTGTGGCCTGCGGACAGGATGAAGCGGTCGCGGCCGAGCCAGTGCTCGTCGTGCGGGTCGCGGCGCATCACCTTCTGGAAGAGCAGGTACGCGGCGGGGGCGAGGCTCATCGCGGTGCCGGGATGCCCGTTGCCCACTTTCTCCACCGCGTCGGCCGCGAGGACGCGCACCGTGTCGACTGCCTTGTTGTCAATGGGATCCCACTGCAGAGCTGCCACGTGAAAACTGACCCTTCCTAGAGGTGGTGAGGGTCGTCGTGTAACCCGCACCGGTTGAGGTAGTGCGCGCCGTGGACGTCATCGGCGCCGGTGGCGCTTCTCCGTCACAGTCCTACAAATCGAGGTCCGTGGGAAGGGGCACCGGCTGGCGAGCACCTCCAAGTATAGGTAACGCGCACGAAACACGGGGTCTTCCCGCAGGTCCGTGCGCTACCACCCTGCGCACCGCCGCGGAAGACTGCGGAACTGCACCGGTGTCGTAGACTGGTCGAGGTCTGTAACAATCCGCACAGTCGCCGGGACACTCCGTGAGACCGGCGTCCCGGGGCCGCTTTAACCCAGTACTACCGAGGAGCAATGGACGTCGCTGTAGAGAGCCGTGTCGAACCGGCGGACCGCATCGGCGTCGCGCGCAAGGCGAAGGCGTACCTCGCCCTCACCAAGCCGCGCGTGGTCGAACTGCTGCTGGTCACGACCGTCCCCACGATGATCCTCGCCGCGCGCGGCATCCCGAACCTCTGGCTGGTGCTGGCCACGGTGGTCGGCGGCTACATGTCGGCGGGCTCCGCCGGCGCGTTCAACTGCTACATCGACCGCGACATCGACCGCGTGATGCGCCGCACCAAGAACCGGCCGCTGGTCACCGGCGAGCTGAGCGACCGCGAGGCGCTCGTATTCGCCTGGGTGCTCGGCATCGCGTCCGTGCTGGTGCTCGGCTTCTTCACCAACTGGCTCGCGGCCGCGCTGTCCGTGGCGGCGATCCTGCTATACGTGGTCTTCTACACGCTCATCCTCAAGCGCCGCACCGCCCAGAACATCGTCTGGGGCGGCGTGGCCGGCTGCATGCCCGTGCTCATCGGCTGGGCCGCCGTGACCGGCTCGCTCGCCTGGGCGCCCGTCATCCTGTTCGGGATCATCTTCCTGTGGACGCCGCCGCACTACTGGCCGCTGTCGATGAAGTACCGCGAGGACTACAAGGAGGCCGGCGTCCCCATGCTCGCGGTGGTCCGCGGCCGCACGGTGGTCGGCCTGCAGGTCATCCTCTACGCGTGGGCGATGGTCGCCTGTTCGCTGCTGCTCATCCCGGTGGGGCACATGGGGCTGCTCTACACGGTGGTCTCGCTGGGCGCCGGCGGCTGGTTCCTGTACGAGTCGCACCGCCTCTACAACCTCGCCATCCGGCACGAACACGTCTCGCCGATGCGGGTGTTCCACGGCTCGATCGCCTACCTGACGCTCATCTTCCTCGCCGTCGCGATCGATCCGCTGCTACCGTTCTGACGTGCAGGCGCTGAGGACGGCCCGGCTCGTCCTCGACGAGCCGCTGGAGAGCGACGTCCCGGCCGTGCTCGAAGCCTGCAGCGATCCGGAGACCCTGCGCTGGATCCCGCTGCCCGAGCCGTACACGCGCGAGAGCGCGGAGTACTTCGTGCGCTCCTACTGCCCGCACGGGCTGGCGAGCGGGCAGTACACCGTCTGGGCGATCCGCGAGGGCGACGCGCTCCCGCTCGTCGGGGCCGTGGAGGTGCGTCGCGACGAGGCGCCGGGGTCTGCCTCGCTCGGCTGCTGGCTGACGCCCTCGGCGCGGCGCGAGGGAGTGATGTCCGAGGCGCTCGGCGCCGTCTGCGCCCACGCCGTCGCGCCGGACGGGATGGGCTTCGAGCGGCTGCACTGGGAGTACCTGCCGGGCAACGAGGCGAGCAGACGCGTCGCCGAGGCGGTCGGCTTCGACTTCAGGGGCGTGCGCCCGCACCTGGTGGACTTCCGCGGCGAACAGCGCGAGGCGCTGACCGGCGAGCTACGCCGAGACGGCCTCCGCGGCTGAGCCGGCCTCGACCGTCGCGGGCCGCCGGGCGGCCGTGAGCGACATGACCACCGCGGTCATCATCGCGGCGAGCGTGGCCGCCAGCGTCATGTGGATGCCGACGAGGACCCCGGGCAGGCCGGTGTTCGACTGGATGAGCCCCACGGCGATCTGCACGAGCTCGACGCCGAGCAGAAGGAGCGTGAAGCGGCGCACCGGCGTCCCGGTGATCCGCCAGGCGCCGACCACGAGGACCAGCGTCAGGGCGAACGTCGCGTAGGCCGGGATCGCGTGGACGTGCTCGATGAGCTCCGGGTTCAGGCCGGTGCGCGGGGTCTTGGCGTCGCCCGCGTGCGGGCCGGTGCCGGTGGTGACGATCCCGAAGAGGATCGTCACGCCCACGACGGCGCTCGTGACGTAGGCGACCGCCGCATACCAGCCGGGGACCGCGCGGACGCGGGGCCCAGGGACGGCGTACACCCGCACCAGCAGGACGGTCGTCAGGACGACCAGGACGATGGAGGTGACGAAGTGCAGGCCGACCACCCACCAGGTGAGGCCGGTGAGCACCGTGATGCCGCCGAGGACGGCCTGGAAGGGCACGCCGAGGCCGGCGACGAACGCAAGCCAGAACAGGTCGCGCCGGGAGCGGAGCAGCTTGACGACCATCAGGAACGCGAGGATCGCGAGGATCGCGAGCACGCCGCCGAGCATCCGGTTGCCGAACTCGATCACGCCGTGGATGCCCATCTCCGGCGTGTTCACGAACGAGTCGGCCGTGCACTTGGGCCAGGTCGGGCAGCCGAGGCCGCTGGAGGTGAGCCGGACGGCGCCGCCGGTGGTCACGAGCAGGATCTGAGCCGCGAGGTAGAGCCAGGCGACCACCTTCGTGCGTCGATCGACACGGTCGGGCAGCCACGCGATGATGCGCTTCATAAGTTCCTGGGTTCCTCAGATCTGATCGATACTCGGCCAACGTGCAGGCGCGCCTCTACTATTACCGCTTCGCACCTGTAGAATTGGTGGGTTCGAGAAACGCGCGACCCTGCGCGTGCTCGCAGGCGTTTCCTCGCCTGCGGCCGGGGCGCTGTCGCCCGTGTCCTCGATCAGTCTAGGTAGGTGCTGAACCGATATGCAGCATCTGCAGCACGCAACGAAGCCACCCGCACAATCAGGACGCTCCCGGCGCACGGCAGAAGCACGCCGGGGGAGGAATGAGCCGGACTGATATCCGGTTGAGAGTGGTAGGAAACGAGGTAGATATGTCAGACATCCTGATCGACCGGCCGGAACTCGCGAGCCTCGGGCAGTACGAGTTCGGCTGGGCGGACTCCGACGCGGCGGGAGCGTCCGCGCGTCGAGGGCTCGGCCCCGAGGTGGTGACCGACATCTCCCATCTCAAGAACGAGCCCGAGTGGATGCTGCAGCGCCGCCTCAAGGCCCTCCAGCTCTTCGAGCGCAAGCCGATGCCGACCTGGGGCGCCGATCTCTCCGAGATCGACTTCGACAACATCAAGTACTTCGTCCGCTCCACGGAGAAGCAGGCCCAGAGCTGGGAGGACCTGCCCGAGGATATCCGCAACACCTACGAGAAGCTCGGCATCCCCGAGGCCGAGCGCCAGCGCCTCGTCGCCGGTGTCGCCGCGCAGTACGAGTCCGAGGTCGTCTACCACCAGATCCGCGAGGACCTGGAGGAGCAGGGTGTCATCTTCCTCGACACCGACACCGCTCTGCGCGAGCACCCGGAGATCTTCCAGGAGTACTTCGGCACGGTCATCCCGGCCGGTGACAACAAGTTCGCCGCGCTCAACACGGCCGTCTGGTCCGGCGGCTCCTTCGTGTACGTGCCCAAGGGCGTCCACGTCGAGATCCCGCTGCAGGCGTACTTCCGGATCAACACGGAGAACATGGGCCAGTTCGAGCGCACGCTGATCATCGCCGACGAGGGCAGCTACGTGCATTACATCGAGGGCTGCACGGCCCCGATCTACAAGTCCGACTCGCTGCACTCCGCGGTCGTCGAGATCATCGTCAAGAAGAACGCCCGCGTGCGCTACACGACGATCCAGAACTGGTCGAACAACGTCTACAACCTCGTCACCAAGCGCGCCACGGCCGCCGAGGGCGCGACGATGGAGTGGATCGACGGCAACATCGGCTCCAAGGTGACGATGAAGTACCCGTCGATCTACCTGATGGGGGAGCACGCCAAGGGCGAGACCCTCTCGGTCGCCTTCGCGGGCCCCGGCCAGCACCAGGATGCCGGCGCGAAGATGATCCACATGGCGCCGTACACGCAGTCCTCGATCGTCTCCAAGTCGATCGCCCGCGGCGGAGGCCGTGCCGGCTACCGCGGCGAGGTCCGGGTGGACGCCAACGCGCACCACGCCGCCAACACCGTGCGCTGCGACGCCCTGCTGGTCGACACGATCTCCCGGTCCGACACGTACCCGGCGATCGACATCCGCGTCGACGACGTGCAGCTCGGCCACGAGGCCACGGTCTCCCGCGTGAGCGAGGAGCAGCTGTTCTACCTGATGTCCCGGGGGCTCCCGGAGGACGAGGCCATGGCGATGATCGTCCGCGGCTTCATCGAGCCGATCGCTCGCGAGCTCCCGATGGAATACGCACTCGAACTCAACAAGCTCATCGAGATGGGCATGGAAGGCTCTGTCGGCTGATATGACGACCCCCAGCACACCGACGCAGACCCAGGACTCGCCCGCGCCGGCTCCTACGCACATGCGCGCGCCCGTCCCGGTGCAGACCCGCTCCGAGCGGTTCACCTCCACCCAGGTCGCGGACTTCCCGGACGTGACCGGCCGCGAGGTCATGTGGAAGCACACCCCGGTCGCCCGCCTCGCCGAGCTCATCTCGGGCGAGCTGGACGGCTCGCCGTACGTCTTCGACCTCACCCCGGCTCCCGGCGTGACGGCCTCGTGGATCGCCCGCGACGACGCCCGCATCGGCGCCGCCGGCATCCCGGAGGACCGCGCCTCGGCGAACGCCTGGACGAACTTCGAGCAGGCGCTGCTCGTGTCCGTCTCCGGCGACGACGTCAAGGAGGCCACCCTCACGCGCGCTGCGCTCGGCGGTCCCGCCCGTGCGGCGCACACCGTCGTGGAGGTCGCCCCCGGCGCCCACGCCACGCTCATCCTGCAGAACAGCGGTCCGGCGCACCTGACCGAGAACGTCGAGTTCCTGCTCGGCGCGAACGCGAACCTCACCGTCGTCTCGGTGCAGGAGTGGGACGACGACGCGCTGCACGTCGCGGCGCACTTCGCCGAACTGGCCGAGGGCGCGCGCATCAAGCACGTCGCCGTCACGCTCGGCGGCGGCGTCGTCCGGCTCAACCCGTCGGCGCACCTGGCCGGCGCCCGGGCCGACGCCGAGCTGCTCGGCGCGTACTTCGCCGACGCCTCGCAGCACCTGGAGCAGCAGGTCTACGTCCACCACGACGGCCCGGAGACCCGCAGCCGCGTCACCTACAAGGGCGCGCTGCAGGGCGAGGGCGCGCGCACGGTGTGGATCGGCGACGTTCTGATCGGCCCGAAGGCCGTCGGAACCGACACCTACGAGCAGAACCGCAACCTGGTGCTCACCGACGGCGCCCGCGCCGACTCGGTGCCCAACCTCGAGATCGAGACGGGCGACATCGTCGGCGCCGGCCACGCCAGCGCCACCGGACGCTTCGACGACGAGCAGCTCTTCTACCTGCAGTCGCGCGGCATCCCGGAGGACGAGGCGCGCCGCCTGGTCGTCCGCGGCTTCCTGTTCGAGATCGTCCAGCAGATCGGCTCGCCCGCGCTCCAGGAGCGCCTGCAGTCCGCGATCGAGGCCGAGCTCGCGGTGTCCGTCACGGCGGCGAGCTGATGGCGGGCTCCCGCGTCGCCTCGGTGGCCGAGCTGGTCGAGAACCAGGCCACCCGCGTGGTCGTGGACGGCGTCCCGATCGCGATCGTCAAGGACTCCGCCGGCGACATCCACGCTATCGGCGACACCTGCACGCACGGCGAGATCTCCCTCGCCGAGGGCTTCATCGAGGGCGAGACGCTGGAGTGCTGGGCGCACGGCTCCCAGTTCTCGCTCCTCACGGGCAAGCCGCTCAACCTGCCGGCCTACGAGCCGGTCCCCGTCTTCCAGGTCGAGGTCATCGACGGAGACGTCTACATCGACCCGACCGTCACGAAAGAGATTCACTAAGAACATGTCAGTCCTCGAGATCCGCGACCTGCACGTCACCGTCGAGACGGACCAGGGCACCAAGCCCATCCTCAACGGTGTCGACCTGACCATCCGCGAGGGTGAGATCCACGCCATCATGGGCCCCAACGGCTCGGGCAAGTCCACCCTCGCGTACACGATCGCCGGCCACCCGAAGTACACGGTCACCGGCGGCACCATCACGCTCGACGGCGAGGACGTCCTCGCGATGACCGTCGACGAGCGCGCCCGCGCCGGCCTCTTCCTCGCGATGCAGTACCCGGTCGAGATCCCCGGCGTGACCAACACCAACTTCCTCCGCACCGCCAAGACCGCGATCGACGGCCAGGCGCCCGCCATCCGCACCTGGGTGAAGGACGTCCGCGAGACGATGGGCCAGCTCCGGATGGACTCCTCGTTCGCCGAGCGCAACGTCAACGAGGGCTTCTCGGGCGGCGAGAAGAAGCGCAACGAGATCCTGCAGCTCGAGCTGCTCAAGCCGAAGTTCGCGGTTCTGGACGAGACCGACTCCGGCCTCGACGTCGACGCGCTCAAGGTCGTCTCGGAGGGCGTCAACCGGGCCAAGGCCAACACCGGCCTCGGCATCCTGCTGATCACCCACTACACGCGCATCCTCCGCTACATCAAGCCGGACTTCGTGCACGTCTTCGTCGCCGGCCGCGTGGCCGAGGAGGGCGGCCCCGAGCTCGCCGACCGCCTGGAGGAGGAGGGCTACGACCGCTTCGTCGACGCCCCCGAGTCCGCGTCCGCCGCCGCGGCCGAACTGGCCGAGGCCTGAGGACCGCAGGGTAGAATCCGATCATGCCCGCCACGCTGAGCCCGGCGCTCTTCGACCAGGTCGAAGAGGCGCTGAAGAACGTCATGGACCCGGAGCTCGGGATCAATGTCGTCGACCTGGGCCTCATCTACGACCTGGCCTGGGACGAGGAGAACAACGCCCTCATCATCTCGATGACGCTCACGAGCGCCGGCTGCCCGCTCACCGACGTGCTCGAGGAGCAGACCGCCGAGAGCCTCGACGGCATCGTGGAGGCGTTCCGCATCAACTGGGTGTGGATGCCGCCGTGGGGCCCCGAGCGGATCACCGACGACGGCCGCGACATGATGCGAGCCCTCGGCTTCGCCATCTGACTTCCCGCACACCCCCAACCCCCCGCCATCCGTTCCGGAGAAACGTACGCGTCGCCTCGGCGTGTCGCGTGCAGAACTCCGGAACGGATGGCTTCTGAACGTAAGGACCACCACTGTGCTTGCCGTGCACGATCTTGAACTGCGTGTGGGAGCGCGCCTGCTGATGGAGGACGTCAGCTTCCGCGTGGCCGACGGCGACAAGATCGGGCTGGTCGGCCGCAACGGCGCCGGCAAGACCACCCTGACCAAGGTGCTCGCCGGCGACCTCCTGCCGACCGCGGGCAAGGTCGACCGCTCCGGCGAGCTCGGCTACCTCCCGCAGGACCCGCGCTCCGGCAACCTCGAAGACCTCGCGCGCACGCGCATCCTCGACGCCCGGGGCCTCGGCTCGATCGTCCTCGGCATGCAGCAGGCCACGCACGACATGGCGAGCGACGACGCCGAGGTCTCCGCGGCGGCCATGAAGAAGTACGGCCGGCTGGAGGAGCAGTTCCACATGCACGGCGGGTACGCCGCCGAGGCGGAGGCGGCGTCCATCGCGTCCAACCTCAACCTGCCGGACCGCATCCTCGACCAGCCGCTGAAGACCCTCTCGGGCGGTCAGCGCCGCCGGATCGAGCTGGCGCGCATCCTGTTCTCCGACGCGCGCACGATGATCCTCGACGAGCCGACGAACCACCTCGACGCCGACTCGATCGTCTGGCTGCGGGACTTCCTCAAGAACTACTCCGGCGGCTTCATCGTGATCTCGCACGATGTGGAGCTGGTCGGCGAGACCGTCAACCGCGTCTTCTACCTGGACGCCAACCGCCAGGTCATCGACATCTACAACATGGGCTGGAAGAACTACCAGCGCCAGCGCGCCGCGGACGAGGAGCGCCGCAAGAAGGAGCGCGCCAACGCCGAGAAGAAGGCCAGCGCCCTCCAGCTGCAGGCCGCCAAGTTCGGCGCGAAGGCCACCAAGGCCGCGGCCGCGCACCAGATGGTCGCCCGCGCGGAGAAGCTGCTCGCCGGGCTGGACGAGGTGCGCCAGGTGGACCGGGTGGCCAAGCTGCGCTTCCCGACCCCGGCGGCGTGCGGCAGGACGCCGCTGGCGGCCTCCGACCTGTCCAAGAGCTACGGTTCGCTGGAGATCTTCACCGCCGTCGACCTCGCGATCGACCGCGGGTCCAAGGTCGTCGTCCTCGGCCTGAACGGCGCCGGCAAGACCACGCTGCTGCGGATGCTCGCGGGCGTGGACAAGCCCGACACCGGCATGGTGGAGCCGGGCCACGGCCTCCGGATCGGCTACTACGCCCAGGAGCACGAGACCATCGACGTCGAGCGCTCCGTGCTGCAGAACATGGTGTCGTCGTCACCGAACCTGACCGAGACCGAGGCGCGCAAGGTGCTCGGCTCGTTCCTGTTCACCGGCGACGACGCGCACAAGCCGGCCGGAGTGCTCTCCGGCGGTGAGAAGACCCGGCTCGCGCTGGCGATGATCGTCGTCTCCGGCGCGAACGTCCTGCTGCTGGACGAGCCGACCAACAACCTCGACCCGGCCAGCCGCGAGGAGATCCTCGACGCACTCGCGCACTACGAGGGCGCCGTCGTGCTGGTCAGCCACGACGAGGGCGCCGTGGAGGCGCTCAACCCCGAGCGCGTCCTCATCCTCCCCGACGGCGTCGAGGACCACTGGAACCGCGACTACCTCGACCTGATCTCGCTGGCCTAGCCGCGACATTCGGCACGAATCGCGGCTCTGACGCGCTCAGAGTCGCGATTCGTGACGAATGTCAGGCCTAGCGTGCGTCGAGCAGCTCGTCCTCGACGTCGGCGTCGCTGCGCTTGAGCGCCCGGCGGCGGGCCCGCTCGGCCGCGCGGGCCTGCTCGGCGGGATCGTGCTCGTTGCGCTTGCGGTACTCGGTGCGCAGAGCGTAGCCGAGACCGAAGAAGCCGATCAGGGCGAAGATGATCCACTGGATCATGTACGACCAGTGCAGGCCCTCGTCCTGGGTCGGCGGGTCGGTCACGGTCGGCGTCGGTGCGCTCGCCGGGCTCGGCTTCTGCGAGGCGAGGAGCCCGTACGCGCCGGTGTAGACGTCCGCGCCGTCGAGCTTCTGCTTGACGACGGACAGCTGGATCGTCCCCACCTGCATCCCCACGCCGGTGCGGCCCTGGATGGCCGGCTCGCTGGCCTTGAGCCGGGCGATCACCGTCACCGTTCCGGAGGGCGCGGGCGGGATGTGGTCGGGGGAGTCGGTGTTGTTGCCGGTGGGCACCCAGCCGCGGTCCACGATGAAGAGCGACCCGTCGGCGGTGCGCAGCGGGGTGAGGACCTCGAAGCCCGGGTTGCCGTTGAACGGGCGGTTCCGCGCCAGGATCTCCTTGTCCTTCTCGTAGGTGCCCGTGACGGTCACGCGCGTCCACTCCTGGGAGGGGGAGTAGGCGGTGAGCGAGGGGAGCTCCTGGTGGAGCGGGACCGGGTGCGAGTAGAAGTTCGCGGAGATCAGCGCGTTCGCGGCCGCGGCCTCCTTGCTGCGCGCCAGCTGCCAGTTGGACAGGAAGCCGCAGGCGATGGCGAAGACGATCGCGAAGGCGAGGTAGCCGAACCAGCGGCGGGAGAACGCGAAGCTCCAGCCGACGGGCTTCTGCTCCGGCGCCGGCTCGTCGGCGGTCACGCGCTCGTCCTCTCGACAGGGACGACCGCAACGGGGAACTCCCGCGCGGCGAGGAACTCGCGCAGGTAGTCGACGTGCTCACCGCACGCCAGCCACACCTTCACCCGGTCGGCGCTGTGGATGCGCGGGTTCCGCCACTCGATCCGCCAGGAGGCGGTCGCACGGCAGCCGGCGCGGGAGCAGGTGAGCGGCTCTGGCTCGCCCAGTCCGATCACGTGTCCTCCTCATCCGGGCGCTTCCCGTCGGCGCGCGGGTCGCTCGCGGGCGGCGCGCCGGCGTCCTCGCGGCGGCCCCCGGACGGAGGCGCCATCGGCGGAGGCGCCATCGGAAGGATATTGCCTGGACGCTGTGCTTCCGCTTCATGCGGCTCGGCGCCGACGTTCGCGATCACCACCGCGAAGTACGGCAGGAACACCGCCGCGATGAGCGGGATCGCGCCCCACGGCCAGCCGACGATGATCGCCACGAACAGGCACACCACGCGGATCCCCATGGCGACGGAGTACTTGATCATCCGGCGCTTGCGCTCCTCGTCCGGGGAGAGCGGGAGATTGGTGATGGACGGGCGTGGCTGCTTCATGTTCGTTGACTCCAGAGTACGTCCATAAACTGGTACGGGTCCGCCACGGACCGAATCGTCGAGAGGAATCCTGCATGACCACGCCGCGCACTGTGCTCGTCACCGGAGGGAACCGGGGGATCGGCTACGCGATCGCCGAGGAGTTCCTCGCTCAGGGGCACCGGGTGGCGGTGACGGCGCGCTCGGGCGAGGGTCCGGCCGGCGCGCTCACGGTGCGTGCGGACGTCACGGACGCGGCCTCGGTGGACGCCGCCTTCAGCCAGGTGGAGGCCGAACTCGGCCCCGTCGAGGTGGTCGTGGCCAACGCGGGCATCACCAAGGACACGCTGCTGATGCGGATGAGCGACGAGGAGTTCGACACCGTCGTGGAGACCAACCTCGGCGGGGCGTTCCGCGTCGTCAAGCGCGCGTCCAAGGGGATGCTGAAGGCGCGCTGGGGCCGCATCGTCCTGATCTCCAGCGTCGTGGGGCTGTACGGTTCCGCAGGCCAGGTCAACTACGCGGCCAGCAAGGCCGGGCTGGTCGGCATGGCGCGCTCGATCACGCGCGAGCTCGGCGCCCGCGGGATCACCGCGAACGTCGTCGCCCCCGGCTTCATCGAGACCGACATGACCGCCGCCCTCCCGGAGGCGCAGCAGGCCGAGTACAAGAAGAACATCCCGGCCGGCCGCTTCGCGTCGCCGAACGAGGTGGCGCGCGTCGTCACCTGGATCGCGGGCGACGACGCGGGCTACGTGTCCGGCGCGGTCATCCCGGTCGACGGCGGCCTCGGGATGGGGCACTGAGCGGCGGCCGTCAGCCCCGCAGGCCCAGGAGCGGCAGCACCTGGGCCAGGTCCTGCCGGTCGATGACCAGGTCGGCCTCAGCGCGCACCCGCGGCTTGGCGTTGAACGCGACGGCGAGGCCGGCCTCCGCCATCATCCGGAGGTCGTTGGCGCCGTCGCCGATCGCGACGGTCTGACGCAGGTGCACGCCGGCCTCGGCGGCCCAGAACAGCAGCGCCTGGGCTTTCGCGGCGGCGTCTACGACGGGGCCGTCCACCTCGCCGGTCAGGACGCCGTCCGAGACGGCCAGCCGGTTGGCGCGCCAGTGGTCGAGCCCGAGCCGCTCGCCGAGCGGGTCAAGCAGCTCGTGGAAGCCGCCGGAGACGACCCCCACCTCGCCGCCTGCGGCCTGGACGCCCGCGACGAGCTCCGGGACGCCGTCGGTGACGCGGATGCGCTCACCGACGCGCTCGAAGACCGAGACCGGGAGGCCGGCCAGCGTGCGGACGCGCTCGCGCAGGCTCTCCTCGAAGTCCAGCTCGCCGCGCATGGCCCGCTCGGTGATGTCGGCGACCTCGGTGCGCGAGCCGGCCTCCTCGGCGAGCAGCTCGATCACCTCGTCATGGATGAGCGTGGAGTCCGCGTCGAGGACGACGAGGAAGCGGGCGGCCCGCTCGGTGGGGCGGATGCCCTCGCGTTGATGTCCTGACGTCATGGGACGACGTGCACTCCCTTGCCGACGACGGTGATCCCGGACTCGGTGACGGTGAAGCCGCGGGCGCGGTCGCGCTCGGGGTCGACGCCGATCCGCGCGCCCTCGGCCACGACGACGTCCTTGTCGAGGATCGCACGGCCGACGAACGCGTTCGGCTCGATGACCGCGCGCTCGAACACGACGGAGTCGACCACCTTGGCGCCGGAGGCGACGGTGGCCCACGGGCCGAGCACGCTGCGCTCCAGGTGCGACCCGGAGATCACCGAGCCCAGCGAGACGATCGAGTCGATGGTCGTGCCGAGGGCTCCTCGGCCGTCCCGGACGATCTTCGCCGGGGGCGAGTTGAGCACCTGGCTGAAGATCGGCCACTCCCGGTTGTAGAGGTTGAAGACCGGCAGCGCCGAGATGAGGTCCTGGTGGGCCTCGAAGAACGAGTCGATCGTCCCCACGTCCCGCCAGTAGTACCGGTCGCGGTCGGTGGACCCGGGCACGTCGTTGTTGTTGAAGTCGTAGACCGCCGCCTCGTTGCGCGACACGAAGTCGGGGATGATGTCGCCGCCCATGTCGTGGTTGGAGTCGGGGCGGTCGCCGTCGCGGATCACCGCGTCGATGAGCGCGTCGGCGTCGAAGACGTAGTTGCCCATCGAGGCGAGCACCTCGTCGGGGGAGTCCGGCAGGCCCACCGGGTCCTTCGGCTTCTCGCGGAACGCGGCGATCCGGTCCGGCCTGTCCGCGTCCACCTCGATCACGCCGAACTGGTCGGCGAGCGAGATCGGCTGGCGGATCGCGGCGACCGTCGCAGGCGCCCCGGAGTCGATGTGGGCCTGCAGCATCTGCCCGAAGTCCATGCGGTAGACGTGGTCGGCGCCGACGACGACGACGATGTCGGGCCGCTCGTCGCGCAGAAGGTTGAGGCTCTGCAGGATGGCGTCGGCCGAGCCGCTGAACCAGCGCTTGCCGAGGCGCTGCTGCGCGGGCACGGACGCGATGTAGGAGTTCAGCATGCCGTCGAGCCGCCAGGTCTGCGAGACGTGGCGGTCGAGGCTGTGCGACTTGTACTGCGTGAGCACGACGACCTGGCGCAGCTGCGAGTTGATCAGGTTGGACAGCGCGAAGTCGATGAGCCGGTACTGTCCGCCGAACGGCACCGCGGGCTTGGCGCGGTCGGCGGTCAACGGCATCAACCGCTTCCCCTCCCCGCCCGCGAGCACGATGCCGAAGATCTTCTTGCCTGCTGCCATAGGCACCACAGTAGAGGCAACCGGGGGGCTGTACTAGCGTTCTCGACATGCGCGTTGATCTTCTGACCAAGGAGTACCCGCCGGACATCTACGGCGGCGCCGGGGTGCACGTGACCGAGCTGGTCCGCGCGCTGAGGACCGACACAGAGGTGCTGGTCCGCTGCTTCGGCGAGCCGAGGGACGAGGCGGACACGTTCGCGTACCGGGTGCCGGCGGAGCTCGCGGCGGCCAACGGATCCATCACGACGCTCGGCGTCGACCTGCAGATGGCGCAGGACTGCGGGGGAGCGGACGTCGTCCACTCGCACACCTGGTACGCCAACGCGGGCGGCCACCTGGCCAAGCTCCTGCACGGCGTGCCGCACGTCGTCACCGCGCACAGCCTGGAGCCGCTGCGGCCGTGGAAGGCCGAGCAGCTCGGCGGCGGCTACCGGGTCTCGAGCTGGATCGAGAAGACCGCGTTCGAGGCGGCGGACATGGTCATCGCGGTGAGCGACGGCATGCGCCGCGACATCCTCGCCTCCTACCCGGCGCTGGACCCGGAGAAGGTCACCGTGGTCTACAACGGCATCGACCTGGAGCGCTGGACGCCGCTGCACGACGCGGACAAGGCGCGGGCGCTCGGCATCGACCCGGACCGTCCCGCGGTGATCTTCGTGGGGCGGATCACCCGGCAGAAGGGCCTGCCGTACCTCCTGCGCGCCGCCCGGATGCTGCCGCCGAAGGTGCAGGTCATCCTGTGCGCCGGCGCCCCGGACACCCCGGAGATCCTCGCCGAGGTGACCGAGCTGGTGGCGGGACTGCAGGCCGAGCGCGACGGCGTCGTGTGGATCGACCGCCTGCTCCCGAACGACGAGCTGCGCGCGGCCCTCACGGCCTCCACCGTGTTCGTCTGCCCCTCGATCTACGAACCGCTCGGGATCGTCAACCTGGAGGCCATGGCCTGCGGCCTCCCGGTCGTCGGAACCGCGACGGGCGGGATCCCCGAGGTCATCGTCGACGGCGTGACCGGCCGGCTGGTGCCGATCCAGCAGCTGCAGGACGGCACGGGCACGCCGACCGACCCGGAGGCGTTCGTCCGCGACCTCGCCGCGGCCCTGACCGAGGTGGTCTCCGACCCGGAGCGCGCGGCCCGGATGGGCGCCGCCGGTCGCGAGCGGGCCGAGCGGGAGTTCAGCTGGACGGCGATCGCGGAGCAGACCCGCGCGATCTACCGGTCCGTGACCTCCTCCTGACGCCGGTAGGCTAGAGCGCATGGCAGGCAGTGTTCTCCGACTTCACGACGTGTCCGTAGTCCGGGACGGCAACCCCGTCCTCCAAGGCGTCGACTGGACGGTGGAGCCGGATGAGCGCTGGGTCATCCTCGGCCCGAACGGCGCAGGCAAGACCACGATGCTGCAGGTCGCCGCCGCGGCCATCCACCCGTCGTCGGGCGAGGCCGTGGTCCTCGGCGAGACGGTCGGCCACAGCGACTTGTCCGAGCTGCGCCCGCTGCTCGGCTTCGCGTCGACCGCGCTGGCCCGGCGCATCCCGCGCACCGAGCGCGTGCTCGACGTGGTCATGACTGCGGCGTACGCGGTGACCGGCCGCTGGAACGAGCTCTACGAGGACATCGACGAGCGCCGCGCCCGCCGGGTGCTCTCCGAGTGGCACCTCGACCACCTCGCCGAGCGCACCTTCGGCAGCCTGAGCGACGGCGAGCAGAAGCGCGTCCAGATCGCCCGCTCGGTCATGACCGACCCGGAGATCCTGCTCCTCGACGAGCCGGCCGCCAGCCTCGACCTCGGCGGACGCGAGGAGCTCGTGCAGCTGCTCGGCGGCTACGCGAGCGACCCCAAGTCCCCGGCGATCGTCATGGTCACCCACCACGTCGAGGAGATCCCGCTCGGCTTCAACCGCGCGCTCCTGCTCAAGGACGGCCGCGTCACCGCCGCCGGCCCGATCGCCGAGGTGCTGACGAGCGAGTCCCTCAGCGAGACCTTCGGTGTCGACGTGGAGCTCACCGAGACCGAGGGCCGCTTCACCGCCCGGGCGCGTCAGGCCACGAGCGACTGAGGTATCTGCTAAACTCGATAGCTGGTTCCCCGCACGATCCGTCGATCTGGCAGGTGCGGACCGCAAAGCTTCCCGTCATCGCGCTGACGCGCGCGGACACGACCGACCGAACACTACGCAACAAGGAAGTCCTCATGAAGACTGGCATCCACCCCGACTACGCCCCCGTGGTTTTCCGCGACCTGGCCTCGGGTGCGACCTTCCTGACCCGCTCCACCGTGAGCAGCGACAAGACCATCGAGTGGGAGGACGGCAACACCTACCCGGTCATCGACGTCGAGATCTCCTCGGAGTCGCACCCGTTCTACACGGGCAAGCAGCGGATCCTCGACTCGGCCGGCCGCGTCGAGAAGTTCAACACGCGCTACAAGAACTTCGGCAAGTAAGCCGCACCGAAAAGGCCCCGCTCCGAGAGGGCGGGGCCTTTTCGCGTGCCGTGGGACAGGCCCCCGTCGTCGACGGGGGCCTGTCTGTGCGTGGCGCTCAGTAGTTCCGGTAGCCGTGCGAGGCGGCGA
Source organism: Leifsonia shinshuensis (assembly GCF_013410375.1). Lineage (NCBI taxonomy): Bacteria > Bacillati > Actinomycetota > Actinomycetes > Micrococcales > Microbacteriaceae > Leifsonia > Leifsonia shinshuensis. The sequence goes on from NZ_JACCFL010000001.1 coordinate 2,337,324, forward strand.
TGCCGAGGCCGACGAGGACCAGGATGAAGACCAGGATGCCGATCGCGACCTCGACGAAGCCGATGATGACGGCGGCGAGGGCGAGGCCGCGGCCCTGCTCGCCGGTGCGCTTGATCTGGGAGAGGGCGACGAAGCCCAGGATGATGCCGACGATGCTCACGAAGAACGCGAGGATGAACGCCACGATCGACATCGTGTTGTAGCCGGGCTGCGCGGGCGGCTGGTAGGCCCCGTACTGCGGCTGCGGCTGCTGCGGCGGGAGGGGCTGCGGATTCAGGTCGGAGTCACTCATGTCTCAGACACTAGCGACCCCACGCCGCTCGCAGCAGTCCCCAGCCTGCGGGGCGCGGGCGGGGGAGGACAGGTCACGCCGGCCAGGCGTGCACCGGCCAGGCCCCCGACGCGGTGAACTCCGGGTCGCGGACGCGGCGCATGTACTCCTGGAAGTCGGCGGCCTGCTCGCGGCACCAGTCCACCTGCTTGCTGTGCAACTCGACGGCGCCGATGGCGAGTTCCTCGCCGTGCCGCTGGGCCAGCGCCTGCGCGAGGCGGCCGGCGGCGATGGCGTCGGCGGCCGCGTCGTGGGCGGCGATCAGCTCCACGCCGTAGTGCGTCGCGGTCACGGTCAACGTGCGTTTGCCCGGACGGTACCGGTCCACGGCGCGGTCGATGACCAGCGGGTCGATGATCGGGCCGGGGGAGGACAGGGGCTCGATGCCGTGCCGGCGGGCCTCCCGGTCGAGGAGCGTGAAGTCGTAGGGCGCGTTGTAGGCGACCACCGGGATTCCGCGGTCGAACAGCCGGCGGAGCTGGTCGACGATCGCCTCCACGCCCGCGCCGGCGTCCATGCCCTTCTCGCGCGCGAGCTCGGTGGTGATGCCGTGCACGGCCGTGGCCTCCGCCGGGATCTCCACCTCGGGGTCGAGCAGCCAGTAGCGACCGTGCTTCACCTCGCCGTTCGCCCCGAGCAGTCCGACGTGGGCGGTGACGATCCGCGCCGATTCGACATCCACGCCCGTGGTCTCCAGATCGAAGACGCCGAGTTCGTGATGCCAATCGCTCATGCAGCCAGCGTAGGAACGACCTCCGTCAGTCCCGCCGAAACACGCCGAGAGAACTCACGGCCGGCGCGGCTCGATGTGCAGCCAGTAGAAGTTCTGGGTGCCGAGGGTCAGCGTGAACCGGCCGTCCTCCGCCACCGTCGGGAACTCCGCGCCGCCGAACAGGTCGTAGAGCGCGCTGCCGGCGAACTCGGGCGCCTCCAGCGTCACCGAGACGGGGTTGTGCGCGAACGAGAACACGCACAGCACGTCCTCCGGCTGGTCGCCGAAGTGCGTCCCGCTGCCCGCGTAGCTGCGGACGAACGCCAGGACCGACTCGTGGTCGGTCGGGAGCACGCGCATGTCGCCGAGCCCGAACACCGGGTGCGCCTTGCGGACGTGGATGACGTTGCGGATCCAGTGCAGCAGCGACCGCGACTGCGCCAGCTGCGCCTCCACGTTGACCTGGTTGTAGTGGTAGACGAGCGACTGCACGACCGGGAGGAACAGCTTGCCGGGGTCCGCCGTCGAGAAGCCGGCGTTGCGGTCCGGCGTCCATTGCATGGGCGTGCGGGAGCTGTCGCGGTCGGGCAGCCAGATGTTGTCGCCCATCCCGATCTCGTCGCCGTAGTAGAGGAACGGGCTGCCCTCCAGCGAGAAGAGCAGCGCGTGCGCCAGCTCCAGCTCCGCCCGGGAGTTGTCGAGCAGCGGCGCCAGGCGGCGCCGGATGCCGATGTTGGCGCGCATCCGCGGGTCGTAGGCGTACCAGCCGTACATGGCCTGGCGGTACTCCTCGCTGACCATCTCCAGCGTGAGCTCGTCGTGGTTGCGCAGGAACACGCCCCACGCCGAGCCGTCCGGGACGTCGGTCGTCTCCGACAGCACTCGGATCAGCTCGGAGGCCTGCTGGCTGCGGAGCGCGTAGAAGATGCGCGGCATCACCGGGAAGTCGAACGCCATGTGGCACTCCGGCTCGTCCTCCGAGCCGAAGAACGCCGCGACCTCGCGGGGCCACTGGTTCGCCTCGGCGATCATCATCCGGCCGGGGTACTCGCGGTCGACCATCATCCGGAGCTTCTTGATGAACTCGTGCGTGGGCGGCTCGCCCTCGCCGTTGCCCTCGTCCGACTCGTACAGGTAGGGGATGGCGTCCAGCCGGAAGCCGTCGACGCCGAGGTCGAGCCAGAACCGGACGACATCGAACATGGCGTCGTGCACGGCCGGGTTCTCGAAGTTGAGGTCGGGCTGGTGCGAGAAGAACCGGTGGAAGTAGAACTGCCTGCGCGCCTCGTCGAACGCCCAGTTGGAGTCCTCGGTGTCGACGAAGATGATCCGGATGTCCGGCCACTTGTCGTCGGTGTCGTTCCACACGTAGAAGTCGCCGTACGGTCCCTCCGGGTCGCTGCGGGACTGCTGGAACCACTCGTGCTGGTCCGAGGTGTGGTTCATCGGGAGGTCGATGATGATGCGCATGTTGCGCTCGTGCGCCTTGGTGACCAGGTCGCGGAACTCCTCGATGGTGCCGAACTCGGGCAGGATCGCCTTGAAGTCGGCCACGTCGTAGCCGCCGTCGCGCAGCGGCGACTGGAAGAACGGGGGCAGCCACAGGGCGTCGATGCCGAGCCACTGCAGGTAGTCGAGCTTGGAGGTCAGGCCCGCGATGTCGCCGGACCCGTCGCCGTTGCTGTCCACGAAGGAGCGGACCATCACCTCGTAGAACACGGCGCGGCGGTACCACTGCGGGTCGAGGGTGAGCCCGGGCAGCGTGATGGGCGCGGTGAAACTCACGGTTCTCCTTCTCGAGCGGCCACGCCGTCGGGGCAGCGAGCTCGGGGGTCGTGCACGGTGGGGTCATGCAAGCGATTACATCCAGAGAAGTCTAGGACCTGCGGGCGGTGGGCTGTCCAGTCCCGAAGCCGCATTCACCGGGTTCGGATGACGACCCGGCCTAGACTGGACGACGATGACCTCCTCGACACGGTACGCCGCCTCGCCGTACCGGGAAGCCGCCTCTCCGTACGCGGAAGCGCTGGGCCGCGTCCCGGTCCGCCGCGCCGAGCTCCCGCTGCTGGGCGGGATGACGCGGTACTGGGACTACGGCGATCCGGACGCCGCCACCACGCTGGTGCTGGTGCACGGGTTCCGCGGCGACCACCACGGCCTGGAGCCGGTGGTGGCGCAGCTCGGCGGCGACCTGCGGCTGATCTCGCCCGACCTCCCCGGCTTCGGCGAGTCCACACCGCTGACCGAGCGCGACCACGACATCGACGGGTATTCGGCGTGGCTGCGGGCGTTCGTGTCCGGGCTGGAGCTGTCGGGGCGCGTCGTGCTGCTCGGGCACTCGTTCGGCTCGATCGTGGTCGCCGCGACGCTGGCCGAGGGCTCGGGAGCGGCGCCGGTGGCCCGCCCGGACGCGGTCGTCCTGGTCAACCCGATCGGCCAGCCCGCGCTCGCCGGTCCGCGCGGCGTGCTCACCCGCCTCGCGATCTTCTACTACTGGCTGGCGGCCGTACTGCCGGAGCGGCTCGGCTTCGCGCTGCTGCGCAACCGGATCATCGTCCGGGTCATGAGCGAGGCGATGGCGAAGACCCGCGACCGGTCGCTGCGGGCGTGGATCCACGGCCAGCACGACAGCTACTTCTCCGCCTTCAGCGACCGGCGGGTCGTGCTGCAGGCGTTCCGCGCCTCGGTCGCGCACGACGTCCGCGAGTACGCGGCGCGGATCCCGGAGCCGACGCTGCTGGTCGCGGCCGTCGACGACGACATCACGCCGATCGCCGCCGAGCGTGTGCTGCGCGGGCTGTTCCCGGACGCCCGGCTGGTCGAGATCGACGGCGTCGGCCACCTCATCCACTACGAGAAGCCGGTGGAGGCCGCGCGGGCGATCGAGGCGTTCCTGGCCGAGCGGGCCGCGGCCGAGCACGGTGCCACCGGCCCGGACGCCGGCGACCGCGGCACCACGGACCGGGAGGGCCGCGCGTGAGGATCGTCTTCGACTGCCGCTACACGCGCATCGGGCGCCACGACGGCATCAGCCGGTTCACCGCGGGCCTGGTCGGCGCGCTCGCCCGGCGGCACGCCGTGACCATGCTGATCAGCGACCACCGCCAGCTGGAGCTGCTGCCCGACCTGCCGTGGGAGCTGGCGTCGCCGCCGACGTCCGTGCGGGAGCCGTGGGTTGCCCGCCGGGTGAACAAGCTGAAGCCGGACATCGTGTTCACGCCGATGCAGACGATGGGCGGCTTCGGCCGCCGCTACCGGCTCGTCCTCACCGTGCACGACCTGATCTACTATCGCCACCCGACGCCGCCGCGCGACCTGCCGGCGTTCGTGCGCGGGCTCTGGCGGCTGTACCACCTGGCCTGGTGGCCGCAGCGGATGCTGCTCAACCGCTCGGACGCGGTGGTCACGGTGTCGGAGACGACGAAGCAGCTGATCGAGGAGCATCACCTGACCCGGCGTCCGGTCTACGTCGTGCCGAACGCGGCGGACATGCCGGCCATCCCGGAGGAGCGCGCGACGCGGCAGGCTCCGGAGTCCAAGATCCTCGTCTACATGGGCTCGTTCATGCCGTACAAGAACGTGGACACGCTCGTCCGGGCGGCGGGGATGCTCCCCGACTACCAGCTCCACCTGATGAGCCGCGTCACGCCGGCCGAGCGCGACCGGCTCGCCGCGCTGGCGCCCGCGGCCCGGCTGGTCTTCCACGACGGGGCTACCGACGAGGACTATGCGGAGACGCTCGCCCGGGCGACCGCGCTCGTTACCGCCTCGCGCGACGAGGGCTTCGGCATCCCGCTGGTGGAGTCGATGACGCTCGGGACGCCGGTGGTCGTCAGCGACATCCCGATCTTCCGCGAGATCGGCGGCGAGTCGGCGCTGTACTTCCCGGCCGACGACGCCGACGCGCTCGTGGCCCGGGTGCGCCACCTGGAGCAGCCGGGCGTCTGGGCGCAGCGGTCGGCGGAGGCGCGTCGGGAGGCCGGGCGGTTCACCTGGGCCGCGTCGGCTGAGCACCTGCTCACGGTCCTCACGGCGACGGCGGCCCGGTCGTCGCGGCGGCAGGGCTGAGCGGCTGGTCGCCAGAGCGGTTCGGAGCGCGGACGTTCAGAGCACCGATGCCGTGAACAGGTCGTGGTCCTCCGGTCCCAGGTTGAATCGGTCGAGGGTGAGCCGTCCGTCGTCGTAGCTGAAGCGGTGCACCGAGCCGTTCGGGATGACCTCGCCCGGCCCGGGGAGGGCGTGGCCCGTCACGTGCCGGACGAGCGAGCCGATCACGCCGCCGTGGCTGACCACGATGAGGTTCTGCCCGGGGTGCGCGTCGCCCAGCTCCAGCAGCGCGGGGAGGGCGCGGCCGACGACCTCCTCGCGGGTCTCCCGGCCGGGCACGGGCGTGCCCTCCGGCCAGCGCTCCAGGATCTCGGCGCCGGTCAGCCCCTCGGCCTCGCCGTATTGCCGCTCGGCCACCGCGGCCAGCTGGGCCGGCTCGCCGAGCCCCAGGTGACCGGAGATGATCCGGGCGGTGTCGAGCGCGCGGCTGAGCGGGCTCGCGAACACGGCGTCGAACCGGCCTCCCGAGAGCGCGCGTCCGGTCGCGTCGGCCTGCGCGCGCCCCGTGCTGTTGAGCGGGATGTCGCTGGAGCCCTGGATGCGCTTGGTCAGGTTCCAGTCGGTCTGGCCGTGCCGAACGAGGGAGATGAAGGTCACGCGCGTCCTTTCGTCGCAGGACGCGCGGCGGTCTAGGCGAGCCGGCGTGCCAGCTCGACCAGCGTCTCCGTGGTCCCGCCGTCCAGCTTAACGGTGGCCCGCGCGTCGCCCTTGGTCTCGCCGCGGTTCACGATGACGATCGGGAGGCGCTTGCGCCGCGCCTCCTCCAGCAGCCGGATGCCCGAGTTCACCACCAGCGAGGAGCCCGCGATGACGAGCGCGTCGGCTCCGCGCACGAGGGCGCTCGCCTCCCGGTACTTCTCCGCCGGGATGAACTCGCCGAAGAACACCACGTCGGGCTTCAGCTGTCCGCCGCAGACCGTGCAGTCGGGCACGATGAAGGAGTCGACGTCGGTGACGATCGCGTCGCCGTCCGGCGCGATCTCCACCGCGCCCTCGGCCTCCAGCCACGGGTTCGCCTCGTCGATGCGCGCCGTGATCGCCTCGCGCGCGAAGATCTGTCCGCAGACCAGGCAGACCACCCGGTCCATCGAGCCGTGCAGGTCGACCACCCGGCGGCTTCCCGCCTGCTTGTGCAGGCCGTCGACGTTCTGCGTGATGACGCCGTTCGCCGCGCCCGCCGCCTCCAGTGCCGCGAGGGCGCGGTGGCCGGCGTTCGGGTGCGCCGCGGCGAAACGGCGGTAGCCGAGGTGGCTCCCGGCCCAGTACCGCCTGCGGTAGCGGTCATCGGCGAGGAACTGCTGGAACGTCATCGGCGTGCGCTTCGGCGCGCCCTCGCCGCGATAGTCGGGGATGCCGGAGTCCGTGGAGACGCCCGCGCCGGTGAGCACCGCGAACGCGCGCCCGGCGAGCAGCCCCTCGACCTCGTCGATGCCGCGCGAGAGCTCGGGCGAGAGCTCGGTCGTCAGCGTGGTCACAGGCACCTCCCGGTCGGTCCTTCACGAAGTCTAAACCGGCCGCTTTTCGAGTTTGTTTCCGGCTACTGGCAATCTGGACGGGTGCAGATCCATCGCGTGACCGACCTGACCGCCGACGGCCTCGCCGACTACTCCCGCCTGACCGATGTCGCGCTGCGGCGGGTGACCGAGCCGGAGGGCGGCCTCTACATCGCGGAGTCGACCAAGGTCATCACGCGCGCGCTCGCGGCAGGCCACCGGCCGCGGTCGGTGCTGCTGCAGGAGCAGTGGCTGGACGACGTCGCGCCGCTGCTGACGGACTTCCCCGACGTGCCGGTGTTCGTGGGGGAGTCCGCGCTGCTGGAGCAGCTGACCGGCTACCACCTCCACCGCGGGGCGCTGGCCGCGATGCACCGGCCGGAGCTGCCCGACCCGCGCGCGCTGCTCGCGGGCGCGCGCCGGGTCGTCGTGCTGGAGGACATCGTCGACCACACGAACGTCGGCGCGATCTTCCGCAGCGTCGCGGGGCTCGGCGCGGACGCCGTGCTGGTGAGCCCGCGCTGCGCCGACCCGCTGTACCGGCGCAGTGTCCGGGTGAGCATGGGGACGGTCCTGCAGGTGCCGTGGACGCGCATCCCCGAATGGGACGAGGCGGGGCCGCTGCTGCACGAGGCCGGGTTCGAGATCGCGGCCCTGGCGCTCGCGGACGACGCGGTGGGGCTCGACGAGTACGCCGCCCGCGCGCCGGAGCGCGCGGCGCTCGTGTTCGGCTCGGAGGGCGACGGGCTCAGCCGCCGCGCGCTGGCGGCCGCGGACACGGTGGTGACCATCCCGATGCTGCACGGGGTGGACTCGCTGAATGTGGCGTCCGCGAGCGCCGTGGTGCTGTGGGCGATGCGGGTGCGGTGAGGGGTTCCGCATCCGCGGGCGCTGGCGCGTTCTCAGCGGATGCCTCAGTGGGCACCCCTAGAATCCGAGGGTGCCCCAGCAAGTCCTCGCCGATCCGCCGCGCAGTCTGAACCGCAAGCAGGTCTACCGCCGCCGCCGGATCGTCGTCTTCGGGGTCGGCGGCGTGCTGCTGCTCGCCGTGCTCTACGTGTTCGCCTCGATCGTCACACCGGTGCCGGCCACCGCCGCGGTCACCGAGCCGCAGAAGCCGCTCACGCAGGCCGCCGCCCAGCTGAACTGGCCGGGCTACGGATCGGCGGCGATCACCGCTCCGGACTATCCCGGCGCGACCGAGTACCACGGCAGCGACGCGAGCATGCCGATTGCCAGCATGACCAAGACGATCACGGCGCTGGTCGTCCTTCAGGCCAAGCCGCTGGACGGCAACGCCGACGGCCCGTCGATCTCGTTCACCCAGAAGGACGTCGACATCTGGCACGAGGTGGTCGCCGACGGCGGCTCGTGGGCGCCCGTCCAGGCGGGCACGTCGATGACCGAGAAGCAGGCGCTCACCGCGATGCTGCTGCCGTCCGCGAACAACTACGCGATCTCGCTGGCGAACTGGGCCTACGGGTCCACCGGCGCCTACCTCAAGGCGGCGAACGGATGGCTCAAGGACAAGGGCTTCACCGGCACGAAGGTGGTCACCCCGGACGGCCTCGACCCCGGCAACGTGAGCACGACGAAGGACCTGATCGGCCTCGGCAAGCTCGTGCTCGCCTCGCCCGCGCTCTCGGCGATCGTGTCGCAGAAGTCGGCCACTCTCCCGGGAGCGGGCGCGCAGGACAACACGAACGCGCTGCTCGGCGTGGACGGCGTCGACGGGATCAAGACCGGCAACACCGACCAGGCGGGATTCTGCCTGCTCTTCTCGGCGCAGGTGCCGGTCGGCACGGAGAAGGTGCGCGTCCTCGGCGTCGTGCTGGGCGCCCCCGACCATGACACGCTGTGGGCCGGCGTCTCCGGGCTGCTGACGAGCATGCAGGCGGGCTTCCATGAGGTGACGGCCGCCACGAGCGGCGAGGTCTTCGGGTCGTACACGACCAAGTGGGGCGCGGCCTCCAACGTAGTGGCGACCTCGGGCCAGAGCTTCGTGGTGTGGTCGGACACACCGGTCACGGTCGACCTGACCACGCAGCGGCTGCAGTCCGGGTTCAAGGGCGACATCGTCGGCCGGATCAGCTTCACGGTGAACGGCGACACCAAGACAGTGGACCTGGCCCTCGCGAAGGACGTGCCAGACCCGGGGTTCGGGTGGCGGCTGGCGCATCCGGGGGGACTGGGGACCTGATCCCCGCAACTGCGGGCCCGCGCTGACCGCGCGGGTGAGACTCGGGGTGAGGCGGCATCCGGCGATCCCGCGCGACCACGCGGCTTCGTGATCGCCACCGGTGGGATGGCGGCGCGCCTCCCCTTAGCGTGATGAGGTTCACCCACACCCGCTGAGGCCCCACATCACATGACGTCTGACACCCAGCCCTTCACGCGCGCCGAATCCCGCGGCCGCCGCTCCACCACCACGACGAACCGCCCGGCGACCCCGCCCACCGTCAAGCGGCTCGACCTCCAGGGCCTGCGTGCCCTCGCCGTCGGCCTGGTGATCCTCAACCACGCCTTCGAGTGGCCCGCCGGCGGTTTCATCGGCGTCGACATCTTCTTCGTCATCTCGGGCTTCCTGATGACGTCGCTGCTCTACCGGGAGTACGAGCGCTCGGGGACGATCCGGTTCCTGGCGTTCTACCGCCGCCGCATCCGCCGACTCATCCCGGCCTCCGCGACGGTGATCGCGGTGACGATCGCCGGCGCCTTCGCGCTGTTCGGGCCCGGACGATTCCTCTCGACGGTATGGGACGGCGTCGCGGCGCTGTTCTTCGTGTCCAACTGGCGGTTCGCGGCGGTGTCGACGGACTACTTCGCACAGGGCGCTCAGACGTCGCCGCTGCAGCACTACTGGTCGCTCAGCCTGGAGGAACAGTACTACCTGGTCTGGCCGGTCGCGGTGCTCGTGCTGGCGCTGCTCGCGGCGGGGCGGCATCGCCCGCGCGTGCTGGCCGCCGCGCTGTGCCTCGTGATCACGGCCGGCCTGTTCGTCGTGTCGCTGCAGCTCACCCTGACGGACAGCGCGACCGCCTACTTCATCACCCCGGCACGCCTGTGGGAGCTCTCGGTCGGCTCGACGGTGGCGCTCTGCATGCCGCTGTTCGACCGGCTGCCTGCCGTGTGGCGGCCTTTCCTCATGCTTGCCTCGCTGGCGGGGATGGTGGTCGCGTCGGTCATCACGCCGTCGGGAGCCGGCTTCCCTGCGCCGTGGGCGCTGGTCGCGGTCGTGAGCGCGGCGGTGTTCATCGCGTTCCCGTGGCAGCCGCAGCGCACGTGGCTGAACCCGCTCGCCAACCCGGTGTTCACGCACGTGGGGGACATCTCGTACTCGCTGTACCTGTGGCACTTCCCGGCGCTGATCCTCATCACGGAGGCGTTCCGCGGGCTGCCGGGGGAGAAGACGGCTCTGCCCGCGGTGGTGTCGATCGTGGTCGCGTTCGGGCTGTCGGAGGTGACGTACCGGTTCGTGGAGGAGACGGTGCGGAAGTCGGCGTGGCTGGAGCCGAAGAAGACGCGACGACGGCCGGCTCGAGGGTCGAAGGCGAAGGCCATCGCGCTCGGATCGCTGGCAACGGCGACATCTGCGCTTCTGCTGCTCGCATTCACGACGGACGACCGGACACCGAGCCTCGAAGGCGCGGCTGGGAAGAAGACCCCACCCGCGGGGAACGCACTTGAGAGCCAGGGCGATCGCACCTCCCTGGACGCGCTCTCCAGCGCAATCACGACGGCGCTCTCGGAGAAGAGCTGGCCGGAGCTCGATCCGAGCATGGACAGAGTGGTCGCCCAGTACCAGTTCGAACCGGAAACGCACGCGTGCGCCAGCCCTTCATATCCCGGGGTGGAGCGGTGCACATGGGGTGCGGCGGACGCGGCCCATTCGATGGCCATTGTCGGCGACTCGATGTCGGTCGCGTACGTCGCGATGCTTCGGACGATCGCCGAAGGCTCAGAGGGGCGGCTCCGATTCACGGCCCTCGGGCAGTACAGCTGCCCGTTCATCGATCTTCGGACCAACAGTCTCAACCCGGAGTTCGCCGATGCCTGCCCTGCACGCAAAGAACTCGCCGTCGAGAGTCTCGCCAGCGTGAGACCGGACGTGCTCTTCGTCGCGAACGGGGTCGTCCCGTACGTCGACCTCGACAGCGGAAAGGAGATCACGGCGTCGGAGTACCAACAGGCCCTGCAGCGGTCCGTCGAACGAGTCGCTGGCGAGGTCGGTAGAGTCGTGGTCCTGGCGCCGCCGCCACCTGGCGACGATATCCGGGAGTGCTACTCTCCGCGGACTTCCCCGGCCGGCTGTGTGAGCACTGTCTCCGCGCGGTGGAAGACCTTCGCGAGCTCGGGCGCCCGGGCAGTGGAGGGCGTCGGCGGCGTGCACATCGACACCCGCCCGCTGTTCTGCGTCTCCAATCGATGCCCGGCGTTCGCCGACGGGATCCCCGTGAAGTTCGACGCCACCCATCTCACCGAGGCGTACTCACGTCACATCGCTCCGGCTTTCGTCGCCTTGCTCGCCGAGGCGGGCGTGACCCTCGATGGCGACGGCGTACCGGCCGCGACGTCGTGACGCCCCTGGGGACGGCGCGGGCCTGGCAGACCCACCGAACGCGCGCGGCGCCGCACCGTCAAATCACGCAGGCAGCCGAACAGAAGGGCAGCGAGCAATGAGCGACTCGTCACGAAGGAGCGCACGCAGCACAGGGCCTGACGGACGCAGATCCGGCGCCTCCGGCGCCCGCTTCGGACAACCCGGCCCCGCGCCTACGAAATTCCGCCTCGACCTTCAGGGCCTGCGTGCCCTCGCGGTCGGACTCGTCGTCCTCAACCACGCCTTCGAGTGGCCCGCCGGCGGGTTCGTCGGCGTCGACATCTTCTTCGTCATCTCCGGGTTCCTGATGACCTCCGTGCTGCACCGCGAGTACGAGCGGACCGGGCGCATCCGGTTCCTCGCGTTCTACCGCCGGCGCATCCGGCGCCTGATCCCCGCTTCGGTCGCGGTGCTCGTCGCCACGGTGGTAGGTGCGTGGGCGCTATTCACCACAGGCCGTTTCGTGTCCACCGCGTGGGACGCCCTTGCGTCGCTGTTCTTCGTCTCCAACTGGCGGTTCGCGGCCGTTCAGACCGACTACTTCGCCCAGGGCGCCCAGACCTCCCCGCTGCAGCACTACTGGTCGCTCAGCCTGGAGGAGCAGTACTACCTGGTCTGGCCGGCGGCGATCCTCCTCATCGCCCTCGTCGTCGCGCGCGGGCGGAGGCCGCGTGTGCTGGCTGCGCTGATCACCTTCGCGATCACGGTCGCCCTCTTCATACTGTCCCTGCAACTCACCCAGGCCGACAGCGCAACGGCCTACTTCATCACGCCGGCCCGGCTGTGGGAGCTCTCGGTCGGCGCGGCGGTGGCGCTCTGCATGCCGTGGTTCTCGAAGCTCCCGGCGGCGCTCCGTCCGGCCATCGCCCTGCTCGCACTGGCGGGCATGGTCCTCGCGAGCGCGATCACCCCCTCCGGTGCCGGCTTCCCGGCTCCGTGGGCGGCGCTCGCCGTGCTCAGCACTGCGGCGTTCATCGCTTTCCCCTGGCAGCCGAAGCGCTCGTGGCTCAATCCGCTGGACAACCCGGTCCTGAGCTACATCGGCGACATCTCGTACTCGCTGTACCTCTGGCACTTCCCCGCGCTGATCCTGGTCACGGAGCTCGCGCGCGGGACGTCCGTCTATGGGACGCCCCTTCCTGCGATGGAGTCCATCGCGCTCTCCATTGTGCTGGCGGCGCTGTCGTACCGCTTCATCGAGGAGCCCGTGCGTCGGTCCTCCTGGTTGGAGCCGCAGACGCGGCGACGGCGGCGGACCGCGCAGGGTTCCCGGGCGAAAGCCATCGCGCTGGGAACGGTGGCGGCGGTGACGGCCGGCGCGCTGGTACTCGCTTTCACGGTGGACCGGAACGCGACGCGTCCCGAAGCGTCGGCCGGCAAGACCGCATCCCCGGCTCCGGACGACGTGCTGGACGGTGGCGGCGACCGGGCAGCCCTCGAATCGCTCTCCGCCGGGATCAAGACGGCCCTCGGCGAGAAGAGCTGGCCTGAGCTGAACCCGAGCATGGACAGCGTCGTCGCCGGCTACGAGCACGACCCGGCGACCCACGCGTGCGCCATCGCCAAGTACCCGGGCGTCGAGTCCTGCACCTGGGGTGCCGCGGATGCGCCGCACTCGATGGCCATCGTCGGCGACTCCACGTCGGTCGCCTACGTCGCCATGCTCCGGGCGCTCGCCGAGGTGTCTGGAGGACAACTCCGGTTCACCGCGCTCGGGATGTACAGCTGCCCGTTCGTCGACCTCCCGACGAGCAGTGCCGACCCGGCGCTTCAAGCCGCATGTCCGGCACGCAAGGAACTCGAGATCGCCAACCTCGCCACGCTGAGACCGGAGGTGCTGTTCGTCACGAACGCGCCGGCGCCGTACAAGAACACCGAGACGGGTAAGGAGATCAGCGTCGCCGAGTATCAGGCGGGGCTCAAGCGCTCGATCGAGCACGTGGCGTCGAATGTCGGGAAGGTGGTCTTCCTCGCTGCACCGCCCTCCGACAAGGACGTACGCGAGTGCTATTCGCCGCGCACCTCACCGGCGGAATGCGTCACAACGGTGCCCGATCGGTGGAAGACGTTCGGCGCGGCGGATGCGAAGACGGCTGCCGCGTTCGACGGCGTCCGCATCGACTCGAGGCCGCTCTTCTGCGTATCCGATCGCTGCCCGGCGTTCGCGGACGGCATCCCTATCAAGTTCGACAGCACGCACATTACGGACGAATACGGCCGGCACATCGCCCCGGCAGTGGTGGCTCTTCTCGCTGAGAGCGGGGTCTCCCTGACGGGAGGCGAAGCAACGGAGCCGCCGCCGGCGTCGTGACGACGGCGTGCTCGGCCCTCAGTCCTCCTCCATCTCGATCACGAACGGCCCCGCCTGCGGCCGCTTCGGCAGCACGTGATCGCCCGACGACTGGTGCCGGATCCGCCGCAGCACCCACGGCACCAGGTACTCCCGCGCCCACGACAGGTCCTCCGCCCGGGCCTGCCGCCAGGTCCGCGCGGGCAGCGGCTCGGGCTCCAGCGGCTGGAGGTCGTTCTCGACGTTCAGGGCCGCCAGGACCATGCGAGCGACCGTGTGGTGGCCGAGCGGCGCCAAGTGGAGGCGGTCCGGCGCCCACATCCGGACGTCCTGGATCTCGGTGAGCGACCACTGGTCCGCCACGATCGCGTCGTACTTCGCGGCCACCGCCCGCACGTTCTCGTTGTAGATCGCCACCTTGCCGCGGATGCCGCGGAAGACGGGGGAGAAGCCGACGTCCACGCCGGTGAAGACCACCACCGTCGCGCCGTCGGCGCTGAGCCGGCCCACCGCCTCGTCGAACAGGGCGGCGATCACATCGGGGTCGGTGCCGGGGCGGATCACGTCGTTGCCGCCCGCCGAGATCGTGATGAGGTCGGGGTGGAGGGCGACCGCCGCGTCCACCTGCTCGTCCAGGATCTGCTTGATGAGCTTGCCGCGCACGGCCAGGTTCGCGTACGCGAAGTCGTCGGTCTTGCTGCTCAGCACCTCCGCAACACGGTCGGCCCAGCCGCGGTGGCCGCCCGGGCTGAGCGGCTCCGGGTCACCGATGCCCTCGGTGAACGAGTCGCCGAGCGCGACGTAACGGGACCACGGATGCTGAGCTTCGACCATTCCACCATTCTGCCTCGCGCCGCCGACCCGACGACGATTGTCAGGAGGCTCGGGTAGATTCGATCCAAGTGGAGACGACAGCAGCACCCCCGCCCGACGAGTACGGGATGGGCGCAGTCGTACCCGCTGGAGCCGCCGAACTCGACATCCCCGGCGTCGGCGCAGCAGAGCCCGACGCCACAGAACCCGACGCCGCAGACCCCGACAACGCAGACCCCGACACCGCAGAGCACGGCGTCGGCGCCCGGGCGGGCAGCTTCGCCGCCGAGCACCTGTCGCCGTCCTTCCCCGAGCGTGCCGCCTGGGGAACCGCGGGCAAGCTGCGCGCCTGGCAGGCCGAAGCCCTGGACGCCTACTTCGTGAACGAGCCCCGCGACTTCCTCGCCGCCGCGACCCCCGGCGCCGGCAAGACGACCTTCGCCCTCCGGCTCGCGACCGAGCTGCTGTCCCGGCGGGTCGTCGAGCGGGTCACCGTGGTCGCTCCGACCGAGCACCTCAAGCGGCAGTGGGCGGAGGCCGCGGCCCGCGTCGGCCTCCACCTCGACCCGGACTTCCGCAACGCCGACGGCCGCTACGCCCGGCACTACAAGGGCGCGGCGGTCACGTACGCCCAGGTCGCCATGCGGCCGAGCCTGCACAAGGACATCACCGAAGCCCACCGCACCCTGGTCATCCTCGACGAGGTGCACCACGGCGGCGACGCCCTCAGCTGGGGCGACGGCATCCGCGACGCGTTCGAGCGCGCCACCCGCCGGCTGTCGCTGACGGGGACGCCGTTCCGGTCGGACACCGCGCCGATCCCGTTCGTCTCCTACCTGCCGGACCGGCAGGGCATCCGCACCTCGGTCACCGACTACAACTACGGCTACGGGCGCGCGCTGAGCGACGGCGTCGTCCGCCCGGTGATCTTCATGGTCTACGCCGGGCAGATGCGCTGGCGCACCAAGACCGGCGACGAGATGGAGGCGCGGCTCGGCGAGGGCAACACCAAGGACATCACCTCGCAGGCCTGGCGCACCGCGCTCGACCCGCGCGGGGAGTGGATCCCCGCCGTCCTCAGCGCGGCCGATCGGCGGCTCACCGAGGTCCGCCACTCCATCCCGGACGCGGGCGGTCTGGTGATCGCCACCGACCACTACGCGGCCCGCGCCTACGCCGACCTGCTGCAGCAGATCAGCGGCGAGCCCGTCACCGTGGTGCTCTCGGACGAGAAGGAGGCCAGCGACCGCATCGCCGACTTCTCGGCGGGCGACTCCCGCTGGATGGTCGCCGTGCGCATGGTGTCGGAGGGCGTCGACGTGCCGCGGCTGGCGGTCGGCGTGTACGCGACCAGCGCCTCCACGCCGCTGTTCTTCGCGCAGGCGATCGGCCGCTTCGTGCGCGCCCGGCGCCGCGGCGAAACGGCCTCGGTGTTCCTGCCGAACGTCCCCACCCTGATGGCGCTCGCCAACGCCCTGGAGCTGGAGCGCGACCACGCGCTCGACCGGCCGTCGGCCGAGGGCGGCGAGGGCGACCTCTGGAATCCGGAGGACGCCCTGGTCGCCGACGCCAACAAGGAGGGCCGGGCCTCGGAGGCGCTGACCGAGCAGTTCGCGTTCGAGGCGCTCGGCTCGGAGGCGAACTTCGACCGCGTCGTGTACGACGGCCGCGAGTTCGGCGGCTTCGCCCAGCCCGGCACCGACGAGGAGCTCGACTTCATCGGCCTTCCCGGCATCCTGGAGCCGGAGCAGGTGCACGACCTCCTCATGCAGCGCCAGCAGCGGCAGGCCCGGCGGCACGCGTCCCGTCCCGCCGCTGCCGACGGGCATCCGCCCGCGCCGCTGCACCGCACGCTCAAGGAGCAGCGCCAGCTGCTCAACAGCCTGGTCGGCCTGTACTCGAAGAACTCGGGGGAGCCGCACGGCCTCATCCACGCCGAGCTGCGCCGCGTATGCGGCGGCCCGGCCGTGGCCCAGGCGAGCGTGACGCAGCTCCAGGCGCGCATCGAGTGGCTGCGCAAGCGGATCGGGCGCTAGGCCGCCCCGCGGATCAGGTCGCGCGGTCAGCCCACCCGGCTCAGATCACCCCGGCTCAGATCACCCCGAGCGCGAGCATCGCGTCCGCCACGCGCACGAAGCCGGCCACGTTCGCGCCCAGCACGTAGTCGCCCGGCGCTCCGTACTGCTCGGCGGTCTCGGCGCAGCTGTCGTGGATGGAGGTCATGATCTCGTCGAGGCGCTGCTCGGCGTACTCGAACGTCCAGGCGTCGCGCGACGCATTCTGCTGCATCTCCAGGGCGGAGGTCGCCACACCGCCCGCGTTCGCCGCCTTGCCCGGCGCGAACAGCACGCCCGCGGCGCGCAGCACGTGGACCGCCTCCGGCGTGCAGGGCATGTTGGCGCCCTCGACCACGGCCGCGACGCCGTTGCCCGCGAGCGTGGTCGCAGCGGTGGCGTCCAGCTCGTTCTGGGTGGCGCAGGGGATCGCGACGTCGATCGGGGTCTCGGCCGCGAGCGCCCAGATGTCGCCGTTCGCGCGGTACTCCGCGGACGGGCCGCGGCGGGAGACGTACTCGGACAGGCGGGCACGCTCCACCTCTTTGAGCTGCCGGAGCAGGTCGAGGTCGAGCCCGTGGCGGTCGTAGACCACGCCGGAGGAGTCCGAGCACGCCACGACGGTGCCGCCGAGCTGGTGCACCTTCTGGATCGCGTACAGCGCGACGTTGCCCGAGCCGGAGACGAGGACCCGCGCGCCGTCGAAGGAGCGGCCGCGGGTGGCCAGCATCCGCTGCGCGAACACGACCGCGCCGTACCCGGTCGCCTCGGTGCGGACCAGCGAGCCGCCCCAGCCGACGCCCTTGCCGGTGAGCACACCCGACTCGTACCGGTTCGTGATGCTTGTACTGGCCGAACAGGTAGCCGATCTCCCGGCCGCCGACGCCGATGTCGCCCGCCGGCACGTCGGTGTACTCGCCGAGGTGGCGGTACAGCTCGGTCATGAACGACTGGCAGAACCGCATCACCTCGGCGTCGGAGCGGCCCTTCGGGTCGAAGTCGCTGCCGCCCTTGCCGCCGCCGATCGGCAGGCCGGTGAGCGCGTTCTTGAAGATCTGCTCGAAGCCGAGGAACTTCACGGTGCCGAGCGTGACGCTCGGATGGAAGCGCAGACCGCCCTTGTACGGCCCGAGAGCGGAATTGAACTCCACCCGGAACCCGCGGTTGACGCGGATGTTCCCCTCGTCGTCCGTCCACGGCACCCGGAAGATCAGCTGGCGCTCCGGCTCGGTGATGCGCTCCAGCACCGCGTGCTCGGCGTAGCGCGGATTCGCCTGGATGACGGGCCCCAGCGAGCCGAGCACCTCCCGCGCCGCCTGGTGGAACTCCGGCTCGCCGGCGTTGCGGCGGAGGACGTCGTCGAGGAGGGAGGAGAGCACGGGGGTCACACGGGGGCCTTTCTCTTACGTAAGATTTCTGAGTCTACTCTCATGGAAATCTCCGCCCTCGCCGGGTGGCGTGCGGCTTCGGTGGTTCGATGGGGTGATGAGCACGGAGCGCGACGCCGAACACGGGACCGTCGACCGCCGGGAACGGTTCCTGGAGGTCCTCTTCCGGATCACCCTGGTGCTGAAGGGCGCCGACGGGGTGCTCGAGCTGCTCGGCGGCGTCCTGCTGCTCTTCCTGACTCCGCAGCGGCTGAACGCGGTCGTGGTCTTCCTCACCCAGCACGAGCTCGGCGACGATCCGAACGACCCGGTCTCCAACTGGATCGTCCACTTCGGCCACACCCTCACCGGCTCGGCCACGCTGTTCGGCGCGGTCTACCTGCTGCTCCACGGCGTGGTGAAGGTCGTGCTGGTCTGGGCGGTGCTGAAGGAGCAGCTCTGGGCGTACCCGTGGATGATCGGCTTCCTCGCCGTGTTCATCGGCTGGCAGGGCTGGGAGCTGGCCAGGCACTTCTCCTGGGGCCTGCTCGCCCTGACCGCGTTCGACGTGCTGATCGTGGTCCTGACCGTGCACGAGTACCGCGTGCAGCGGAGGCTGCGGGAGGCGAGGCGCGCCGCTGCCGCCGAAGGGGCGCAGGCAGCAACGGGTTAGGTTCGGCTGCGCTTGCTGGAAACCGGAGCCCAACGTTCCTAGGCTTGCGCTATGACCGCGGAGACCGTGAACGGAAAGCACCCCGACGAGCCGCACCGCGAGGGGCTCTCGCAACGACTGAACTGGCTGAGAGCCGGCGTGCTCGGCGCGAACGACGGCATCGTGTCCGTCGCGGCGGTCGTCGTCGGTGTCGCGGGGGCCACGCCCTCCATCCCGGCCATCCTGACCGCCGGCCTCGCCGCCCTGGTCGGTGGCGCCGTCTCGATGGCGCTCGGCGAGTATGTGTCGGTGAGCAGCCAGCGCGACAGCGAGCACGCCCTCATCGCCAAGGAGCGCACGGAGCTGGCCGAGATGCCGGACGAGGAGCTCGCCGAGCTCGCCGGCCTCTACGAGTCGCAGGGCCTGAAGCCGGAGACCGCACGCCAGGTGGCGCTCGAGCTCACCGAGCACGACGCCCTCCGGGCGCACCTCTCCGCGGAGCTGGGGATCGACATGGACGACGTCGTCAGCCCGTGGCACGCGGCGATCGCCTCGGCGATCTCGTTCACGATCGGCGGCATCCTGCCGCTTCTGACGATCCTGACGCCGCCGGAGATCCGCATCCCGCTCACGTTCGTGATCGTTCTGATCGCGCTGGCCGCCACCGGCTACGTCGCGGCGTGGATCGGCGGCGCCTCGCGCGGCAAGGCGATGATACGCGTCGTCATCGGCGGCGCGCTGGCGCTGGCGGCCACGTTCGCGATCGGTGCGCTGCTCGGCACGAAGATCGGCTGACCCGCCGGCGCGCGGGAGGGGGAGCGATGAAGGAGAAGCAGGAGATCGTCCGGGACTGGCTGCCCCGCTACACCGGGACGCCGCTGGAGGAGTTCGGCGATCACATCCTGCTCACCAACTTCGGCGACTACGTCTACCGGTTCGCGGAGTGGTACGGCGCCGAGGTGCGCGGCACCGACAAGTCGATGCCGAACGCGACGGCCGACGGCATCACCATGATCAACTTCGGCATGGGCAGCCCGAACGCCGCCACGATCATGGACCTGCTCAGCGCGGTCAGCCCGAAGGCGGCGCTCTTCCTCGGCAAGTGCGGCGGCGTGAAGAAGAAGAACCAGCTCGGCGACCTGGTGCTGCCGATCGCGGCAATCCGCGGCGAGGGCACGTCCAACGACTACCTGCCGCCGGAGGTCCCCGCGCTCCCCGCCTTCCAGCTCCAGCGCGGTGTCTCCACGACGATCCGCGACTTCGGTTACGACTACTGGACGGGGACGGTCTACACCACCAACCGGCGGGTCTGGGAGCACGACGACACGTTCAAGACGTACCTGCGGCAGACCCGTTGCATGGCGGTGGACATGGAGACCGCGACGGTGTTCGCGGCCGGGTTCGCCAACCACATCCCGAGCGGGGCGCTGCTGCTGGTGTCCGACCAGCCGATGATCCCGGAGGGCGTCAAGACCGCCGAGAGCGACCGCAGCGTGACGGCGCAGTTCGTCGAGCGGCACATCCGGATCGGCGTGGAGTCGCTGCGGCTGGTGCGCCGGAACGGGCGCAGCGTCAGGCACCTGCGGTTCGAGGACGCCTGACGCCGCGCCTCGGCGGTCAGTGGCCGGTCAGGGGGGCCATCGCGCGCGCGATGACCGAGCGGCGCCCCGTGGCGCGCTCCTCCAGGTCCGCGCCCTCCATCGCGACGAGCCCCGCGTTGGCCCCGAGGAACCGCAGCGGCTCCGGCTCCCAGCGCGGCGAGCGGTGCCCGACCCACGGCAGCGCCGTGAGCCCGGTGCTGCGGTGCGCGATCAGGTCGGCCAGCGTACGCCCGGCGAGATTCGTGGTACTGAGGCCGTCGCCCACGTAGCCGCCGGCCCAGGCCTCGCGCGCGTCGCGGTCGAGACCGACCGCCGCGTGCCAGTCGCGCGGGACGCCCAGCGGGCCGCCCCAGTGGTGCGTGATGCGGACGCCCGCGACCGCGGGGAACAGCTCCCCGAGCGTGCGGACGAGGTGGTCGCGCACCCGCGGCGACCGGTCGTAGGACGTGTGGATGGCGCTGCCGAGGTGGTAGCGGGCGCCGCGGCCGCCGAACGCGATCCGGTTGTCGGCCGTGCGCTGGCCGTAGACGATCAGGTGGCGGAAGTCGGCGAAGGTCTGGCCGTGCTCGATGCCGATGCGGTCCCACACCGCGTCGGAGAGCGGCTCGGTCGCGATCATCAGCGAGTACAGCGGCAGGATGCGGCGGCCGACCTGGGGGAGCTGCGAGCCGTAGCCCTCCGTCGCGTTCACCACCGTGCCCGCGCTGACCGTGCGCTCGACGCCGCCGGTCCGCACCCGGACCACGCCGTCCTGCCAGCCGAGCACCTCGGTGCCCTCTGCGATGGTCGCGCCGCGGCGCTCGACCGCGCGGGCCAGCCCGCGCACCAGCTTGGCCGGGTGCACCCGCGCGCAGGCGGGCGTGAGCGTGGCGGCGACGGCGTCGGGCACGCCGTACCGGGCGCGCACGGTCTCGGTCCCGGCGAGCGACACCCGGTCGACGCCGAACTCCTCGGATTCCGCGAACTCCGCCTGCGCGGCCGCCAGCTGCACCCGGTCGCGGGCGAAGGTGACCGTCCCGCCGCGGACGTAGTCGCAGTCGATGCCCTCCGCGGCGGCGACGCGGCCGACCTCGTCGACGGTGTCGACCATCGCCTGGCGCTGCGCGACGGCCGCGTCCCGGCCGTACCGCGCGGCGAGAGCGGAGGCCGACCACGGGAACAGCGCGGAGCACCAGCCGCCGTTGCGGCCGGAGGCGCCGAAGCCGGCGACCTCCCGCTCCAGCAGCAGGATCCTCAGCCCGGGGTCGAGCTCCTGCAGGTAGTAGGCGGTCCAGAGGCCGGTGAGCCCGGCGCCGACGATCGCCACGTCGACGGTCTCGTCCCCGGCCAGTGCGGGGCGGGGCCGGAAGCCGTCCTCGGCCTCCGCGATCGAATCGAACCAGTAACCGACACTGCGGTAGTCCACGTCACTCCTTCGAAAGCACGCCGGATACGCCGACGAGCCCGCGCCCCGCCTGAGTGGTGCGGTGCGCGGGCTCGTTCCGGTGGTGCGGTTTACAGGTGGTTGGTCGCCTCGGTGAGCACCGACTCCAGGATCTGCCGGATCTCCACGAACTCGTCCGGGCCGATGGTGAGCGGCGGGGCGAGCTGGACGACGGGGTCGCCCCGGTCGTCGGCGCGGCAGTACAGGCCGGCGTCGAACAGCGCCTTGGAGAGGAAGCCGCGCAGCAGGCGCTCCGACTCGTCGTCGTTGAACGTCTCCTTGGTGGCCTTGTCCTTCACCAGCTCGATGCCGAAGAAGTAGCCGTCGCCGCGGACGTCGCCCACGATCGGGAGGTCGAGCAGCTTCTCGAGCTCCGCGCGGAACAGCGGCGAGTTCTCCCGGACGCGCTCGTTGAGACGCTCCTCCTCGAAGATGTCGAGGTTGGCCAGAGCCACGGCGGAGGACACCGGGTGCCCGCCGAACGTGTAGCCGTGGTAGAACGACGTGTTGCCGTGCTTGAAGGGCTCGTAGACCCTGTCGCTGATGATCGTCGCGCCGATGGGGGAGTACCCGGAGGTCATGCCCTTGGCGCAGGTGATCATGTCCGGCACGTAGCCGTACTGGTCGCAGGCGAACATGTGGCCGATGCGGCCGAAGGCGCAGATGACCTCGTCGCTGACCATGAGCACGTCGTACTTGTCGCAGATCTCGCGCACCCGCTGGAAGTAGCCGGGAGGCGGCGGGAAGCAGCCGCCGGAGTTCTGCACCGGCTCGAGGAAGATCGCGGCGACGGTCTCCGGACCCTCGAACTGGATCATCTCCTCGATGCGGTTCGCCGCCCAGACGCCGAAGGCCTCGACGTCGTCGGTCGGCGCGCCCATCTCGCCGGCGCGGTAGAAGTTGGTGTTCGGGACGCGGAACCCGCCGGGGGTCAGCGGCTCGAACATCTCCTTCATGGCCGGGATGCCGGTGATCGCCAGCGCGCCCTGCGGGGTGCCGTGGTAGGCGACGGCGCGGGAGAGCACCTTGTGCTTGGTCGGGCGGCCCTGCAGCTTCCAGTAGTACTTGGCCAGCTTGAACGCGGTCTCGACGGCTTCGCCGCCGCCGGTCGAGAAGAAGACGCGGTTGAGGTCGCCCGGCGCGTAGTGCGCGAGGCGGTCCGCGAGCTCGATCGCGTTCGGGTGGGCGTAGGACCAGATCGGGAAGAAGGCGAGCTGCTCCGCCTGCTTCGCGGCCACCTCGGCGAGACGCTTGCGACCGTGGCCGGCGTTCACGACGAACAACCCGGAGAGCCCGTCGATGTAGCGCTTGCCGTGGTCGTCCCAGATGTGGTGGCCCTCGCCGCGGGTGATGATGGGGACGCCGTGGCCCTCCTCCATCACCGACTGGCGTGCGAAGTGCATCCAGAGATGGTCGCGTGCCTTCGCCTGCAGGTCTGCCTCATCGGGTGTGATGGGCTCGCCGAACGTTTCAACGGTTGTCGTCATGGTTATCGCGTTCCCCAGTTGTAGAACTGTTTGTGGAGTTTGAGGTACACGAACGTCTCGGTGGAGAGCACTCCCTCGAGCGTCCGGATCTCGGAGTTGAGCATCGTGATGAGGTCGAGGTCGTTCTCGCACACGACCTCCGCGAGGATGTCGTACGTGCCCGCGGTGAGGACCACGTAGTCCACCGCGGGCATCGCCGCCAGCTTGTCCGCGATCACCAGCGTGTCGCCGGAGACGCGCACGCCGATCATCGCCTGGCGGTAGAAGCCCAGCTGCATCGGGTCGGTCACGGCCACGATCTGCATCACACCCGACTCGGTCAGCTTCTGCACGCGCTGACGCACGGCCGCCTCGCTGAGACCGACGGCTTTGCCGATCTCCGCGTAGGACTTCCGGCCGTCCACCTGCAACTGCTCGATGATCGCCTTGGAGACGTCGTCGATGACCGCAGCCTTCGTGCCGTTCGTTGCCCGAGGGGTACTCATGGAGCGATTCTGTCAGTGGCGAGGCGGTCTAGCAAGCGAATCCGCACATTCCTGCCCGATTCACTGACGAAATCAGTAGACTCCCCGGCATGAGTTCACCGATGAGCACGACAACAGCACCCGAACTGCACAACTTCGTCGCCGGAGCGCGCACCGCCGCGCGCGGGAGCGACAGCATCTCCCTGATCGACCCGGCGACCGAGGACGTGTACGCCACCGCTCCCGTCTCCACCGCCGAGGACGTCGCCGACGCCTACCGGGCGGCCGAGGCCGCCTTCGAGGTCTGGGGGAACACCACCCCCGGCGAGCGCCAGCTCGCGCTGTTCCGCATCGCCGACGCGATGGAGGCGCGCGCCGAGGAGTTCGCCGACGCCGAGTCGCAGGACACCGGCAAGCCGCGCGGCACGCTGGTGGAGGACGAGATCCTGCTGTCGGTCGACCAGATCCGCTTCTTCGCCGGCGCCGCCCGCAACCTGGAGGGCCGCTCGGCGGGCGAGTACATGACGGACCACACCTCGATCATCCGCCGCGAGCCGATCGGCGTCGTCGGCCAGGTGACGCCGTGGAACTACCCGCTCAACATGGCGGTGTGGAAGTTCGCCCCCGCCCTCGCCGCGGGCAACACCACCGTGCTCAAGCCGTCCGACACCACGCCGCTCTCCACGCTGCTGCTTGCGGAGGTCGCCAGCGAGTTCCTGCCCGCCGGCGTGCTCAATGTCGTGCTCGGCGACCGCAGCACCGGTGCGGCGATGATCGACCACCCGACGCCGCAGCTGGTGTCGATCACCGGCTCGGTGCGCGCGGGCATGGAGGTCGCCCGTGCGGCCTCCTACGACCTCAAGCGCGTGCACCTGGAGCTCGGCGGCAAGGCCCCGGTGATCGTGTTCGACGACGCCGACATCGAGAAGGCGGTCGAGGGCATCGTCGCCGCCGGCTACTTCAACGCCGGTCAGGACTGCACCGCGGCGACGCGGCTGCTGGTGCAGGAGGGCGTCCACGACGAGTTCGTCGCGGCACTCGCCCAGTACGCCCGCGCCAACGCCCGCACCGGAGCGCCGCGCGAGGACGGCATCCTCTACGGCCCGCTGAACAACGCCAACCAGCTCGCCCAGGTGAGCGGCTTCGTGGACCGGCTGCCCGACCACGCGAACATCGAGCTCGGCGGTCGCCGTCAGGGCGACCGCGGCTACTTCTGGGAGGCCACGATCGTCTCGGGGCTGCGCCAGGACGACGACGCGGTGCAGAACGAGATCTTCGGGCCGGTGCAGACCGTTCAGAAGTTCACCGACGAGGCCGAGGCGCTGCGCTGGGCGAACGGCGTGCGCTACGGCCTCGCGTCGTCGGTGTGGACGAAGGACCACGGCCGGGCGATGCGCTTCGCCAAGGGCCTCGACTTCGGCTGCGTGTGGATCAACACCCACATCCCGATCGTGGCCGAGATGCCGCACGGCGGCTTCAAGCACTCCGGCTACGGCAAGGACCTGTCGATGTACGGCTTCGAGGACTACACGCGCATCAAGCACGTCATGTCGTACATCGGGGAGTGAGCGTCAGCGCCTGACCGCGACGATGAGGGTGCCGACCGCGAGCAGCGGCAGCACCCAGAGCGACGCGACGACATAGCCGCCCGCCGGGGGCACCAGCGCCCCGGCGGGCGTCGCCGCCGCGAGCAGCAGGCCGGCCAGCGCGCTGCCGATGCTGAAGCCGACGCTGCGGACGATCTGGTTGATCGAGAGCACGCTCGCCGTCTCGGCGGCGGGGACGCCTTCCAGGACGAGCCGCGGCATCACCGCCGAGACGCCGCCGACGCCGAAGCCGAGGACGGTCATGGCCAGCAGCACCGCGGCGAGCGAGCCGGTGCCGACCGCCAGCAGCACGGCGGCCGCGGCGACCGCGGCGGCGGAGAGCGCGAAGACGCCGCGCGCGCCGGTGCGCGGGACCATCCGCGGGGCGACACGTCCCGCGACGAACCCCAGGGCCGAGAACGGGATGAGCGCGGCTCCTGCCGCGACGCCGGGAAGCGCGAACCCGTAGCCGGAGCCGGCCGGGGTCTGCAGGAAGCGGGTGAGCAGGCTGAAGATCAGATACATCCCGACGCCGGAGACGAGCATCGCGGAGTTCGCCCGGAGCACGGCCGGCCTCCCGAGCAGCCGGAGGTCGGCCAGCGGCGCAGGGACGCGCAACTCGACGACCGCCCACGCGGCGAGCACGAGCGCGGAGAGGGCGAGGATGGCCGCGCCGACGATCGGCGGAGTCCAGACCGCGGGCTCCGCCACGACCAGCAGCACGCCCAGCGTCCCGAGGCCGAGCAGCACGGCCCCCGCGATGTCGAGCCGCGGCGTCGGACCGGGGGCGTCGCGCGGGATGCTCCGCCATGCGACCACGAGGGAGGCGACCGAGAGGACCAGTCCGAACGCGTACGCCGCGCGGAGGCCCGCGAGCTGGTCGATGAGTCCGACCAGCGGATAGCCGACGCCGATGCCGACGGTGGACGCCACCGACAGCGCCGCGATGGTGCTCGCCGAGCGCGCCTCCGGCAGCTCGGTCCGGGCGACGCTCATCAGCAGCGCGACGGCGCCGAGGCCGAGCCCCTGGAGCCCGCGTCCGGCGACGAGCACCCCGAACGCCGCGCCGGCGCCGCCCGGCAGCGGGAGCGCCGTGAGGACCCCGCCCAGCACGACGACGGCGAGCGAGCCGAGCAGCGTGACCCGGCGAAGCGGACCGGCGCCGAGCCTGCCGAGCAGCGGCCCGGCGATCGCGCCGGCGAAGAGCGTGACGGTGAGCGTCCACTGAGCGGCCGCGAGCGGCACCCGCAGGGTGGTCGCGACGGAGGTGATCAGCGGGGCGCCCAGGCTCCCGACCACGGCGACGACGAGGGCGACGGCGACGAGCGCGGCGCTGAGCCGCGGCGCGGGCCGGTCGGAGGTCATCGCGGGCAACACTACGCGACACGCCGTCCGGCCCTAAACATCCGTTCCTAGAGGTATGCGGGCCGGGCCTCGGTTACGCTGCCTGCACACACATCGTCGTGTGCGACTGATCCGGAAGGCATTCGATGTCTGCAGAACCCTCGTCCTCGGCCCATCTGGAGGACGGCGAGCACCTCGCCGTCCTCGGGTACGAGGACTCCTTCAACCGGTCCATGACTCTGTGGGCCAACTTCGCTCTCGGCTTCACGTACCTCTCGCCGCTCGTCGGCGTGTACTCGCTGTTCGCGGTCGCGATGGCGACAGGGGGACCGCCCTCCATCTGGTGGATCCTCATCGTCGGAGCCGGCCAGTTCCTGGTCTCGCTCGTCTTCGGCGAGGTCGTCTCGCAGTACCCGATCCACGGCGGCATCTACCCGTGGGCGCGGCGGCTGTGGGGCCGGCGGTACGCGTGGATGGCGGCCTGGGTCTACATCTGGGCGATGATCGTCACCATCACCGCGGTGGCGTCGTACGGCAGCGGCTTCCTCGCGAGCCTGTTCGGCCTCCCCGCCACCAAGGAGGTCACCTTCGGGCTGACCGTGCTGCTGCTGGTGGTGGCGCTCGCGCTGAACTTCACCGGCACGAAGACGCTGGCGACCGTCGCGCGTATCGGACTGTCGGCGGAGCTGATCGGCGTCATCGCCGTCGGCCTCTACCTGCTGATCTTCCAGCGCAAGCACCCGTTCTCGGTGTTCTTCGACACGATGGGCGTGCAGGGCCACGGCTCCTACCTGTTCGCGTTCCTCGGCGCCGCGCTCGCCGGGCTGTTCCTCTTCTACGGCTTCGAGGCGTGCGGCGACGTCGCCGAGGAGGTCGCGAACCCGGCCCGGCGCATCCCGGTCGCCATGATGATGACGATCCTGGTCGGTGGCGTCTCCGCGCTGTTCGCGTTCGGCGGCTACATCCTGGCCGCGCCCGACCTGGCGAAGATCGTCGCGGGCAAAGACGTCGACCCGATCCCGGAGATCCTGCAGTCCGCCCTCGGCGACGTCGGCGCCAAGATCTTCCTCGTGGTCGCGGTCACCGCGTTCCTGTCCTGCGTGCTCAGCCTGCAGGCGGCCGCGAGCCGGCTGCTGTTCTCGTTCGCACGCGACGGGATGATCCCGGCGCACCGCTGGCTGTCGCGGGTGTCGCCGCGCACGAAGGTGCCGGTGAACGCGCTGATCGTGGCGTGCAGCATCCCGGTGCTGATCAGCCTGATCGTCTACCTCGGCCCGGACGGGCTGATCACCCAGGTGACCGCGTTCGCGGTGCTCGGCATCTACGTGGCGTTCCAGTCCGTGGTGCTCGCGTCGCTGCGGCAGCGGCTGAAGGGCTGGCGTCCCGCCGGGCCGTTCTCGCTGGGCCGCGCCGGGCTGGTCGTCAACATCCTGGCGCTGGCGTACGGCATCTTCGCGATGATCCTGCTCGCCTGGCCGACGAGCACGGGCAACTGGTTCAACGACTGGATCGTGCTGATCGGGCTCGGGATCGTCGCGGGAGCCGGGCTGCTGTACCTGTTCCTGGCGCGGCCGGACCGGGCGTCGGACGCCCCGGCGGGCGACGCCATCCGCGTGGCCGAGCTGCTGCGGGCGCGCCGGAACGGCACGACAGCCCCGGCCGCCTCCGCGGAGCCGGCCCCCGCCACCGAGTAACCCCGCTCGCAGACCATCGCTTCCTCACTTCCTACCGCGACACGCCGTTGGCGAGCGGGAGAAAGTGAGGAAGCGATGGCTGCGTTGGTCAGGACTCTCTGCGCGGGATGGCCAGCGGGTTGCCGTCGCGGAGCTCGGGCGGGAGGACGTCCTGCGGGGCGTCCTGGTAGGCGATCGGGGTGAGCCAGCGGCGGATCGCCGTGGCCCCGACCGAGGTGTGGACGCTCGCGGTCGTCGCGGGCCACGCACCGCCGTGGTGCTGCGCCCAGCCGATCGCGACGCCGGTCGGCCAGCCGTCGAAGAGCAGGCGCCCGGCGATCGGGGTCAGCGCGGCCGCGAGTCCCGAGACGTCCTCGCCCGCGGC
The DNA here is from genome assembly GCF_013410375.1 of Leifsonia shinshuensis. Taxonomy (NCBI): domain Bacteria; kingdom Bacillati; phylum Actinomycetota; class Actinomycetes; order Micrococcales; family Microbacteriaceae; genus Leifsonia; species Leifsonia shinshuensis. Next base: position 2,365,706 of record NZ_JACCFL010000001.1, read on the forward strand.
ACGGTGGATCGTCGCGGTGAGGGACGGGCGCAGTGCCGCGATCAGCTCCGGGAGCTCGTCGTCGCGGTACGACACCAGCACGGTGACCGGCCCGAAGTGCTCCTCCAGGAACGCCTCCGGCTCGGCGAGGAGCGCCGCGGCGTCCACGAGGACGACCGCGGGCGTCGACGTGCCCGGCTCGTCCCGGCCGAGCAGCACCGTCGCGGCGTCGTCCGCGCCGAAGGCCTGGACGGCCGAGGCGTAGGCCGCGCTCATCCCGTCGGTGAGCTGCCGGGATGCCGGGGCCGAGCCGAGCGCGGCGGTCACCGCGTCGGCGACGCCCTCGCCGGACGGCACGAGCACCAGTCCCGGCTTGGTGCAGTACTGGCCCGCGTCGCGCGTGAAGGAGCCCACGAGGCCCGCGCCGATCTCGGCCGCGCGCTCGCGAGCGGCGGCGCGGGTGACGACGACGGGGTTGACGCTGCCCAGCTCCCCGTAGAACGGGATGGGGTCGGGCCGCGAGGCCGCGAGGTCGAACAGCGCTCGGCCGCCGCGCTCGGATCCGGTGAACCCGGCCGCGCGCACGGCGGGGTGCTGCACGAGCGCGACGCCCTCGTCCATCCCCTCCACGAGGGCGAACCAGCCCGCGGGCAGCACGCTCTGCGCGAGCTCGGCGGTGTAGCGGGAGAGCCGCGGATGGCCCGGGTGCGCCTTGACGATCACCGGGCAGCCCGCGGCGAGCGCCGACGCCGTGTCGTTGCCGAGCACGGAGAACGCGAACGGGAAGTTCGAGGACGTGTACACGGCCACCGGGCCGATCGGCCGCAGCATCCGCCGGAGGTCGGGGCGCGGCGGGATGAGCGAGGCGTCGGGGGAGTCGAGCGTCGCCTCCAGGTAGCCGCCCTCGCGCGCCACGCCCGCGAAGAAGCGGAGCTGGGCGGCCGTGCGGGTGACCTCGCCGTCCAGGCGCGCCTCCGAGAGGTGGGTCTCCTCGGCGGCGAGCGCGACCAGGGCGGCCCGGTCGGCGTCGAGGGCGTCGGCGAGCGCGTCGAGCCAGCCCGCGCGCTCCTCGCGCGTCCGGGGGAGCAGCGCGGCAGAGGCGGCGGCCGCGGCCGCGGCGTCGACCGACACGGTGGTCGTGACGTCGCCCATCAGAAGGCCGCCAGCCCGGTGAGCGCACGCCCGAGCACGAGGGTGTGGATCTCGTCCGTCCCCTCGTAGGTCCGCACCGACTCCAGGTTCGCCATGTGCCGCATCACCGGGAACGCGTTCGTGATCCCGTCGCCGCCCAGGATGGTGCGGGCCTCGCGTGCGATGGCCAGCGCCTCCCGCACACTGTTGAGCTTGCCGACGCTGATCTGCGTCGGGGTGAGCCTCCCCGCCTCCTTGAGCCGGCCGAGGTGCAGGGCGAGCAGCATCCCCTTCTCGTACTCGACCAGCATGTCGGCGAGCTTCTGCTGGATCAGCTGGGTCGCGCCGATGGGCCGGCCGAACACCTCGCGGGACGTCGCCCGCTCGATCGAGACCTCCAGACAGGAGCGCGCGGCGCCCATCGCGCCCCAGACGATCCCGTACCGCGCCTCGTTCAGGCAGGAGAACGGCCCGGACAGCCCGCGCGCCCCCGGGAGCATCGCCGACGCCGGCAGCCGCACGCCGTCCAGGACGATGTCGCACTGCACCGACGCGCGCATGGACAGCTTGCCGTCGATGGCCGTCGCGGTGAAGCCGGGCGTGCCGGTCGGGACGACGAAGCCGCGCACACCGTCCTCGGTCGCCGCCCACACCACCGCCACATCGGCGAGCGCCGCCAGGCCGATCCAGCGCTTGGCGCCCTCGATCACCCAGTCATCGCCGTCCCGCCGGGCGGTCGTGGTCATCGCGGCCGGGTCGCTGCCGCCCTGCGGCTCGGTGAGCGCGAAGCAGCCGATGCGCTCGCCGCGGGCCATCGGCGGGAGCCACTCGGCCTTCTGCTCGTCGGAGCCGAACTTCGAGATCGCGCTCATTGCTAGCGAGCCCTGCACCGAGACGAAGGTGCGCCAGCCGCTGTCCGCGGCCTCCAGCTCGTGGCAGACCAGGCCGTAGGCGACCGCGCCGGCGCCCGCGCAGCCGGGGTCCTTCAGATGCATGCCGAGGAAGCCGAGCGCTCCGAGCTCCGCGACGAACTCGCGGCGGAAGTGCTTGTCCTCGAAGTCCTGCTCGATGACGGGCGCGATGCGCTCGCGGGCGAATCGGCGGGCGGAGTCGCGCCAGCGCAGCTCCTCCTGGCCGAGCAGGTGGTCGAGGCTGAACGCCTCGTCGAGGGCGGCCGCGGCGGTGGCGGTCTGCGTGGTCATGGCGTGGTCCTTTCCGTGGACGCGGGCACGTCCAGCCAGTGGGGGTCGTGCGCGCCGAGCGGCGGCGGCGGGGTGCGGTGGACGGCGGGCGCCGCGCGCAGCCGGATCGGCGTGGCCGGCTGCCGGGAGACGCGCCCGGTCTCCTGGTCGACGGTCGTCGTGACCGGATCGAGGCCGAGGGAGGCCGCGAACGCGAACGCCTCGCCGACGCTGTTGACGAGTCCGGCCGGCACGCGCGCCTCCGTGAACGCGGCGACCCATCCGGCAGCGGGGCGCGCGGCGAGCGCGGGCTCCAGGGCGGCGCGCAGCTCGGCGCGGTGGCGCACCCGTTCCTCGTTGGTGGCGAACCGCGGGTCGGCGGCGAGGCCGGGCACGCCCAGCACGGTCGCGAACGCGGCGAACTGCCGGTCGTTGCCGACGGCGACCACGAGCTCGCGGTGGGCGGCGCGGAACAGCTCGTACGGCGCGATGCTCGGGTGCGCGTTGCCGAGCCGGCCGGGGGAGCGCCCGGTGGCGAGGGTGCTCGACGCCTGGTTGGTGAGGGCGGCGAGCAGGGAGCCGAGGAGGTCGACGTCGACGCGCGAGCCGAGCCCGGTGCGGTCGCGCTCGCGGAGGGCGAGCAGGATCCCGGACAGCGCGTTCTGGCCGGTCAGCACGTCCACCAGGGCGACGCCCACCTTGCTGGGCTCGCCGTCCGGCGCTCCGGTGATGCTCATGAGGCCGCCGACGGCCTGGACGAGCAGGTCGTAGCCGGGCAGCGCGGCGCCCTCGGCGCGGCCGAACCCGGTGATCGAGCAGTAGACGAGACCGGGGTTCGCCGAGCGCAGGGAGTCCTCGTCCAGGCCGAAGCGCTCCATCACCCCCGGGCGGAAGTTCTCCACCAGCACGTCGGCCGTCTCGGCGAGGCGCCTGGCGGCGGCGAGGCCGTCCGGTGTGCCGAGGTCGCAGACCACGGAGCGCTTGTTCCGGTTGACCGACGCGAAGTACGTGGACTCGCCCGCCTCGTCCACCGGCGGCCGCCAGGACCGGGTGTCGTCGCCCGCCGGGCTCTCGATCTTCACGACGTCGGCGCCGAAGTCGGCGAGCATCATCGTCGCGTACGGACCGGCCAGCACCCGGGAGAAGTCGGCGACGCGCAGGCCGGAGAGGATGCCGTCGGCCATGCTCGCTCCTTCGCTCGGACGGTCGCGTGACGTCCGTCTGCAATTCATCCTATACCGAATGATTGGGTGGGGTTATCGTGGAGGCGTGACCACCTCCACGCGCGATGCTGCCGGAACGACCCGGTCGGCGCCAGGGGCCAGGGACGCCGTCTTCGCGCAGCTCTCCGACACGGGCCGCGCCGAGCAGGTGGCCAGGCGCCTCGCCGACGCGATCGTCCTCGGCGTGCTGACGCCGGGGGAGCGGCTGCCCAGCGAGGCCGAGCTCGCCCGCCGGTTCGGGGTCGCGCTGGTGACCGCGCGCGAGGGCCTCGGGATGCTGCGCGAGGCCGGGCTGGTCGAGACCAGGCGCGGCCGCGACGGCGGCTCCTTCGTCGTGCACCCGGGCGACGGCGACGAGGCGCTGCTCGCCACCCGGCTCCGCGGCTTCTCGCAGGTGGAGCTGAGCGACCTCGCGGTCTACGTGACGGCGATCGCGGCCGGCTGCGCGGATCGCGCGGCCGAGCGCTCCACCCCGGCCGACGACGCCAGGCTGGCGGCGTGGCTGGCGGCCGCCGACTTCACCGGGCCGGCCGCGGCGCGGCGGAACGCGGGCGGGTTCCTGCTGGAGCTCGCCGTGCTCAGCCAGTCCACCCGGCTGGTGCGGGAGCAGATCCGCCTGCAGGCGGAGTTCGGGCCGCTGCTCTGGCTCGGCATGCGCGACGCCGCGCTGCGCGCGGGGGCCGCGACCTCCGCCGGCGTGATCGCGGCCGCGGTCGCCGCCGGCGACGCGGGCGCGGCGCGCGCCGAGGTCAGCGCCCTGCTCACGGGCGTCGCGCGCTGGCTGCTGTCGGCGAAGGCGCGGATCGAGACCGGAGGGACGATCGATGGCTGACAGCGTCGGCACGGACACCGCGGCGGGCGTCGAGGCCGCCGCAGAACGGGTGAGCGCGCTGTTCGCCCGCATCCAGGACGCGCTGGCCGGCTGGCGCGACACCATCCTCGGCGATGAGGACGGCGACGCCCCCGTCTCGGCCGCGGCGGTCGACGCGACCGTGGGCGCCCTGGTGATCCCGCTGCTGCGCGAGGACGACCCGCTGCTCGTCGGCGCCGGCTTCATCGCGGCGCCGGAGTTCACCGGTGGCGACGACCTGCACTTCTCCTGGTGGCTCGGACCGCTGGAGGAGAACCCGGTGTTCGGCTCGACCACCGAGCCCAGCAGGCTGGATCTGGCCTCGCGGTCGTACTCCGACTACCTGCGCGACTTCCGCTCGCTGGAGTGGTACAGCATCCCGCAGACCACGCACCGCACCCACATCACCGGCCCGTACGTGGACCACCTGTGCGCGTGCGACTACATCGTCACGGTCACCTCGCCCGTCGAGCGGGACGACCGGATGATCGGCGTGGTCGGCGTCGACGTCTATGTCAAGCGCCTGGAGCGGGAGCTGCTCCCGGCGATGCTCGCCGCCGGGCGCCCGGTCGTGCTCGTCAACGAGGCGGGGCGCGCGATGGTGTCCACGGACCCCTCGGTGCTCGTCGGCACGGTGGTCGAGCCGGGTGAGGACGCCGTGCGCTGCGCCGGGACGCCGTTCCGCCTGGTCTAACATCGATACGACCGCATACGTCCTGCATCGGGGAGCAGCCCCGGTCCGTCGCCGACCAGGAGGACCCCGAGGTGACTCCCGGCTTCACCCGCTACGCCCCGACCGCCGGGCCCTCGCGCTGGCTGCTGATCGCCGGCCGCCGGTTCGTCGCCTGCGTCGAGAGCACGGTGGCGGACAGCATCGTCGACGCGGTCTGGTGGCTGGCGGACTCCGACCTCGCCACGATCGAGTCGGTGGTCGGCGCGTTCCCGCTGGCCGGCCCGGACAGCGTCCGGTCGTTCGCGGTCGCCGAGCTCGGCGAGCCGAACGCGGCGGGCGAGGTGGTCGTCACCGCGGTGGTGCGCGGATCGGCCGCCCTCGACGTCTACTCCGTCGGCGGCTCGCGCCGCTTCGGGTCGGGCGGCGTCCAGCCCTGGGTGCTGGCCGAGTTCCGCAACGTCACCGGCCTCGCCATCGGCGGCGACGACCTGCCGACGGCGTCCGTGGCCCGGATCGCGATCGGCTCGCTGCCCATCGGGCTGGGCGTGGTGGACGGCGAGCTGCTGAGCTGGTCGAGCACGCCGGTGGAGCGGGTCGACCGCACGCAGGAGCCGGCGCCGCCCGCGGCGGAGGACGCGCAGACCGACCTCGACGAGACGATCATCCGCGAGCGCAACCGCAGCTCCAGCCTGTTCTCCCGGCCCGAGGCCGACGCCTCCGCCTCCGCCCTGGCCGGGCTCGCCGAGTCGCCGGAGGCGGCGCCCGTCGTGCAGCCCGTCCCGGTCGCGCACGAGCTCCCCGGCGCGATCGACATCGAGGAGCCCGGCGTCGCCACCGAGCGCCCTGACCTGGGCGACACGCCCGGAGGCGGCCTGGGGCGGCGACCGGCCGGGGCCGCGTCGGCGCCGGAGACGGACGAGATCCCCGCCGCGGCGCCGCGCTTCGGCGTCCGGGTCGTGCCGGGGGACATGATGGAGCTCGACGTCCCGATCGTCATCGGCCGCCGGCCCGCGCTCCAGCGCGTCGAGTCCGGCGTCACGCCGCGGCTCGTCGCGGTGCAGTCGCCCGAGCAGGAGGTCTCCTCCACGCACCTGCGCATCGAGCGTTCGGGGGACGCCGTGGTCGTCACCGACCTGCGCTCCACGAACGGCACGCGTCTGACACGCCCGGGCAGGGCCGCGGAGCGACTGCGGCCCGGGGAGTCGTCGGTGGTCCTGCCGGGCACGGTTGTGGAGATCGGCGACGGTAATATCATCGAGATCACCGCCCTCCCGGTCGGCGGCGCCGCGGAGCACCCGCTGCCGCAGCCGGAAGCGGACCGTCGAGAAGAAGGACGCGAGTGACCCAGATCGGTCGCACCAACCGGCGCCACACCGTGGTCGTGCCGGGCGGCGCAGACGCGCGCATCAGCCTCTCCTGGGCGGCGCTGTCGGACACCGGCTACCGGCGCAGCGTCAACGAGGACAGCCTGCTGGCGCGCTCGCCCATCTTCGCCGTCGCCGACGGCATGGGCGGCCACACCGCGGGCGACTTCGCCAGCACCGCGGTCGTGACCCGGCTCGCCGAGAAGGTGCGCGCCGACTTCGTCACGGAGGCGTCGCTCACCGAGGCGCTGCGCGACGCGGTGGGGGACATGGGCCGCGGCGTCGGCCAGACCGACCTCGGCACCGGAACGACGGTGACCGGCATCGCGCTCACGCTCGCCGACGGCGCGCCGTACTGGCTGGTGTTCAACATCGGCGACTCGCGCGTCTACAGCTTCCGGGACGGCACCCTGGAGCAGCTGACGGTGGACCACTCGATCGTGCAGGAGCTGCTCGACGCCGGCGCGATCACGCCGGAGGAGGCGGAGGTCCACCCGCACAGCAACGTCATCACGCGCGCGGTCGGGTTCAACGAGGACCCGGTGCCCGACTACTTCCTGTTCCCGATCGTGGCGGGCTCCCGGCTGCTGGTCTGCTCCGACGGCCTCACCAAAGAGCTCACCGAGCACGGCATCCGCTACTACCTCGGCGAGGGCTCGTCCCCGCTGGACGCGGCGCAGCAGCTGATGGACGCCGCGCTCGGCAACGGCGGCCGCGACAATGTGACCGTCGTCGTCGTCGACGTGCTGGCCACTCCGGAGAGCGGCTCGCATCGCGAGGGCTTCCCCCGCCGGGCCGCTCGCCGGCACTGACGCGGACCTCCTGCACAGGAGGGTGCGCCCGCCGTCGTTGCCCCCCGAGTTGGGGGTGTTCGAGTTGTCCCCAGTGCGGGTTCCGGCCCCCTGGGGCGCTGCGGGGCCTGCCTACAATTGACAGACGCTTTCGCCCCCGCGAACGCGAACGGCCGATGACGGGAGGAGCTGCTTGGCTCGGCGCTTGCCTTCACAGCCGCCGAACCTCCCTGGCTTCTCGTACGTCAGGGTGCTCGGTTCGGGCGGCTTCGCCGACGTGTTCCTCTACGAGCAGAACATGCCGCGCAGGCAGGTCGCGGTGAAGGTCATGCTGGCGGAGGTCGTGACCAGCCAGGTCAAGCAGATGTTCCAGGCCGAGGCCAATCTGATGGCCCAGCTCAGCACGCACCCCTCGATCCTCACGGTGTACCAGGCGAGCGTCTCGGCCGACGGCCGGCCCTACCTGGTGATGGAGCTGTGCTCGTCGGCGATCGGCCACCGCTACCGCACCGAGCCGCTGCCGGTCCCCGAGGTGCTGAGCATCGGCGTGCGGATCGCGAGCGCCGTCGAGACGGCGCACCGCGCCGGCGTCCTGCACCGCGACATCAAGCCGTCCAACATCCTCACCACCGCGTACGGCCACCCGGTGCTCAGCGACTTCGGCATCGCGGCGACCCTGAGCGAGGCCGACGTCACCGAGGCGATCGGCCTCTCCATCCCGTGGTCGGCGCCGGAGGTCCTCCTCGACGAGACCAGCGGCACCATCGCCAGCGAGGTCTGGTCGCTCGGCGCGACCATCTACTCGCTGCTCGCCGGCCGGTCGCCGTTCGAGCAGCCCGGCAAGGAGAACACCTCCGCCGAGCTCATCCAGCGCATCACCAAGGGCCGCCCGCAGCCGATCGGCCGCCCCGACGTCCCGCCGCGGCTCGAGCAAATCCTGCTGCGCTCGATGTCCCGCAAGCCGTCCGCGCGCCAGCGCACTGTGCTCGAGTTCATCCGCGAGCTGCAGTCGGTGGAGGCCGAGCTCGGGCTGCCGCAGACCCCCATCGAGGTCGCGATGGACGACTGGGCGCTGGCCACGGCGGACGACCCGGAGGAACGCACCCGGGTCAAGGGCGTCATCGCCGTCGACCCCGGCGCGGCACGGCGCCGCCGCCGTCGCGCCGCCCCCGCGACCGTGGCGGCCACGCGGGCCCCCACCCGCACGATCGTCCGCGAGAGCGGAGCCAGCTCGCCCACCGACCAGGCCGCCGCGCCCGCGCGGGTGTCGCGCGCGCTCATCGCCGCACTGGTGGCCTGCGCCACGTTGGTCGTCGTGCTGGCCGTGACCGCCGGCGTGGTGCTCGTCCGTGCCGGCGCCTCCACCGACATCCCGACGGTGCGCGACCTGAGCGGACGGGTCAGCGAGGGGACCATCGTCTTCACCTGGAGCGACCCGGGGCTGGAGAGCACCGACACCTACCAGGTGACGGTCGACGACCAGCCGCCCAGCAGCCAGCGCGCGACCGAGTTCCGGGTGGACGCCAAGCCCGGCCAGACGGTGTGCGTCACGGTGACGGTCAACCGGGACGGCAAGACCGGAGCGCCGAGCGGGCAGAAGTGCGTGCAGAGGACCGGCTCGCCGTGATCCGCAGCTGGCTCCTCGCGCACAAGTCGATCGCGGCGACGACGCTCAGCGGCACCGTCGTGGCGGCGGTCGTCGCCACGCTCGCGGTGGTGTCGGGCGGCTACAGCGCCCAGCACCTGCAGCTCAACGACGCGGCGGTCTGGGTGGCCAGCGACGCGAAGAAGGCGCTGGGCCGGGCGAACACGCAGATCGACTCGCTGAACTCGATCGTCGCCGGCACGGGCGAGGCGCTCGACGTCGTCCAGGACGGCCAGAACGTGCTGCTCCTCGACAAGGAGGCCAACACCGTGGCCGTCGTGGACCCGGCGACGGCCCAGGCGGGCAAGTCGGTGGCGCTGCCGCCGCGGTCGCCGCAGGTCGCGGTCTCCGGCGACCACGTCGCGATGCTGTCGCAGACCACCGGGCAGCTCTGGCTGACGTCGGTGCGGCAGCTCGACCAGTTCAACTCCGGCTCGGCGCCGACGATCGACCTCGGCGGCCGCGCCGTCGGCGCGATGGACCCGTCCGGCGTGCTGTTCGCCTACCAGCCGGCCAACCGCAGCCTGATCCGGGTCGATCTCGGCGGCGACCAGCCGGCGAGCAGCACGGAGAAGGTGCCGGCGCGCGGCGACGGCGCGCACGTCCAGCTCACCTCGGCGGGCGGCCAATGGGTGCTCTTCGACCCGGACCAGAAGACGCTCTGGGTCTCCGGCCGGTCGATCGACCTGGCCGCGGCGCTCGGCGAGGACTCCGACGCGGTCATCCAGCAGCCGTCCGCCGACGGCAGCGCGGTCTGGATCTCGACCGCGAGCGGACTGGTGCAGGTCCCGCTCGACGGGACGGCGCCCAAGCGGGTGCTCGGCACGGTGACCGGCGCCCCCGCCGCGCCGGTCGCCCTCGGCGGCTGCGTCTACACGGCCTGGAACTCCGGCGCGGCCTGGCGCACCTGCTCGACGCCGTCCTCCGGCACCCGCAGCACGCTCAGCCAGGTGCCGGCCGGCGCGGTGCTGTCGTTCCGGGTCAACCGCGACCGGGTGGTCCTCAACGACGCCAGGTCCGGCGTCTCGTGGGCCGTGCAGAGCGGGAACACGCGAATCGACAACTGGGACGAGCTGGTCGCCAAGAAGACGACGCAGGAGCTGGTCGACCAGTCCAAGCAGGACACCACCCCGCAGTACGCGAAGCAGGAGGAGCCGCCCGTCGCGGTGGACGACCACTTCGGAGCGCGACCGGGCCGCGTCACCCCGCTGCCGGTGCTGCTGAACGACTACGACCCCAACGGCGACGTCCTCACGATCGACTCGTTCACGGCCATCCCCGCGGATCAGGGCACGATCGAGCTGACCAACTCCGACCAGCTGCTGCAGATCACGCTGCCGCCGACGGCCAGCGGCTCGATCGGGTTCGACTACACGATCTCCGACGGCCGCGGCGGCACGGCGACGGCGCACGTCACGGTGACGGTCCGCACGCCCGACGAGAACTCGCCTCCGGTGTGCGTCCGCCCGGCGAAGGCCGTGGTGCAGGCGGGCGGCCGGGTGACCACCTCCACGCTGGGCGAGTGCTACGACCCGGACGGCGACCCGTTCTACCTCGCCGGAGCCTCCGTCCCCGCCCCGGACAGTGTGACCTTCACGCCGCAGGGCCAGGTCGCCTTCTCCGACCACGGCCAGGGCGGCGGCCTGAAGGACGTCACGCTGGTGCTCTCGGACGGGCGCGCGGAGTCGACGGGGCAGCTCGCGGTGACGGTCCAGCCGCCGGGGCAGGTGCCGATCATCGCCGATCCCTTCGCGGTGGTCACGTATCAGAGCCAGGAGACCACGATCCGCCCGCTCGACCACGTGCGCGGCGGCAACGGCGTGGTGCGGCTGAGCACCGTGCCGTCCAAGGCGGACGCGACGATCACGCCCGACTACCAGGGCGGGACGTTCCGGTTCCAGTCCGACCAGGCCGGGACCCACAACATCGAGTACTCGGTCACCGACGGCGTCGTCACCACGACCGGGCTGGTCAGGATCGAGGTGAAGGCTCCGCCGGGGGCGAAGACGGCCCCGATCGCGGTGCCGCACACCGCCTTCATCCGCGAGCAGTCCACGCAGGACGTGGACGTGCTCTCGACCGACATCGACCCGTCCGGCGGCGTGCTGCTGGTGACCGGGGTGACCGACCCGGCCCTCTCGACCGGGGTCAAGGTGCAGACCCTGCAGCAGCGGACGCTCCGGGTCACGCTGACCCGGCCGCTGGCCGCCCCGATCGACTTCCACTACCGGCTCAGCAACGGCCTGGCGGACACCGAGGGCACGGTCACGGTGATCCAGCTCCCGCCGTTGACGGTGCACCAACCGCCGATCGCCGTGCCGGACTCCGCCGCCGTGCGGGTGAACGACATCGTCGACATCCCGGTGCTCGCCAACGACATCCAGCCGGACGGCGACAAGCTCACGCTCGACCCGAAGCTCGCTACCCCGCTGCCGCCCGGCGCCGGCCTGCTGTTCGCGACGGGGGACCACCTGCGCTACCTCGCGCCGTCCAAGCCCGGCAACTACGTCGCCGCGTACCGGGTGTACGGCGCCGACGGGCAATGGGCCACCGCCGAGGTGAACATCGCGGTCCGCGAGCGCGACGTCGCCACGAACAACCCGCCCGTGCCCAAGACGGTCACGGCGCGGGTGCTCGCCGGCGACACCGTGCGGATCACCATCCCGCTCTCCGGGATCGACCCCGACGGCGACTCCGTGCAGTTCATCGGCCAGGAGACCAACCCGCAGAAGGGCGCCGTGGTCGCCTCCGGCCCGGACTGGATGGACTTCCAGGCCGGCGCGTACGCGGCGGGCACCGACACCTTCACCTACGCCGTCGTCGACGCGCTCGGCGCGCGGGCGACCGGCACCGTGCGCGTGGGCATCGCACCGCGGGTGGAGGGCGCACGCAACCCCGTCGCCGTCGAGGACGACGTCACGACCCGGCCGGGCAAGACCCTGAACGTCCAGGTGCTCGCCAACGACTCCGACCCGGACGGCAGCCCGCTCAGCGTGACCGCCGTGACCTCGCTCGACGGCAAGGCCAAGGCGAAGATCCAGGGCGACATCGTCGTGGTGACGGCTCCGCAGCAGGAGGGCGCCTACGGCTTCCTCTACACGATCCAGAACGACCACGGCGGTACCAGCCAGGCGTTCCTGCGGGTCACCGTCGACAAGAACGCGCCGCCCGCGCGCCCGGTCGTGAGCGACACGCAACTCGGCCTCTCCGACATCCTCGGACGGCAGACGGTGGACGTGAACGTGCTGTCCAACGTGTTCTTCGCCGACGGCCCGGTGTCGACGCTCACGCTCTCGGTCGTCCCCGGCTACGGCAGCACCGCGACGGTGACCGAGGGCAAGCGCGTCCACGTCACGATCACGGCGAAGAGCCAGATCATTCCGTTCAAGGTCGCGAACCCCGAGGACGAGTCGATCGCCGGCTACGGGTTCGTGCGGGTGCCGGGCTACGACGACGCTCTGCCGCAGCTGAAGCGCGGCGCCCCGAAGCTCTCGGTGGTCAGCGAGAAGACGCTCACCATCCACCTGAACGACTACATCGTGGCCGTCGGCGGCCGCAAGGTGAAGCTGACCGACGCCGCCACCGTGCGGGCGTCGCACGCCAACGGCGACGACCTCGTGGTCAACTCCGACACCCTGCAGTACACGTCCTCCGCCCGGTACTTCGGCCCGGCGAGCATCTCCTTCCAGGTGACGGACGGCAACAGCGCGACCGACCCGAACGGGAACGTGGCTACCATCGTGCTGCCCATCGACGTGACGCCGCGCGAGAACCAGCCGCCGGTGTTCACCGGCGCGCTCATCGACTTCGAGCCGGGGCAGTCGAAGACGGTCGACCTGACCAAGCTGACCAGCTACCCGTACGCCAAGGACCAGAACGAGCTCCAGTACTCGATCCAGAACCCGCGGCCGGACGGCGTCTCGCTGTCGCTCTCCGATCAGAAGCTGACGATCTCGGTGGGCGCGGGCGTGCCGAAGGGCAGCCAGCCGTCGATCTCGATCGGGGTCAAGGACGCCGTCAACGCCGGCCAGGCCGGGCGCATCGACCTCAACGTCGTGCCGTCCACCCGGCCGCTGGCCAGCCCGCAGCCGGACCGCGTCATCGCGCCGCGCGGGCAGACGACGACGGTGGACGTGCTGGCCAACGACGCCGCCACCAACCCGTTCCCAGGCAAGCCGCTGCGCGTGATCGCGGTCCGTGGGCTCGGCGGCGCGCTGCCGGACGGCGTCGCCATCACGCCGAGCGCCGACAACTCGGTGCTGCAGATCACCGTGTCCAGCACGGCGGCGCCGCAGGACACCACGCTGCAGTACGAGGTGGCCGACGCGACCAACGACCCGGACCGCTACACCTGGGGGACCGTGACCGTCTCGGTGCAGGACCGGCCGGCGCCGGTCTCGAACGTCCAGATCGGCGCGATCGGGGACCGCAGCCTGACGCTGAGCTGGACGCCCGGCGCCTTCAACAACTCGCCGATCACCGGCTTCCAGGTGACCATGACGAGCGCGGCGACGGGCGCGGTCCTCGGCACGACGCAGTGCACGACCACGGTGTGCGCGATCACCACGCCGGGCAACGGCCGGGCGAACGCCGTCGTGCTGTCCGTGCAGGCCCGCAACGCGCTCGGGCTCTCCGACCCGACGAACTACGTCGAGCCGGTCTGGTCCGACGTGGTGCCGAACGCGCCGGCGAACCTCAACTCGACGCCGCTGAACAACGGCCTCCGGATCACCTGGAACCGGCCGGCGAACGCACCGGGCGCCAGCCCCATCACGTCCTACCTCGTGACCGTGGGCGGCATCACCAACGCCCTGCAGGTCTCTCCCGGCGACAGCGGCAGCTACGCGCTCAACGTCACCGACCCCGGCATCGCCAACGGCGCCGCGATCGGCTTCACGGTCGCCAGCCGCAACGACTTCTACCAGGGCAGGACGACCTGGAACCAGACGTCGGGGAGCGGCGTGCCGGCCGGCGCTCCCGTGCTGACCGGGGTCGCGCCCGTCGCGACGCCCAACAACACCAACGGGTCGAGCGCCACCCTGACCTGGTCCAGCGTGTTCGGCGCCAACGGAAAGGCGATCACCGACTACTACGCCGGCGTCTTCCAGGGCGGCGCGCAGCCCGGCTGCAGTGTGACCGGCGTCGAGTCCGGCGCGCCCGTGCTGCACGTCGACCCCGAGTCGTCGTCGTTCATCCACACCCAGGGCGGCAGCGCGACCTTCACCGGGCTGCAGCCCAACCAGAGCTACAATTTCGTGGTCTACGCCTACAACGGGCAGGGCTGCACCGCGAGCGCCGTCATCTCGGCGACCCAGCGCCTGGCCCCGGGATCGGTGCGCGACGTCGCGATCAGCGGCCCGGTGCCGAGTTCGTCGAACACGTGGGACTTCCAGGCGTCGGTCTCGTACCAGAACGGCAGCGGCAGCAGCCCGGTGGTGAACTACCAGCTGCTCGGCGACAACGGCGTGGTCGAGAACGGCCAGCTGGGCGGCACCAGCGGCATGGTCAACGCGGGCAACGGAGCGCACTACGGGACGGGCCTCACGCTCAGCATCACGAGCATCTGCGAGACCTATCCCGACGGCTCGCAGCTCTGCTCGCCGGAGACCTTCATCAAGCGGATGGGCGTCGCGGTGAGCTCGGCGATCGGCGGCGCGCGCTACGACCCGACGACCCGGACGTTCACCTGGACCAGCTGGCCGACCGGGTCCGGCTACACCCGGGTGACGTACACCTGCGACGGCACCACCGAGTTCGACATGCCGCCGGTCGGCCAGACCGCGGTCTGCGTCGCTCCGCCCGGTGGAGGCGACCCGGTCCTGACGGTGACGGTCTCCGCGAACAACGACACGTACCGCACCCCGTATCCAGCCTCAGGCATGCCATGACCGACGGCAGGCATACTGAGGACGGCGCGCGCGCAGGCGCCGCGCTGCTCGCGCACCCCACGCACACCGAGAGAGGCGACAGCATGACGATGACCCCCGAGCAGGCCGGCTGGTTCTCGGGCGTGTTCGACCGCCTCGTGCAGAACATCGACCGTGTGCTCCTGGGCAAGTCGCATGTCATCCGCCTGGCCCTCGTCGCGCTGCTGAGCGAGGGGCACCTGCTGCTCGAGGACTACCCGGGCACCGGCAAGACCTCGCTGGCGCGCGCGATGGCCGAGAGCGTCCGCGGCACGACCAACCGCGTCCAGTTCACCCCCGACCTACTGCCCGGCGACATCACCGGCGTGAACATCTACGACCAGCGCACCGGGGCGTTCGAGTTCCACCGCGGCCCGGTGTTCGCCAACATCGTCCTGGCGGACGAGATCAACCGCGCCTCGCCCAAGACCCAGTCCGCGCTCCTGGAGGTCATGGAGGAGCAGCAGGTGACGGTCGACGGCGTGCGCCACCAGGTGGGCGAGCCGTTCATGGTGATCGCGACGCAGAACCCGATCGAGCAGGCCGGCACCTACCGGCTGCCCGAGGCGCAGCTCGACCGCTTCCTGATGAAGGCGTCCATCGGCTACCCCGACCACGAGGCGACCCTCCGGATCCTGGAGGGCGCGGAGCGGCGGGCCCACGAGATCGTCGTGCCCGAGATCATCTCCGCCGAGACGGTCATCGAGATGGCCGACCTCGCCCGCGGCGTCCACGTCGACCCGACGATCAACGACTACGTGTCCCGGCTGGTCGACGCGAGCCGCTCCGCCGACGAGATCCGGCTCGGCGTCAGCGTGCGCGGCGCGCTGGCGCTCGTCCGCGCCGCCAAGACCCTCGCGGCGGCGTCCGGCCGCTACTACGTGACCCCGGACGACGTGAAGGCGCTGGCCGAGCCCGTGCTCGCGCACCGCCTGGTGCTCGACCCGGAGGCCGAGTTCGAGGGCGTCACCGCCTCCAGCGTCGTCGGCCAGCTCCTCATCGAGGTCCCGCCGCCGAGCGATCGGGCCGCCGTGTGACCAGCACCGTCAGCCGCACCCAGGTCGAGCTCACCAACGCCAGGGCCCGGATCGTCGGTGAGCGCGAGGGCGTGCTCGCCGACCTCATCGTCGGGGTCGTCCGCTCCGGCTCCGCCGTCGGGCGGACCGTCGCGACGGCCGCGCGGACCCTCGGCGGCGTCGTCACGCCGCTGGGCTGGTCGATGCTCGCGGTCACTGTGCTCGCGCTGGTGGCCGGCTACACGCTCGGCTGGACGGAGGCGGTGGTGGCGGGCTGGATGGCCGGCGCCCTGCTGGCGATCGCCTCGCTCTACCTCGCGGGACGGATCGCGTACGACGTCGGCCTGACGCTGCCCACGAACCGGGTGGTCGTCGGCGACCGCGCACCGGGCGAGGTGACGGTGCGCAACCCGGCCAGGCGGCGCCTGCCGGGCGTGCGCGTGGAGATCCCGGTCGGTACGGGGCTGGCCGAGTTCGCCGCGCCCGCGCTGGCGAGCGGCGAGGAGCACTCCGACGTGTTCGTCGTGCCGACCAGCCGTAGGGGGATCGTGCCCATCGGACCGGTCCGCACCGTCCGCGCCGACCCGGTCGGGCTGCTGCGCAGGGAGATGGTCTGGGCGGAGTCGCTGGACCTCTTCGTCCACCCGCGGACCATCGCCATCCCGAGCATGAGCACGGGCTTCGTGCGCGACCTGGAGGGCGCGCCGACCAGGGACCTCACCCAGAGCGACGTGGCCTTCCACGCGCTGCGCGAGTACATGCCGGGCGACGAGCGGCGCAACATCCACTGGAAGAGCACCGCGAAGACCGGCAGCTACATGGTCCGCCAGTTCGAGGAGACCCGGCGCAGCCACCTGCTGGTCGCCCTCAGCCTGTCCGAGGCCGACTACGCGACGGAGGAGGAGTTCGAGCTCGCCGTGAGCGCGACGGGCTCGCTCGGCGTCCGGGCGATGCTCGACTCGCGCACCGTCTCGGTCGTGGCGAGCGCGGAGACCCCCCAGTTCGCCAAGCGGGTGCTGTTCAGCGCCCGCCGGCTGAGCACCGTCGGCCGCGGCCGGCTGCTCGACGACCTGGCCGGGGTGGAGACGGCGGAGTCGGCGCTGCGCCTCCCCGAGCTCGCCCAGGTGGCGAGCGAGGACGCTGCGGGCACCTCGATCGCGTTCCTGCTGTGCGGGTCGACGGTGACGGCCACGCAGCTGCGCGCCGCCGCAGCGCACTTCCCGCTCGGCGTCGACGTCGTCGCGATCGTGTGCGACGAGGGCGCCGTCCCGACTCTGCGCCGGGTCGCCGACCTGAGCGTGCTGACCATCGGCTACCTGGAGGACCTCCAGCGCAGCCTCGCGAAGCGGCTCGCGACGTGATCGGCCGGCTGCCGTGGCGCTCCGCCGCCGTCGACGCCGCGTTCGGGCTCGGCGCGGTGGCGCTGGCGGCGTGGTCGTTCTGGCCGGTCTACCAGTCGACGGCGTTCGTGACGATGCTCGTGGCGACGCTCGTGCTGGGCGGAGCGATCGGCGTGCTCGGCGCGACCTTCCGCTGGCCCAGCATCGTCGTGGCGGGCGTCGTCCTGCTGGTCTACCTGGGCACCGGCGTGCAGCTGGCAGTGCCGGGCGAGGCGACGGCGGGCGGCCTCCTGCCGACGGGCAAGGGCTTCCTGGACCTGGTGCAGGCGACCTGGCTGTCCTGGAAGGAGCTGGTCACCATCTCGGTGCCGGTCGGCTCCTACGAGGCGCTGCTCGTCCCGGCGTTCATCCTGGTGCTGCTGGCCGCGACGGTCACGACGACCATCGCGCTGCGGTCGACGCTCCCCGAGCTCGCCGGCATCCCGCCCGTCGTGGTCCTGGTGGCGGGGATCGCGCTCGGCCCGGCCGTGGCGGCCGTGCCGTCCTGGCTGGTGCTCGGGCTGTTCGCGCTGCTGCTGGTCTGGAACATCCGGCTCCGGCTGCGGCGCAGGACCGACTCGGTGCGCACGCTCCGCCGGCAGAGCGGCCTCACGGTCGAGTCCCGGCGGGAGCGCGGGTCGACAGCGGTGCTGACGGCCACCGGGGCGACGGTGATGCTGGCGGTCGCGGCGGCGGTCGGGATCGGTGCGGCGGTCCTCGTGCCGCCGGCGAGCGGCAGGCAGGTGGTGCGGACCGCGGTCGAGCAGCCGTTCGATCCGCGGGCCTATCCCAGTCCGCTGACCGGGTTCCGGTCCTACTTCGAGCCGTCCGCCGCGTCCGACCCGATGCTGAGCGTGTCTGGTCTGCCCGCCGACGGCCGGGTGCGGATCGCGACCCTCGACACCTACGACGGGGTGACCTACTCGGTCGGCAGCGACGCGGTGACCAGTGCGTCCGGCTCCTTCGTCCGGCTGCCGTACCGGCTCGACCAGGGCGGCACCAAGGGAACGCCGACGGAGCTGACGGTGACCGTCCGCGGCTACCGCGGCCCCTGGATCCCCGGCTCGGGTCAGCTCGAGCAGATCCAGTTCTTCGGCCCGGACGCGTCGAAGCTCTCCGGTGCGTACTTCTACAACGACGTGACGGGGACGGGTGCCGTGATGGCGTCGCTCCGGTCCGGGGACACCTACGTGGCCGACTCGGTCACCCTGCCGAAGCTGACCACCGCGCAGCTGACGAACGTCCAGCCCGGCTCCGACGCCGTCCCGCGCCCGACCGTCGTGCCCGACGAGCTGCAGTCGACGCTGCAGAAGTACACGGCGGGCGTCACCGGCGCCGGCGCCAAGCTGGCCGCGGCCCTCAAGGGGCTGGAGAACGACGGCTACCTCAGCCACGGGGTCGGCCCCGAGGAGCCCGCCAGCCGGTCCGGGCACGGCGCCGACCGGATCACGGAACTCCTCACGAACGTGCCGATGCTGGGGGACCAGGAGCAGTACGCGGTCACCGCGGCGCTGATGGCCCGCCAGCTCGGCTTCCCCGCCCGCGTGGTGATGGGCTTCGTCGCCCCCGCCGACGCGCGCGGGCCGGTCACCTTCCTCGGCTCCGACGCCTCCGCGTGGATCGAAGTGCAGACCACCGCGGGCTGGGTCACCGTCGACCCGACGCCCCCGGTGCGGCCGGTGCCGCCGAAGCGGCCGGAGCAGCCGACCGAGATCTCCCGCCCGCAGACCAACGTGCAGCCGCCGGTCGACGACACGCCGCAGCAGAACCAGGAGCCGCCCTCGGCCCAGGTCGACAGCACGCAGCCGCAGGCGCCGAACCCGGTGCTGGAGGCCCTGCTGACGATCCTCGTGGCGATCGGCTGGACGGTGCTGGTCCTGGCCCTCATCGCCGCGCCGTTCCTGGCGGTCATCGCCGCCAAGTGGCGGCGGCGGACGTTGCGCCGGTCGGCGCCGACCGCCGCCGAGCGCATCGTCGGCGGCTGGCGCGAGTTCGCCGACGCCGCGGTGGACCACGGCTACGACCCGCCGCCCGCCGCGACGCGGCTGGAGTTCGCCACCACCATCGGCGGGACCCGCGCCGCGGCCCTGGCGCAGGTGGCCGACCGCGCGGTGTTCAGCTCGATCGCCCCCAGCGGCGAGGAGGCCGACTCGGTCTGGAAGGCGGTCGACGACCTCCGCGGCCAGCTCGACCGGCGCGACACGCGGTGGAAGCGGTGGCTTGCGGCGGTCTCGCTGCGCTCCCTCGGTTACCGTGGAAGGACGCGAGAGGGGAAGAGCAGGCGATGAGATGCCGGGTGTGCGGAGCGGAGCTCACAGAGGGGACGCTGTTCTGCGGGAACTGCGGGAGTTCGGTGACGGCGTCGCGCGTGCGGCCGCCGGAGATCGCGGACTCGCGGCCCTCGGACACCTCCATCGTCGAGCCGCTCGCCAAGCCGCCGGTCGGGCGTTCCAAGCCCGCCGTGGCCGGCCGGTTCCCGGGCGACGTCGACCTCGATGAGGACGGCCTGCCGCCGACCGAGGCGATCGACGTCGTCGCCCTGGAGAGCGCGCCTCCTGCGCCGCCCGCGGCCCGGGCGCGGGTCTACCGGCTGAGCTTCTCCACGGGCGAGTCGGTGGAGGTGCGCGGAAGCGGCCTCGTCGGCCGCCGCCCGATCACGCAGCCGGGGGAGCACGTCGACCAGCTGGTGGCCATCTCCGACCCGGCCAGGAGCGTCTCCAAGACGCATCTGGAGTTCGGCCTGGAGGGCGACGACCTCTGGATCTGCGACCGCTACTCCGGGAACGGCACCGTCGCGCGCCCGCTCGGCGGCCTGGCGCGGCAGTGCGAGGCCGGCCGGCGCTACCGCGTGGAGCGGGGCACCCGGGTCGACATCGGCGACCAGTGGTTCGACGTCAGCTGAGCTTCGATGTGAGCTGAGCTTCGGCGTCAGCTGACGTGCGGCGTGGGCCGGGCGGAACTCCGCTCGGCCCACGCCGGGACGACTCAGACCAGCGCGTCCGCGAGCGGCGCGTCCACGATCCCGTGGGCCTCCGCGACGCCGGCGTTGGTGACGTGGCCGTCGTGCACGTTGAGGCCCAGCGCCAGCGACGCGTCGGCGCGGAGCGCGGCCTGCCAGCCGTTGTTCGCGATCGCGCGCGCGTAGGGCAGCGTGGCGTTGGTGAGCGCGTAGGTGGAGGTGTGCGGCACCGCGCCCGGCATGTTCGCCACGCAGTAGAACAGCGAACCGTGCACTGTGAAGGTGGGGTCGGCGTGCGTGGTCGGGTGCGAGTCGGCGAAGCAGCCGCCCTGGTCGACCGCGATGTCGACGAGCACGCTGCCCGGCTTCATCCGCGAGACCAGCTCGTTGCTGACCAGCTTGGGCGCCTTGGCGCCGGGGACGAGCACGGAGCCGATCACCAGGTCGGAGGCGACGACGGCCTTGTCGATCTCGAAGCTGTTCGAGGCGATCGTCTTGATCCGGCCGGAGTACAGGGCGTCGAGCTCGCGCAGGCGGGCGATGTTGGTGTCCAGCACGGTCACCTCGGCGCCGAGGCCCACCGCGACCGACGTGGCGTTCGTGCCGGCGACGCCGCCGCCGAGCACGGTGACGACCGCCGGGTGGGTGCCGGGGACGCCGGGGACCAGGAGGCCGGGGCCGCCGTTCGGCTTCAGCATCGTGTTGGCGCCGACGATCGGCGCGAGCCGGCCGGCGACCTCGCTCATCGGGGCGAGCAGCGGGAGCGCGCGGTTCGGCAGCTGGACCGTCTCGTAGGCGATCGCGGTGACGCGCGCGTCGACCAGCGCGCGGGTGAGCGCCTCGTCGGCGGCGAGGTGCAGGTACGTGAACAGCACCAGGCCCTCGCGGAAGTAGCCGTACTCCGAGGCGATCGGCTCCTTCACCTTGAGGATGAGCTCGCCCGCCGCCCAGGTGGCCGCGGCGTCGGGCAGGATGGTGGCTCCTGCGCCGGCGTACAGCTCGTCGGGGATGGACGAGCCCACCCCTGCGCCGGTCTCGACGTACACCTCGTGGCCGGCTCCGACCAGGTCGTGGACGCCTGCGGGCGTAATCGCCACGCGGAATTCGTTGTTCTTGATCTCGCGGGGGATCGCGACCTTCATGGGGCTCCTCAGCTCCTCACACTTCGACGTGATGGTTCGACTTCACCTTAGCTTCCTTCACGGAGGATTTCGATAGCAATCCAGGAAGGATCGTGCTGATTCCGTAAATTCCGCGTCAAAGCAGGGTGGATTTCGTCAGTTCGTCTCGCTGCTCATCCGCGCGCCGTACGCAGTGTGCGGTTTCCCGCGTGATTCGGACGAAACGGAACGGATTTCGTGACGATCATGTTTCCAGATGGACGTTTCGCCCCTTCAAGGGTGGGAATCGCACCGGTCCTATGCCAGGATCGACCCACCGCGACGGCACATCGACGTGCGTCGGCGGATCGCCCTCCAGGCACCACCAGATCGACCCGAAGGAGCTCCGCAGTGAAGAACAGGCCACTCCCGAACGACCCGATGATCCGCCAGCTGGTGCAGTCGGCACGTGCCAACCAGCTCACCCGTCGCGGTCTGCTGGCCGGTGCGACCGCCGGCGCGGCAGCGCTCGCGCTGGCCGCGTGCTCGACGGGCGGCGCCTCGGGCAAGCCGACCCCGGCCAAGGACCAGTCGTCCACCGACAAGACGCTCACCTGGGCGAACTGGCAGGCCTACCTCGACCAGGACGCGAACGGGAAGTACCCGACGCTGGAGGCCTTCCAGAAGCAGACCGGCATGTCGGTCAAGTACGACGTCGCGGTCGACGACAACAACACCTACTACGCCAAGGTGAAGGACCAGCTCGCGCTCGGCAAGGATATCGGCGCCGACACGGTGTGCCTCACCGACTGGATGATCGCGCGCTGGATCCGCCTCGGCTACGTCCAGAGCTTCGACGCGTCGGCCATCCCGAACAAGAAGAACCTCACCTCGAACCTGGTCAACGTCGACTTCGACCCCGGGCGGAACAAGTCGCTGCCGTGGCAGAGCGGCTTCGCCGGCATCTGCTGGAACAAGGAGAAGCTGCCGAACGGCCTGAAGTCCATCGAGGACCTGTGGAAGCCGGACCTCAAGGGCAAGGTCGGCGTCCTCAGCGAGATGCGCGACACGATGGGTCTCCTGATGCTGGCGCAGGGCGTCGACATCTCCAAGAAGTTCAGCGACGACGACTACAACAAGGCGATCGACACCCTGACCAAGGAGGTCAACGACGGCCAGATCCGCAACATCAAGGGCAACTCGTACCTCAACGACCTGAAGTCCGGCGACACCCTCGCCGCGATCTGCTGGTCGGGCGACATCACCCAGCTGAACGCCGAGGCCGGCGACAACTGGCAGTTCGCCATCCCGGAGTCCGGCGGCACGCTGTGGAGCGACAACTTCGTCATCCCGATCGGCTCCCCGCGCAAGGCGAACGCCGAGAAGCTGATCGACTACTACTACGAGCCGGAGGTCGCCGCCGAGGTCGCCGCGTGGGTGAACTACATCACGCCGGTGCAGGGCGCCAAGGACGCCGCGGTGAAGATCGACCCGAAGCTGGCCGAGAACCAGCTCATCTTCCCGGACGACGAGACGCTGTCGAAGGTGCACATCTTCCGCAGCCTGACCCCCGCCGAGGAGCAGAAGTACCAGGCGGCGTTCCAAAAAGTGATCCTGGGGGCCTGATGCCGAAGGGAGTCTTCGCCGAGTCCGGCGCCGACCTGCAGCTGGCCGGCATCAAGAAACGGTTCCCGGGGTTCACCGCCATCGAGAACCTCGACCTCACGATCCCCGCCGGGTCGTTCTTCGCCCTGCTCGGCCCGAGCGGCTGCGGCAAGACGACCACCCTGCGGCTGGTCGCCGGGCTGGAGGAGCCGACGGAGGGCCGCATCCTCATCGGCGGGAAGGACGTCACCAGCACCAAGCCGTTCCAGCGGCCGGTGAACACGGTGTTCCAGAGCTACGCGCTCTTCCCGCACATGACCATCCTGGAGAACGTCGCCTTCGGCCTCCGCCGCCGCCGCATCGGCGACCCGGTCGCCAAGGCGCACGAGGCGCTGCGGCTGGTCGAGCTCGACCACCTGGCCGCGCGGCGGCCCTCGCAGCTGTCCGGCGGCCAGCAGCAGCGCGTCGCGCTCGCACGGGCGGTGGTCAACCGGCCGGCGCTGCTGCTGCTCGACGAGCCGCTCGGCGCGCTCGACCTCAAGCTCCGCCGCCAGATGCAGCTGGAGCTCAAGTCCATCCAGACGGAGGTCGGCCTGACCTTCGTGCACGTCACGCACGACCAGGAGGAGGCCATGACCATGGCCGACACGGTCGCCGTGATGAACAAGGGCCGGATCGAGCAGATGGGCGCGCCCGAGGTGCTCTACGAGCTGCCGTCGACGGTGTTCGTGGCGAACTTCCTCGGCCAGTCCAACCTGTTCGCCGGTCCCGTGCTCGACAGTGCGGGCGACACGCTCGGGGTGGAGGTCGCCGGCCACCGCATCCAGGTGCCGCGGTCGCGCGCCCAGCGCAGCTCCGGCACGGTCACGGTGGGCGTCCGCCCGGAGAAGCTGACGCTGCACGCGGGGGAGCAGTCCATCCCGTCCGGCGCCAACCGGCTCGGCCCCGGCCGGGTCATCGATGTCTCGTTCAGCGGCGTGAGCACGCAGTACCTGGTGGAGGTTCCGGGCATCGGCTCGGTGATCGTGTTCGCGCAGAACCTGGCGAGCGGTCCCGCGGCGGGCTTCGGCGACCGGGTCTGGCTGTCGTGGGAGGCCTCGCACACCTTCGTCCTCGCCGACGAGCCGCCGGCCGACGGGAAGTTCGCCGACGACACCGACACCCAGGCGGTGGCGGCGCAGGCGAAGGAGCGGCTGCTCTCCGAGCTGGAGGAGGCGTAGATGGCCATCGCCGCCTTCACCGGCGCTCCGGCGACCCACGACCAGGAGCCGGCGGCGCGTCGGAAGTCGGGCATCGCGCTCGTCCTGCTGCTGCCCGGCGTGCTCTACCTGGTGTTGTTCTTCCTGACCCCGCTCGTCTCGCTCATCATCACCTCGTTCCAGGCGCCGGCGCCGGAAGGCGACATCGGGCAGTACGTCCCGGCGTTCCAGTGGCAGAACTACACCGACGCCATCTCGGGGTACTGGCCGCAGATCCTGCGTTCGTTCGGCTACGCTCTGATCGCCACGGCGGCGGCGCTGGTGATCAGTTACCCGCTGGCGTACTTCATCGGCGTGAAGATGCGCGCCAAGCCCGTGCTGCAGAACCTGCTCATGACGCTCGTCATCGCACCCTTCTTCATCAGCTTCCTGCTGCGGACGCTGGCGTGGAAGTCGATCCTGAGCGACGACGGCTGGGTGGCGAGCTCGCTCAAGGCGATCAGCGTCCTCCCGCCGGACGCCCACATCACGGGTACGCCGTTCTCGGTCATCTTCGGCCTGACGTACAACTTCATCCCATTCATGACGCTGCCGCTGTACTCGACGCTGGAGCGGCTGGACACCCGGCTGCTGGAGGCCGGCCGCGACCTGTACGCGAGCAACTGGGAGACGTTCCGCAGGATCACCATCCCGCTGTCGATGCCCGGCATCGTCTCCGGGACGCTGCTGACCTTCATCCCGGCGGCCGGCGACTACATCAACGCGTCGCAGGACTTCCTCGGCGCCGCCGACACCTCGATGATGGGCAATGTCATCGAGAGCAACTTCCTGGTGCTGCAGAACTATCCGGCGGCGGCCGCGATGTCGGTCATCCTGATGGCCGTCATCCTGGTGATCGTCGGCTTCTACGTGCGGCGGAGCGGGACGGAGGACCTGCTGTGACGACCATGACGACCTCTCGGCCGGGCGCCCCCGCGGCCGCCCCGCGGAGGCGCTTCCGGTTCCAGGGGCTCGGGCTCGGCGTGTACGCCTTCCTGGCGCTGGCGTTCCTGCTGATCCCGATCGTCTACACGTTCGTGTTCTCGTTCAACGACGCGATCAAGAACAACATCGCCTGGCGCGGCTTCACGCTGCGCAACTGGACGAACGTCTGCGACGCGGCCGGCATCTGCGACGCGTTTGCGGCGTCGATCATCATCGGCATCGTCTCGACGGTGATCGCGACGGCGCTCGGCACCATGATCGCGATCGCGCTGATGCGCTACCGGTTCCGGTTCCGCTCGCAGACCAGCCTGCTGCTGTTCCTGCCGATGGCGAGCCCCGAGGTCGTGCTCGGCGCGGGCCTGGCGGCCCAGTTCCTCAGCCTCGGCGTGAACAAGGGCTTCGGGACGATCATCATCGCCCACGTGATGTTCTGCATCAGCTTCGTGGTGGTGACGGTGAAGGCGCGCGTCGCGTCGCTCGACCCGGCGCTGGAGGAGGCGGGGCGCGACCTCTACGGGTCGCCGAACGCGGTGTTCTGGCGGATCACGTTCCCGCTGCTGCTCCCCGGCATCCTGTCGGCGGCGCTGCTGTCGTTCTCGCTGAGCTTCGACGACTTCATCATCACGAACTTCAACGCCGGCGCGGTGACGACGTTCCCGATGTACATCTACATCGCGGCGTCGCGCGGCATCCCGGCGCAGGCGAACGTGA
Organism: Leifsonia shinshuensis; assembly: GCF_013410375.1. Lineage (NCBI taxonomy): Bacteria > Bacillati > Actinomycetota > Actinomycetes > Micrococcales > Microbacteriaceae > Leifsonia > Leifsonia shinshuensis. The sequence continues at coordinate 2,391,402 of NZ_JACCFL010000001.1, forward strand.
TCGCGTCGGCGGTGTTCATCCTGACGATCCTGGTGGTGCTGATCTCGCAGCTCACCGCGGCCGCCCGCGCCAAGCGGCTGGCGCGGGCGACGCAGTAGCGGTCAGGCGGTGTAGGAGGCGCGGATGGCGCCCACCGGGACGCCGTTGCCGAGGACCGCGAGGTCCAGCTTCGGGGCGACGGCGTCCACCGCCGCGCGCTCGACGGCGCCGGCGTCGGCCAGCAGCGACAGCGCGACGATGCTCGCGGCGCGCAGGCTGCCGTCGAGCACCTTGAGGCTGACGGTCGTGCCGTCGGGCGCGGCCATCACCATGACGCCCTCGGCGCCGAGCTTGGCGAGGATCCCGAGCTCGTCGATGACGACGGTGTTGGCGCGGCCGGGCCCGTCGATGGCCCAGCCGTTGGCGAGCACGGCCGTGCGCAGCACGGCGGCGTTCCGGAAGAGCGCGAAGGGCGAGCCCTCCGACGCCGTCCCGATCCGCTGGATGCCGCGGGCGAGCGCCAGCAGCGACATCGCGTGCACCGGAGCGCCGCAGCCGTCGACGCCGGTCGCGACGACCTTCTCGCCGGTCAGCCGCTCCGTCGTGTCGCGGATGTGCTGCTGCAGCGGGTGCTGCGGGCTGAGGTAGCTCTCCAGCGGCCAGTGGTTGACCTGGCAGGCGAGCAGCATCGCGGCATGCTTGCCCGAGCAGTTCATGAACACCGGGCTGCGCTGCGATCCCTCGCGGATGGCGTTCTCGCGGGCGGTGCCGTCGAGCGGCCAGTCGGCGGGGCAGTGCAGCGCGTCCTCGGTCAGCTGGGCCTGCGCGAGCAGCCCGCGGACCACCGAGACGTGCGCCGGGGTGCCCGCGTGGCTAGCGGTCGCCAGGACGGCGTTCGCGCCCTCCAGCGTCACACCCGCGCCCATGACGGCGACCGCCTGGAACGGCTTCAGCGACGAGCGCGGGAAGACCGGCTTCTCCGGCGCGCCGAGCGACAGGACCACGTCGCCCTCGGGGCCGAGGACGACGGCCGAGCCCGCGTGGCGGGACTCGACGAAGCCGCTGCGCTCGACGACCGCGAGCTCCACGGCCTCCGCGGTTCCGAAGACCTCCGGCGTCACAGCGCGGCGAAGGCGTCGTCGAGGACGGAGACGGCGTCCGCGATGAGGGCGTCGCTCACGGCCAGACTCGGCAGGAAGCGCAGGACGTTGCCCCAGGTCCCCGCGTTGAGGAACAGGATGCCGCGCTGGGCCGCGTAGGCGATGATCGCGTTGACGGCCTCCGGGTTCGGGACCTTCGTGGTGTCGCCGGTGCCCGGCTGGACCAGCTCGATCGCCACCATCGCGCCGATGCCGCGCACGTCGCCGATGATGTCGTGCTTCTGCTGGAGCTGCTCCAGCGCCGGCTTGAGGGACTTCTCGATGCGCGCGCCGTGGGCGAGCAGGTCGCCCTTCTCGATCTGCTCGAAGACCGCGATCGCGGCCGCCGCGGCGACCGGGTTGCCGCCGAAGGTGCCGCCGAGGCCGCCGGGCTGGGCGGAGTCCATGATCTCGGCGCGGCCGGTGACCGCGGCGAGCGGGAGGCCGCCCGCGATGCCCTTGGCGCTGAGCACCAGGTCGGGGACGAGGCCGAAGTGCTCGCTGGCGAAGAACGCGCCGGTGCGCGCCATGCCGCTCTGGATCTCGTCGGCGATGAACACGACGCCGTTGGCGGTGCACCACTCCTGCAGCGCGGCCAGGTAGCCCTCGGCGGGAACGACGAAGCCGCCCTCGCCCTGGATCGGCTCGGCGACGAGGCAGGCCAGGTCGGACGCGCCGACGACCTTCTCGAGGTAGGCGATGGTGCGCGCGGCCGCCTCGGCGCCGCTGAGGCCGTCGCGGTAGGGGTAGGAGTTGGGCGCGTGGTAGACGTCGCCGGCGAACGGACCGAAGCCGGTCGCATACGGCATGGCCTTGTAGTTCATGGCCATCGTCAGGTTGGTGCGGCCGTGGTAGGCGTGGTCGAGCACGGCGACAGCGCGGCGGCCGGTGTGCTTGCGGGCGATCTTCACGCCGTTCTCGACCGCCTCCGCGCCGGAGTTGACCAGCACGGTCTTCTTGGCGTGGTCGCCGGGTGTGTGGGCGGCGAGCAGCTCGGCGACGCGCACGTACTCCTCGTAGGGCGTGATGGTGAAGAGCGTGTGGATGACGTCCTGCAGCTGGTCGGCGGCGGCCGCGACGACCGCGGTCTCGGTGTGGCCGACCGTGGTCACGCCGATGCCCGCGCCGAAGTCGACGAACTGGTTGCCGTCGACGTCGACCAGGATGGCGCCGTTGGCGCGGGCGATGTAGACGGGGAGAGCCGAGGAGACGCCGGTCGGCACGACGGCGAGCCGGCGCTGGTGCAGCTCCTGAGACTTCGGGCCGGGGACGGCGGTGACGATGCGGCGTTCTTGCTCCACGGTGAACGTGGGCGTGCTCAGGGTGTCAGTCATGATGCTGGCCAGTTTAGCCGCCGGTGCGAGAATCGATCCATGAAGCTCGAGCACCGCTATGCGATCGACCTGCAGTGGACCGGCAACCGAGGCGAGGGGACCAGCGGCTACAAGGCCTACGGGCGCGACCACACCGTGAGCACGGAGGGCAAGCACCCGATCGAGGGCTCCGCGGACCGCGCCTTCTTCGGCGACACGGACCGCTGGAACCCGGAGGAGCTGCTGCTCGCCGCGCTCAGCCAGTGCCACATGCTGAGCTACCTCGCCGAGGCGGCCCGGTCCGGCCTCGTCGTCGTGGGCTACACCGACGCCGCCACGGGCGTCATGGAGCAGACCAACGACGGCGGCGGCCACTTCACGAGTGCGACGCTGCGGCCGAAGGTCACCATCGCGGACCCGGCGCAGGCCGAGCTCGCGGCCTCCCTGCACGCACCGGCGTCGCAGAAGTGCTTCATCGCCGCGAGCGTCAACTTCCCGGTCGGCCACGAGCCGGAGATCCTCACTCTCGCCTGACCCGCACGACATTCGTCACGAATCGCGACACGACCGCATCCCGACATTCGTCACGAATGTCGCGAAATGGCACCTCATTCGCGACATTCGTCACGAATCGCGCACCAGCCGATTCGCGGCATTCGTGCCGAATCGCGTGAATGGGGCGCGTATTCGCGACATTCGTCACGAAGGTGGCGCGGGCGCTAGAGGCGCTCGGGGCGCAGCGCGCGCTTGACGCGCTCGACCGTGTTCGCCGGCGGCGACTCGTTGTACGTCCCGGCGAGCTCCTGGCCGGTGAGGGCGTGGATGGCCGCCATGATCTCGTCGGTCGCCTGGCGGCGGGCGCGCCCGGACTCCGCCGGTCCGTAGTGCGCCACGTCGATCGGCTCGCCGAACGCGATGGTGATCCGGCGGACGCGCGGGAACTTGGCGCCGACCGGTTGGACCTCGTTCGTGCCGATCAGGCCGACGGGGACGACCTTCGCGCCGGTGGTCAGCGCCAGCCAGCCGATGCCGGTGCGACCCTTGTAGAGGCGGCCGTCCAGCGAACGGGTGCCCTCCGGGTAGAGCGCGAACGCCGCGCCGGTGTCGATGATCCGGCGGGACTGCTCCAGCGCCTCCTGGGCCGCCTGGCCCGCCCCGCGCTTGACGCCGACCGCGCCGATCGCGGTGAAGAAGGACCGCGAGACCGCGCCCTTCAACCCGGTGCCCTCGAAGTAGTGCGACTTGGCGAGGAACTGCACCCGCCGCGGGGAGGTCATCGGGATGACCAGCGAGTCGATGAACGACAGGTGGTTGCTGGCCAGGATGATCTTGCCGTGCCGTGGGACGTTACGCGCGCCGATCACGCGCGGGCGGTAGATGAGCCGCAGCAGCGGCGCGACGATCCGGCGGCCGATGAAGTAGGTCAGCCCGGGGCGCGGCAGGACCTCGGTCCCCGCGTCATTCCCGTCATCGGGTGCTGTCGAACTCACAGAACGAGGTTAGTCGCGAATGTATGCCGTGCCCGGCATGCATCCGTCAATCCCCGAACGGCCGCAGCGGCGTGCAGCCCCAGCCGCCTGCATAGACCAGGCACGGCAGCTGCAGGCCGGGGTAGCGGACGGCCCGCGGGTCGCCGAACCAGCTGTTGTAGAGCCGCGAGAAGTTGAGGTTGCCGTACGCCGAGCAGGCGTCGCCCGGGCCGGTCGGATGCGCGACCGTCTGCTTGTCCGGCTGGTACGGCGTGTAGTTGTAGAGGTTCGCGGTCGCCTGGTTGACGACCCGAACCGTGCTCGCGCCGCAGGTGGCGTCGGGGTGGTACTGGATGCGGTTCGCGCCGACCTGATAGCGCCAGTCGGTCGGGTGCGCGGTGTACTCCCGGAACTGCCACGCCGCCCGGTAGACCTGGTTGAAGAAGCCGAAGTAGCGGGTGTCGCAGCCGGCGGTGTCCGGGCACGCGTAGCCCGTGGCCTTCTGGTAGCCGCTCGCGCTCGGCGTGGTCAGCAGCGACTGCTCCTTCTGCAGCAGGACCAGCAGGACGCGCGGGCTGATCGTGCACGCCTGCGCGATGCGCACGATGATGCTGCTGGCCCGCTCGTTCTTCCGCGCCGGGATCGCGGCGCAGCGCTCCGCCGAGGCCGCGGTGCGCGGCACGGCCATCCGGAAGTCCGCGAGGCAGGGCGAGGTGTCCTTCGGCGTGCACGCACGGTCGTCGAGGAAGTGCTGCACCTGGTCGGCGGTCATCGCGTACGGGTTGTAGAAGCTGTCGTCGCTGATGATGTCGCCGGGGTCGAAGGCCGTCCGGGTGGCCGCCCGGGTGGCCTCCTGCGCGCCCGGTTGCGCGGTGCGCGCCGGGGCCGCGGAGGCCTCCGCGGCCGGGCCGGCGTCCAGCGCGGGCAGGGCCGTGAGGGCCGCCGCGGTCACGATGATCGCGGCGGCGAGCCGTCGGCGGGGGAGTCGCATGGCGTGGCGTTCCTGATCGGCGGGCGGGTCCGGTCGGCGGGCGGGACCCGGTCAGCCGAGCCGGCCGAGCGCCTCTTCGATGACGGTGGCCGCGTCGTCGATCAGCTCCTCGCTGATGACGACGGAGGGCAGCAGCCTCAGCACGCTGTCCCAGCTGCCGGCGTCCAGCGGGATGACACCGTTGGCGGTCGCGTGGGCGAGGACCGCCTTCAGCGCGTCCGGATTGGGCTTCTTCGTGCCGGGCACGACCAGCTCGACTCCGAACATGGCGCCGACGCCGCGGACCTCGCCGACGACGGGGAAGCGCTCGGCCCAGTCGCCGATCCGCGCCCACAGCGCCTTCTCGACGCGCTTCGCCTCGGCGAGCAGGTCCTCCTGCTCGAACGCCTCGAAGACCGCGAGGGCCGCCGCGGTGGAGACCGGGTTGCCGCCGAACGTGCCGCCGATGCCGCCGGGCTGGACCGTGTCCATGATCTCGGCGCGGCCGGTCACCGCTGCGAGCGGGAAGCCGCCGGCGATGCCCTTGGCGGTCGTGATCAGGTCGGGCACGACGCCGTGGTGCTCGATCGAGTACCAGGTGCCGGTGCGGCCGATGCCGGCCTGGATCTCGTCGGCGACGAAGACGATGCCGTTCTCGGTGCAGTACTCCGACAGGCGCTTGAAGTAGCCGGGCGCGGGGATGATGATGCCGCCGTCGCCCTGCACCGGCTCCACGAACAGCGCGGCGAGCTCGGTGGCGCCGATGTGGGTCTCGATGTAGTCGATGGTGCGCTCCGCGGCCTCCTCGCCCGTCATCCCCTCGGGGTCGCGGAACGGGTAGCTGATCGGGAGGCTGTAGATCTCGCCGGGGAACGGGCCCATGCCGGCGCGCTCCGGCCAGGGGCGGTAGGTCATCGCCATGGTCAGGTTGGTGCGGCCGTGGAACGCGTGGTCGAGCGTCGCGATGGCGCGGCGGCCCGTGTGCTTGCGCGCGATCTTGACCGCGTTCTCCACGGCCTCCGCTCCCGAGTTGACGAGGATGCTGTGCTTCTCGAAGTCGCCTGGCGTGATCTCCGCCAGCTTCTCGGCGACGCGCACGTAGTTCTCGTACGGCGTGACGGTGAAGAGCGTGTGGGTGAGCTTCGCGGCCTGCTCGGCGGCGGCCGCGGCCACCGCGGGGTGGGCGTGGCCGATGGTGGTCACGCCGATGCCGCAGCCCAGGTCGATCAGGCGGTTGCCGTCGACGTCGACCAGGATCGCGCCGGAGCCGGACTCCATGTAGATGTTCGCAAGCGTCCCCGCTCCGCGGCTCACCGACGCGACGCGGCGCCGCTGCAGCTCCACCGAACGCGGGCCGGGGAGCTCGGTGACGACGTGGCGGGACTGGGGGACGGAGAAGTCGCGGGTCATGTCCTCCATCGTATGGGCGTTGTTCAGGTGCTCGTTCAGCGGGGACCTAGGTGGATGGGGCAGACTGGCTCCTCGTGCGCAGATCCCTCTCCGTCCTCACAGCAGCCCTCGTCGTCGCCGGCCTCGCCGCCTGCAGCTCCTCCTCGCCCGCCCCGTCGGCGTCGAACACCGCTGCGGCCGCGACCTGTCAGAACGTGAAGTCGGGCTCCGCGTCCGACTCGATCAAGGTGTCGGGGAGCTTCCTCAAGTCCCCGGACGTGACCGTGCCGGCACCCCTCAAGACCGGCGACGTGGAGCGCAGCGTGGTCATCAAGGGCAAGGGCGCCGAGGCCAAGGCGGGCTCCAGCGTCGACATCGCCCTCGCCGCCTACAACGGCACCACGGGCAAGGAGCTGACCGCCTCCGCCGGCTTCGACGGCCAGCCCACGCAGACGATCACGGTGGACGACAAGGCCTTCGTTCCTGGCCTGGTCCGCGCCGTGGAGTGCCTCCCGGTCGGCTCGCGCGTCGTCCTGACCGCTCCGGCCAAGACCGCCTTCGGCAACGCCGACATCTCGCAGTTCAAGCTCACGTCGAAGGACTCCGTGGTCTTCGTCGCCGACATCGCCGACATCGCGCCGACCCGCGCGAACGGCACCCCCGTCGCCCCGACCCCCGGCTTCCCGACCGTCAAGGACGACGCGAAGACCGGCGAGCCGAGCATCACCATCCCGAAGGCCGACCCGCCGACGGAGACGAAGATCGCGGTGCTCAAGCAGGGCGACGGAGAGACCGTGCAGTCCGGCGACACCGTGACCGTCCAGTACAAGGGCGTGCTCTGGCGGAACGGCCAGATGTTCGACTCCAGCTGGAGCCGCGGCCAGGTCGCGTCGTTCCAGACGACCGGCGTGGTCAAGGGCTTCCAGAAGGCCCTGGAGGGCCAGAAGGTCGGCTCGCAGGTCATCGCGATCGTCCCGCCGGCCGACGGCTACGGCGCGCAGGGTTCCGGAGAGATCAAGGCGACCGACACAATGGTGTTCGTGATCGACATCCTGAAGACGAGCCGCTGATGGCCGCGCGCCGCGTCGTCATCCTCGGCTCGACCGGCTCGATCGGCACGCAGGCGCTCGACGTCATCGCGGCGAACCCCGACCGGTTCGACGTGGTCGGACTGACCGCCGGGCGCAATGCGGACCTCCTCGCGGAGCAGGCGGAGCGGTTCGGGGTGCGCGACACGGCGCTGGGCGCGGACGACGCGGTGCGGCTGCTGCACTCGGTCGAGGCCGACGTGGTGCTGAACGGTATCACCGGCTCGGTCGGGCTCGGCCCGACCCTCGCCGCCCTGGAGACCGGGGCGATGCTCGCGCTCGCCAACAAGGAGTCCCTGATCGTCGGCGGCGCCCTGGTCAAGCGAGCCGCCGCGCCGGGGCAGCTCGTCCCGGTGGACTCCGAGCACTCGGCCCTCGCCCAGGCGCTGCGGTCGGGCACGGCCGACGAGGTGCGGAGGCTGGTGCTGACCGCGTCCGGCGGCCCGTTCCGCGGCCGCTCCCGCGACTCCCTCCGCGACGTGACTCCCGCCGAGGCGCTCGCCCATCCGACCTGGGACATGGGGCTCGTCGTGACCACCAACTCGGCCACGCTCGTCAACAAGGGCCTGGAGGTCATCGAGGCGCACCTGTTGTTCGACGTCCCCTACGACCGGATCGACGTGACGGTGCATCCGCAGTCCGTCATCCACTCGATGGTGGAGTTCGTGGACGGCTCGACCATCGCCCAGGCCTCCCCGCCGGACATGCGCCTCCCGATCTCGCTCGGCCTCGGCTGGCCCGACCGGGTGCCGGGAGTCGGCGCGCCGCTGGACTGGACGACGGCGCACACCTGGACCTTCGAGCCGCTGGACGACGAGGCGTTCCCGGCCGTGGCCCTCGCCAAGCGCGTCGGCACGGCGGGCGCGACCTACCCCGCGGTCTTCAACGCGGCCAACGAGCAGGCGGTGGCGGCGTTCCACGCGGGTGCGATCGGCTACCTGGACATCGTGGACACGGTGGAGCGCGTCGTGGACGAGCACGAGCCGGCGGCCGAGCTGACGCTGGAGTCGCTGGCGGAAGCGGAGCGCTGGGCGCGGGCGACCGCGGACGCGCACCTCGCCGGCCGGTAGTCGTGGGCGGCCGCTAGCCATCGGACCCGCATAGCTTTCGTGCGGCTCCCTCCAAGCGTCCGCGGCTAGCCTGGGCACGTGGATTCCGTGCTGCTGTTCGTCCTCGGCGTCGTCATCATCCTGATCGGCGTCGCGCTCTCGATCGCGCTCCACGAGATCGGTCACCTGGTGCCGGCCAAGCTGTTCGGCGTCAAGGTCACCCAGTACATGATCGGCTTCGGCCGCACCCTGTTCTCGTTCCGGCGCGGTGAGACCGAGTACGGCGTCAAGGCCATCCCGCTCGGCGGTTACATCTCCATGATCGGCATGTTCCCGCCCGGCAAGGACGGCGGCAGCGGCCGAAACGCGACCACCGGCTTCATGCAGGCGATGGTGCAGGACGCGCGCACCTCCAGCGCCGAGACCGTCGGCGAGGGCGAGGAGGACCGCACCTTCTACCGCCTCCCGGTGTGGAAGCGTATCGTCATCATGTTCGGCGGGCCGTTCATGAACCTGCTGATCGCCGTCGTGCTCTTCGGTGTGCTGCTCATGGGCTTCGGGGCCCCGCAGAACTCGCTGACGATCGCGAGCGTGAGCCAGTGCGTCGTGGCGACGACGAGCACGTCGCAGACCTGCGGGTCGGACGCGCCGCAGGGCCCCGCCGCAGCGGCCGGACTGAAGCCCGGCGACACGATCGTGAGCATCGGTGGCAAGACGATGACGTCGTGGGCACAGTCCACGGCGATCATCCGCGAATCCGCGAACACGCCGCTGACCGTCGTGCTCCGGCGCGACGGGCAGGAGCGCACCGTCGTGCTGACACCTATGACCAACACCGTCGCCAAGCTCGACGCGAACGGCCAGCCCGTCAAGGGCGCGGACGGGAAGACCGAGACGCTCCAGGCGGGCTTCGTCGGCATCGGCCCTGTGCAGGAGCTCGTCCCGCAGCCGGTGACCTCCGTGCTGCCCGCGGTGGGCGCCCAGACCGCAGCGGTCGTCGGCGTGGTCATCCACCTGCCGCAGCGCATGGTCGACGTCTGGAACGCCGCGTTCGGCTCCGGTCAGCGCGACCCGAACGGACCGATCAGCCTGGTCGGCGTCGGCCGGGCCGCGGGGGAGCTGACCGCGCTCGACGGCGTGCCGGTGATCGACAAGGTCTACACGATGATCGGGATCCTGGCGTCGCTGAACGTCGCGCTGTTCGTGTTCAACCTCATCCCGCTGCTGCCGCTCGACGGCGGCCACATCGCCGGTGCGCTGTGGGAGGGCTTCCGCCGGTCGATCGCCAAGCTGTTCAAGCGCCGCGACCCCGGACCGGTCGACATGGCCAAGCTGATGCCGCTGACCATGGCGGTCGTCGTCATCCTCGGCGGGATGAGCGTGCTGCTGATGTACGCGGACATCGTCAAGCCGGTCAACCTGTTCGGCTGACCCCCGCACACATCCCGTTCACCCCACGCCCAGCCGCTTCCCACCCGGCCGCGTAGGATTGTCGGGTGGCAGCAATCAACCTGGGGATGCCCAAGGTCCCCGAGACCCTCGCACCCCGTCGCAAGTCCCGCCAGATCCGAGTCGGAAAGGTCCTGGTCGGCGGCGACGCCCCGGTCAGCGTCCAGTCGATGTGCACGACGCCGACGACGAACATCAACGCGACCCTGCAGCAGATCGCCGAGCTGACAGCCTCCGGCTGCGACATCGTGCGCGTCGCCGTGCCCAGCCGGGACGACGCCGAGGCGCTGCCGATCATCGCCAAGAAGAGCCAGATCCCGGTCATCGCCGACATCCACTTCCAGCCGAACTACGTCTACGCGGCGATCGACGCCGGCTGCGCGGCGGTCCGGGTCAACCCGGGCAACATCCGCAAGTTCGACGACCAGGTCGGAAAGATCGCCGCCTACGCGAAGGCCGCGGGCGTCTCGCTCCGCATCGGCGTCAACGCCGGATCGCTGGAGCCCAGCCTGCTGCAGAAGTACGGCAAGCCGACCGCCGAGGCGCTGGTCGAGAGTGCCGTCTGGGAGGCCAGCCTCTTCGAGGAGCACGACTTCCACGACTTCAAGATCTCGGTCAAGCACAACGACCCGATCGTCATGGTGAAGGCCTACAGGCAGCTCGCCGAGCGCGGCGACTGGCCCCTGCACCTCGGCGTGACCGAGGCCGGCCCGGCCTTCCAGGGCACCATCAAGTCCGCGACGGCGTTCGGCATCCTGCTCTCCGAGGGCATCGGCGACACCATCCGGGTCTCGCTGTCCGCGCCGCCCGCCGAGGAGGTCAAGGTGGGCCTGCAGATCCTGCAGTCGCTCAACCTCCGCGAGCGCAAGCTGGAGATCGTGTCCTGCCCGAGCTGCGGCCGCGCCCAGGTCGACGTCTACACGCTCGCCGACAGCGTCACCGAGGGCCTGCAGGGCATGAGCGTGCCGCTGCGCGTCGCGGTCATGGGCTGCGTCGTCAACGGCCCGGGGGAGGCCCGCGAGGCCGACCTCGGCGTCGCCAGCGGCAACGGCAAGGGCCAGATCTTCGTCAAGGGCGAGGTCATCAAGACCGTGCCGGAGGCCGAGATCGTCGCGACCCTGATCGAGGAGGCGAACCGCATCGCCGCCGAGATGGAGGACGCGCAGGTCGCGTCCGGCGAGCCCACGGTCACCGTCGGCCACTAGGGAGCAGCGCGGCGGGCAGCGCATCACCGCACCACTAACATGGAACGGTGCCTACTCGCCTGACGAACTACTTCCTCCGCACCCTCCGTGAAGACCCCTCCGACGCGGAGGTGACCAGCCACAAGCTCCTCGTGCGCGCGGGCTACATCCGCCGCCAGGCGCCGGGCATCTTCGCGTGGCTGCCGCTGGGGCTGCGGGTCAAGGCGCGCATCGAGCAGATCATCCGCGAGGAGATGACGGCCGCCGGCGCGCACGAGGTGCACTTCCCCGCGCTGCTGCCGCGCGAGCCCTACGAGGCGACCGGCCGCTGGGAGGAGTACGGCGACGGCATCTTCCGGCTCAAGGACCGCAAGGACGCCGACTACCTGCTCGCCCCCACGCACGAGGAGGTCTTCACCCTGCTGGTGAAGGACCTCTACTCCTCGTACAAGGATCTGCCGCTGTCGATCTACCAGATCCAGGACAAGTACCGCGACGAGGCCCGCCCCCGCGCCGGTCTCCTCCGCGGCCGCGAGTTCACCATGAAGGACGCCTACTCGTTCGACTACACCGACGAGGGCCTCGACACCAGCTACATGGCGCAGCGCGACGCCTACGAGCGGATCTTCACCCGCCTCGGCCTCGACTACGTCATCGTGCAGGCCGACGCCGGTGCGATGGGCGGCTCGCGCAGCGAGGAGTTCCTGCACCCCACCCCGGTCGGCGAGGACACCTTCGTGCGCTCGGCGGGCGGCTACGCGGCCAACGTGGAGGCTTTCACCACGCTCGCCCCGCCCACCCGCGGCTACGAGAAGCTGACGCCGCAGGAGGTGCTCGACACCCCGGACACCCCCACCATCCAGACCCTGGTCGACGTCGCGAACGAGAAGCACCCGCGCCCGGACGGCCGGCCCTGGACCGCCGCGGACACGCTCAAGAACGTCGTCCTCGCGCTCACGCACCTGGACGGCACCCGCGAGCTCGTCGTCGTCGGCCTGCCCGGCGACCGCGAGGTCGACCTGAAGCGCGCCGAGGTCGCCTTCGCGCCGGCAGAGGTGGACGCCGCGACCGAGGATGACTTCCGCAAGCACCCCGGCCTCGTGAAGGGCTACATCGGCCCCTGGTCGGCCGAGGGCCCCGTGCTCGGCGAGGAGGCCGCCACCGGCATCCGTTACGTCGTCGACCCGCGCGTGGTCGACGGCTCCGGCTGGATCACCGGCGCGAACGTCGAGGGCAAGCACGTCTTCGGGCTCGTCGCCGGCCGCGACTTCGGCTGGGACGGCACCGTCGAGGTCGCCGAGGTGAAGCCGGGCGACCCCGCCCCGGACGGCTCCGGCCCCGTCGAGCTGGCGCGCGGCATGGAGATCGGCCATGTCTTCCAGCTCGGCCGCAAGTACGCCGAGGCGCTGGGACTGAAGGTGCTGGCCGAGAACGGCAAGCTCGTCACCGTGACGATGGGCTCCTACGGCATCGGCGTCACCCGCATCCTGGCGATCATCGCGGAGGAGAACAACGACGAGAAGGGCCTGGTCTGGCCGGCCGCGGTGTCGCCGTTCGACGTGCACGTGGTCGCCGCCGGCCGGGAGGCCGTCGCGTTCGAGGTGGCCGAGCAGGCCGCCGCCGCGCTGGAGGCCGCCGGGCTCGAGGTGCTGCTGGACGACCGCCCCAAGGTGTCGCCCGGAGTGAAGTTCGGCGACGCCGAGCTGATCGGCATCCCGCGCGTGCTGGTCGCCGGCCGCGGCGCCGCCGAGGGCGAGGTCGAGCTGTGGGATCGCCGCAACGGCGAGCGGTCCACGCTGCCGCTGGCCGAGGCCATCGCCGCGCTGACCGCCTGAGCGGACCGCGCAGCGTTCACGACGCCGCCTGCGACCGTGCCCCGCGATTCAGGGCTCCACGGTTCAGGCGGCGTCGTCGTCTCCGGTGATCTCCGCGTGGATGCGGCGCAGGTCCTCCATCAGCGAGCCGATCAGCACCCAGTGCCGGGGGTTCGGCGTGCTGATGACGAGCGGCGCCGTGAGCACCGGGATGCCCGCCGTCTCCGTGCCCGGCTCCGCGACGGGCGCGTCCGGGTCGCGGGACAGCAGCCGGAGGTCGTGCGCCGACCGCTCCAGCTCGTCCGCGATGGCGGCGATGGTCGGCTCGTCGGCGAGGCTGTCGTCGTAGTGGTCGTGGAAGGCCCTGGTCATGCCGAGCGAGCGCGTGATGAGCGGGCGGAGGCGCGCGAAGAGCTGCTGGTCGTGCTCCAGGACGACGCGGTGCCGGGACTGCCGCGGGTTGAGCGTCAGGCTCTCGTCGGCGGCCGTGAGCGCCGCCTCGGCCTTCTTCTCCATCGGGCGCAGCAGGCGCGCCTCGATCAGGAGGGCGTCGCGCTCGCCCGGCGACGGCCGGCTCGTCAGCGCCACGGCCAGCCGGTCGAGCGTCGCGGCGATCTCGCGGCCGAGGTCCAGCACGGCGGTGCGGGCGGGCCCGGTGAGGACCGGAGGGACGATCGCGATGTTGACGATCACGCCGATCGCCGCGCCGATGATGGTCTCCACGATCCGGGCGAGGGCGTACTCCGGGTTGGTCGCGCCGAGGGAGAGCACCAGCATGACGCTGATGGGGATCTGGTTGGCCGTGCCCGGCGTGAGCTTGAGCGCCCACGAGATGATGAGCGACGCGACGATGGCGAGCAGCACGATCCAGGTGTTCGCGCCGAACACCAGCCCGACCACGTAGGCGATGATGACGCCGAGGATCACCCCGAGCGAGCGTTCGATCGCGCGGCCGACCGACTGGTTCACGCTCGGCTGCACGACGAGGAGGGCGGCGATCGTCGCGAACACCGGGAGCTCGCCGGGGAAGAGCAGTGCGGCGAGACCCCACGAGATGATCATGGCCGTAGCGGTCTTGGCGACCTGCAGGAACGGAGGGCGGGTGCTGGTCCGGATGTTCGCGGCCCGGATGTTCAGGGACGGGGGGATCGGAACCCGGAACTTCGAAGCCACCGTTCCAGCGTAGCCGCCAGGAGGCGGCGGCGACTCAGCCGGCGAAGCGCCGGTAGTCGGCTCCCGCGCGCTCGGCCGCACGCTCCTGTGCCGCGGTGAGCGGCGCGAAGGATTCGATGTCCAGCGTCGCCGAGCCGCGCCGCCACGTGCCCACCACGCGCCCGCGGGCCACCACGATCGGCTGGAAGACGCCGTTGCCGCCGGGCACGATGCGCTGGAAGTGCTCGTCGTCGAGCACGAGGTCGCGCTGCTGGTAGCCCAGCAGGTACTCGTCGAAGGCGGGGAGGAGCTGGACGGCGTCGCGCTCGCTCCGCGTCTCGGGGTGGCCCGCCGCGCGGTCGGCGAGCTCGGCGGTGAGCAGGTACTCGACGCCGTCGACCTGCAGCGTGGTGAGGGCGTCGCCGAGGACGGCACGCGCGGTCTTCGCGCCGGCGACGGTGCCCTTCGTCCACCAGACGAAGTCCTTGACGGTGGCCGGGCCGTGCCCGTGCAGGTAGCGGAGCAGGAACTCGGCCAACGCCTCGTCCGGCTCCAGCTGCCGGGACTGCGGCGCCCACTCGTCCAGGAGCACGAGCGCCTGCTGCGTGCGCAGCGTCGGCCCCCAGCAGACCAGGCCGGTCTGCGCCAGGTAGTAGATCAGGTGGTAGCCGCGCTGGCCGGCCGTGGCGATGCCGTTGGCCTCCCACAGCTCCATGAGCTCGGCGCGGCCGATCCGGCCGCCGCCGGAGAGCGCCTCGACGACGACGTCGCGGGCGCGCCCGAAGTCCGGGGCGTCGAGCTCGAGCTGCCTGTGCCGGGCGGCCAGGCCGGCGATCATCCGGCCGGTCGTGACGCCGAGCATCCAGCGGAGGTCCTCCGGCGGGACGAAGTGGAGGGTGCCGCGCATCGGCCAGGACCGCACGATGCGGCCGGCGTCCAAGTCGGCCAGCACGTCGGCGCGGGTGGCGCCGTCCGTGCGCACCCCAAGGGCCCAGGAGCCGGCGGCGAAGTCCTGCGCCTGCACGGCGAGCATCCGACGAGCGACATCGGCGGGGGTGGCCTCCCGGTCGCCGTCGATCGCGTGGGCGAGGCGGCGCAGGCGCAGCAGGTCGGCGCGGGAGGTCATGGACCCAGTCTGGCCCAGGCGTCCGACACGAGGCGACTCAGGGGAGGAGCCTGTGCTCCTTCAGCTGGTCGCTGAGGCCCGCGCCGTCCGGGGCGTACATCCACGGCGCGCCGGAGATCTCGCTGTGCTTCTCGGCCTTCGAGCGGCCGCCGGCCAGCACCGCCTCGCTGTTGGAGAGCTGCCGGATGGCGACCCCGGCCACGTTGTCCGGGTGCTCGGTCGTGAACTCGCCGTAGAGAACCTCGTCGTGCTGCCCGTCGTCGCCGATCAGCAGCCACTTGAGGCCGGGGAACTCCTCGGCCAGCCGCGCCAGGCTGGTGCGCTTGTGCTCGCGGCCGGAGCGGAAGAACCGGTCGTGGGTGGGCCCCCAGTCGGTCAGCAGCAGGGGGCCCGCGGGGAACAGGTTGCGCGAGAGGAAGCGGGTGAGCGTCGGCGCGACGTTCCAAGCGCCCGTCGAGAGGTAGATCACCGGGGCGCCGGGATGCGCGGCAGCGAGCCGTTCGAGCAGCACCGCCATTCCCGGCGTGGGGACCCGGGCGTGCTCGTCCAGGACGAACGTGTTCCACGCGGCGAGCAGGGGCCGGGGGAGCGCGGTGACCATGACGGTGTCGTCCACATCGGAGATGATTCCGAAGGTGGCCTTGGGGTCGACGATGTAGACCGGCGCCTCGAACACGCGCGCGGACTCCGGCGTCGTGAGCTTCACCGTGTGCCAGCCGGGCTTGAGCTGCACCGGGAGCACGGTGTCGATGACGCCGCCGCGGTCCGGCTTGACCACGTGGTGCGCGCCGTCGATCTGGACCGTGACCTCGACGTCGCCGACGGGCACGCTGATGAACGAGCGCCAGCCGCGGATCGACTCCTCGCGCCTGCGGTGCTTGCGCTCGGCGCGGCTGCCCGGTCGCGGCTCCTTGGCCAGCAGGACCCGGCCGAGGATGCGCACCCAGGTCGGCGAGCCGTAGCCGGTGTACGGCACGACGGTGGCGAGGAAGCCGTGCTTGCGCGCCCGGCGGGCGCGGAACTCGTGGAACGCGTCCTCGACACGCGCTGCGCGGTGCATGATCGGCTCGACGCTCGCGCTCCGCTTGGCTGGGGTTGCAGTCATAGAGGTACCAGTTTCTCACGGAGTGAAGGTTCGCTCAGACGCAGCCCCCAGATCTGGGGTGAGGATTCTTCGGTGTGTCTGAGGCATTTCCCGAGCAAAGGTGAGGTTTCCACAATATGATCCGATGAGAGCGATGGAAGATGCCGTCGCCGGGCTGGGGACCCGCACGCGTATCGTGGAGAACAGAAAGAAGGAGTCGCCCTCGTGCCCATCAACGACCTGGTCGCCGCACAGAACACCACAGGAGCGCCGCTCGTCCGGACGGAGCCGATCCAGGAGCGCAGCGCTGCGCGGATCGACGCCCTCCTCGACGCCGCTGCGGAGGTGGTCGACGAGATCGGATTCGACCGGCTGACCACAGCGATGGTCGCCGAGCGCGCCGGCGCGTCCATCGGCACGGTCTATCGCTACTTCCCCGACCGCATCGTCCTGCTGCAGGCGCTGCGCGACCGTGCGCTGCTACGCTACCGGCACTCGGTGGTCGCGGCGATCCACGCCGAGAGCCCGGCGCACTGGTGGAACGCGGTGGAGTGCGCGATCGACGCGTTCGTGGCGATGTTCCGCACGGAGCCGGGCTTCCGGATCATCCGCTTCACCGATGCGGAGCGCTCGGGCCTCCCCGGCGAGGAGGAGCCGGAGCAGACCGTGTCGTTCGCGTCGCAGTTCGCCGCGATCCTGTCGGAGGAGTACGGCCTGCCCGCGGGCGAGGACCTGGCCTTCCGGCTCGAGATCGTGGTGGAGATCATGGACGGCCTGATCAACCGGGCTTTCCTCGACGACCCGATGGGCGACCCGCGCTTCATCGAAGAGGCGCGCGTCGTGGCCCGCGAGTACCTGGAGCGGCGGTACGACCCGAAGAGCTGAGGCTCTCCGGGGAATGTCGGCGGTATGGGACAGGGTTGTCTCATGGTGTCTGGGGTTGTTTCGGAGGCTGGGTTTCTTGCCACAAACCGACTCAATTCATTGCGCATTGTGCAAAACGCTGTTTGGGTAGATTCGATGGCCCCGATATGTGAGACCGCCCCGTTCCGCCGACCGAGAGCTGAGGATCGATGATCGAGTTCAGCTCCGTCACGAAACGGTTCCCGGACGGGACCGTCGCGGTCGACGACTTCTCCCTGGTGATCCCGTCCCGCAAGATCACCGTGCTGGTCGGCTCTTCCGGCAGTGGCAAGACCACGATCCTGCGCATGGTCAATCGGATGGTCGACCCGACCAGCGGCACCGTCTCGATCGACGGCGAGGACGTGCAGACCCTGAAGCCGGTGCACCTGCGCCGCCGGATCGGCTACGTCATGCAGAACTCTGGGCTGCTGCCGCACCGCAAGGTCGTCGACAACATCGCGACCGTCCCGCTGCTCACAGGCGTGAAGCGCACGGCCGCGCACGAGCGCGCGCTGGAGCTGATGGACACGGTCGGGCTGGAGCGGTCGCTCGCGGACAAGTACCCCAGCCAGCTCTCCGGCGGCCAGCAGCAGCGCGTCGGCGTCGCTCGCGGGCTCGCGGTCGACCCCAACATCCTCCTGATGGACGAGCCGTTCGGCGCCGTCGACCCGATCGTGCGCGACGACCTCCAGAACGAGCTGCTGCGCCTGCAGCGCGAGCTCGGCAAGACCGTGCTGTTCGTGACGCACGACATCGACGAGGCGTTCCGGCTGGGGGACCAGGTCGTGATCTTCCGCAAGGGCGGCATCGTGGCCCAGAAGGGCACGCCCGCCGAGATCCTGGCCCGGCCGGCCGACGACTTCGTCGCGTCGTTCGTGGGCGCCGACCGGGGGAAGCGCGCGCTCCACATCGAGCGCACGCCGACCGGCTCCGTGCTGGTCGACAGCGAAGGGCGCACCGCCGGTGTGCTCAGCGCGGACGACTCCGCTTCCGTTGAAGCAAAGGCCGCGACCGTCTCGGTCGCGGGTGCTACGGCGCAGGGTGAGGACCCGACGTGAGCTTCTTGTGGTCGAACCTCGGCCAGGTCTGGAATCTCACGGTCTCCCACGTGTGGTTGAGCGCCATCCCGATCGTCGTCGGCTTCTTGCTGTCGCTCCCGATCGGCTGGCTCGCGAACCGCTCCCGGGTCAGCCGCCCGGTGCTGCTGACGCTCGGTGGCATCCTCTACGCGATCCCGTCGCTGCCGCTGTTCTTCGCCATGCCCGCCCTGATCGGCACGAAGATCCTCGACCCGGTGAACGTGGTCGTGGCGCTGACCATCTACGCGGTCGCGCTGATGGTGCGCACGACGGCCGACGCGCTCGCTTCGGTGCCCGGTGACGTCGTCCAGTCGGCTACCGCCATCGGGTTCTCGGCCTGGCGCCGGTTCTGGACGGTCGAGCTGCCGCTCGCCGGGCCGGTCCTGCTGGCCGGCCTCCGTGTCGTCTCGGTGTCGACCGTGAGCCTGGTGAGCGTCGGGGCTCTGCTCGGCGTCCCGAACCTCGGTCAGCTGTTCACGGACGGCCTCAACCGCTACTACCCCGAGGAGGTCGCCGTCGGCATCATCCTCATCATGGTCGTGGCCCTCGTGTTCGACCTCGTGCTCGTGCTGCTCGGCCGCCTGCTGCTGCCGTGGTCCCGGCTCGACAAGAGCACAAGGCGGCTCCGCCGCTCGGCGGCGATGAAGGCGGTGACCGGAGCATGACCGATTTCGTGGCGGCCTTCGGCTGGCTCTTCGACCCCGTGAACTGGGCGGGTCCCGGCGGCATTCCCGCACGCACCGGGGAGCACATCGTCTACACGCTGCTGACGCTGCTGCTCGCCGGCGCGATCGCGCTCCCGATCGGCTTCGCCATCGGGCACACCGGCCGGTTCCGCGGGCTGGCGGTGGGCGTCTCCGGAGCCCTGCGCGCGCTTCCGACCCTCGGCCTGGTGGTCTACCTGGCGCTGATCACGACGAACATCACGCTGATGCCGCCGCTGATCGCGCTGACCATCCTCGCCATCCCGCCCCTGCTGGCCGGCGCCTACTCGGGACTCGAGTCGGTGAACCGCAGCACCATCGACGCGGCCCGCGCGGTCGGGATGACCGAGTGGCAGGTCTTCACCAAGGTCGAGCTGCCGCTCTCGCTGCCGCTCGTCATCGGCGGCGTCCGTTCCGGGGCGCTGCAGGTGATCGCGACCTGGACGGTCGCGGCGATCCTTCCGGTCGGCGGGCTCGGCCGGTTCCTGTTCGACGGACTCGCCGTCCAGAACTACCCCGAGATGCTCGGCGGCTCGATCATCGTCATCGTGCTCGCCCTCGTGGTCGACGGCCTGTTCGCGCTCACACAGAAGCTCGTCGTCCCGCGCGGCGTCGCCGCGGGGAAGGTCCGCGCCGACCGGGCCAAGGACCCGTGGCGCGCGTTCGGCATCACTGTCCCCGGGCGTCAGCCCATTCCCTGACCGCCCCGGACCGGGGCGTCCCGACCCACAGAGTCCCATCGCACACAGAAGAGAGAGAATCACATGTTCGGATCCACGAAGGGCCGCATCGCGGCCGGTGTGCTCGCCGCGGGGGCGCTCATCGCCCTCAGCGCGTGCTCGTCCGGCGGCGGCGCGTTCAATAGCAGCACCAGCGGCAGTGGCGGCGGCTCCTCGAGCGACACCATCACCGTCGGGTCTGCCGCGTTCGGCGAGAACGAGATCCTGATGCAGATCTACGGCCAGGCCCTCGCGGCCAACGGCGTCAAGGTCAGCTACAAGCCGAGCATCGGCCAGCGCGACGTGTACCTCAAGGCGCTGCAGGACGGCTCGATCGACCTCGTCCCGGAGTACTCCGGCAACCTGCTGCAGTTCTACAACAAGACCAGCACGGCCTCGTCCAGCGCGGACGTCTACGCCGCGCTGAACGACGCGCTGCCGAAGGGCTTCGAGGTGCTCGACCAGGCCAAGGCGCAGGACGCCGACGCCTACAACGTCACCAAGGAGTTCTCCGACAAGTACGGCGTGACCAGTCTGGAGGACCTCAAGAAGGTCACCGTGCCGCTGACCGTCGGCGCGAACCCCGAGTTCGCCACCCGGCCCTACGGCATCCCCGGGCTCAAGTCGGCCTACGGCGTGACAGCGACGCTCACCCCGATCAGCGACTCGGGCGGCCCGCTCACTGTCGCCGCGCTCAAGAACGGCAGCGTGCAGCTGGCCGACATCTACACCACCACCCCGGCCATCAAGGACAACGGGTTCGTCGTGCTGAAGGACCCGAAGAACCTGATCGCGGCGCAGAACATCGTGCCGCTGATCAACAGCAAGAAGGCCTCGGACAAGGTCAAGTCGGTGCTCAACAAGGTCTCGGCCGAGCTCACCACCGACGACCTCATCACCATGAACAGCGAGAACCAGGGCGCCAGCAAGACCCAGCCGGACGCCGTGGCCCAGAAGTGGCTGCAGGAGCACCCGATCAAGGTGTGACGGTGGGGTGACATCCCTCGGGGAGGGCGACCTCTCCAGGACACCGCGTGCGGCGGCTCGGGCGACCGGGCCGCCGCATCCGTCTTCTCAGGCCCTATTCCGTGCGGATGAGCGACCAGAACGCCTCGATCGCGTCGGCCATGTCGGCGCTCGGGTCGAGCATCCACTGCACCTGCATGCCGTCCGCGACCGCCACCGCGAGGCGGGCGAGCGTCCGCGGGTCCACCCCGGCGCGCACCCGGCCGGCGGCCTGCTCCGAGCGGATGTACTGCTCCAGGCCGCCGACGATCAGCGCGTAGCGGTTCACGAAGTAGTCGTGGCCGGGATGGTCGGGGTCCGCCGCCTCCGCCGAGATCGTCGCGTACAGCTGCACGAGCCCGGGCACCTCCGCGTTGTGCCGCACGATGCCCACCAGGCCGTCGAACGCGCCCGACCAATCCGCGCCGAGGTCGCCGGCCGCGGAGTCGACCTCGTCCCGCTTGCGCAGGACCTCGGCGAACAGCTCCTCCTTGGAGGAGAAGTGGTGCAGCAGGCCGGCCTGGCTGAGCCCGACGGAGTCGGCGATCTCGCGCAGGGACGCCTTGCGGTAGCCCTTCTCGGCGAACACCTCCAGGGCGCGCGCGAGGATCTCCTCGCGCTTGGCGATCCCCTTGGCGTATCCGCGTCGTTCCGGCATGGCTCCAGGCTAGTGGGCGGCAGCCGGTCAGCTCGTCAGGACCAGCACCGGCGGCACCACGACCAGCAGCGCGGTCGCCGTGACCACCAGGAGCCGCACGCCGGTCCCGACCGTGCGGTGGCCGGTGGTGAGACGCTCCTCGCGGGCGATCAGGGCGGAGCGGCGCTGCTCGGGCGTGCGCGGGTCCTTCGGGGCGCCGAGCGCCGTCCCGGCCGAGCCCGTGGAGTCCACGATCCGGATGGCGTCCGCCAGCACCGGGTCGCCGGAGGCCCGCCGGGCGGTGTCGTCGGCGAGCATCTCCACCAGCAGGGCCACGGCGTCTTGCGCGCGGGTGGCGATCGGGAACCACGGCAGGGCGCGCTTCCAGGAGCGGAACGCGTCGAGCAGGAGGTGGTGCTTCTGGCGCAGGTGCGCGCGCTCGTGGGCGATGACGGCGTCCAGCTGCTCGGTGGTGAGCAGCTCGATCATCCCCTCGGACAGCACGGTCACACTCCGGGCGCCGGGCAGGCAGTACGCGGCGGGGGCGGGGTGGTCGATGATGCGCGTCGCCGGCTCGTCGGGCAGCGGCGAGCTCAGCAGCCGCAGCAGCTCCATGTGGCGGTGGCGCTGGCGGCGGCTGCGCACCGAGGTGAGGGCGAGGTTCAGCAGCAGGTGCGCGGTCAGCAGGACGGCGGCGCTGAGGAAGAACGTGTGCAGCAGCGAGACGCCGGCCGGGAGCGGCCCGCTGAACAGGGTGGCGGCCGCTCCGGAGATCCGGCTCGCGAGGTCGTACCCGAACGGCTGCAGGCCGGCGAGCAGCAGCGAGCCGATCATCGAGATGCCGCCGGCGAGCGCGATGGACTGCCAGAGCGCCAGGGCGAGCGCCGGGGCGGCGGGCGGCCATTTCGCGCGCGCCAGCAGCAGCGGCACCGGCCAGGCGAGGGCGACCGCCAGGACGCCGAGGAGGATGGCGGTCGAGTCGACGGGCATCCCGGTCAGCTGCGGGCGTCGAGGAGCCGGCGCAGCATCGCGGCCTCCGACTCGTCGACCGAGCCGACGAAGTACGCGAGGGCCTCCGTGCGGTCGGTGGAGGTCTCCAGGACTTCGCGCATCAGGTCGGCGACGTGGTTCGCCCGGCTCAGGGTGGCGAAGTAGAGGTGGGGGCGCGCGTCGCGGTCGCGGTCGACGAACCCCTTCTGCTCGAGGCGGGAGAGCACGGTGAGCACGGTGGTGAGCGCAGGGGTCTTGCCGTCGTCGCGGGTGGCCGCTAGCTTGTCGCGCAATTCGTTGGCGGTGATCGGGGCGTCGCCCGACCAGAGGGCGTCCATCACCGCCCGTTCGAGTTCTCCGAGATTCGCCACGGATCCAGAGTAGCGCGACGAGGCTGTGAATGTTCTACACTCTGTAGAAGTAGTCTTCTACAAGGTGTAGAACAACGACCGGAAAGGTGGGCTGCGTGAACGAGATCCTCGATCCGCTACTGCTGGCGCGCTGGCAGTTCGGACTGACGACGATTTACCACTTCCTGTTCGTTCCGCTCACCATCGGCCTGGTCACGGTCGTCGCGATCTTCCAGACCGCGTGGTACCGCAGCGGCAAGGTCCACTACCTCCAGCTCACGCACTTCTTCGGCAAGCTCTTCCTGATCAACTTCGCGATGGGCGTCGTCACCGGCATCGTGCAGGAGTTCCAATTCGGCATGAACTGGTCGAACTACTCCCGGTTCGTCGGCGACATCTTCGGTGCCCCGCTCGCGCTGGAGGGCCTGCTCGCGTTCTTCCTGGAGGCCACCTTCATCGGGCTCTGGATCTTCGGCTGGGACAAGCTGCCGCGCGGCATCCATCTCGCCTGCATCTGGATCACCGCGGCCGGCACGATCCTCTCGGCCTACTTCATCCTCGCCGCCAACGCGTTCATGCAGAACCCGGTCGGCTACACGCTGAACCACGCGCGCGGCCGGGCGGAGCTCACCGACCTGTGGGCCGTGCTGACCAACAAGGTCGCGCTGGCCGCGTTCCCGCACACCATCTTCGGCTGCTTCATGGTCTCGGCCGGCCTCCTCATCTCGGTGGCCGCCTGGCACCTCTCCCGCAACCGCAACCTGGAGACCATGCGCCCTGCCCTGAAGTTCGGGCTCTGGATGATGGTGGTCGCCGGGATCGGCAGCGTGTTCAGCGGCGACCAGCTGGGGCTCGCGATGGTGCAGACGCAGCCGATGAAGATGGCCGCGGCGGAGGCGCTCTACAAGACCTCCACGGGCGCGGACGCGTCGTTCTCGATCTTCACGCTGGGCACGCCGGACGGCGTCCACGAGCTGTTCTCCATCCGGGTGCCGTACCTGCTGTCGTTCCTGTCGACGCACTCGCTCGACGGCACGGTGGAGGGCATCAACGACCTCAACGCCCACTACCAGGAGCTGTTCGGCCCCGGCGACTACACCCCGATCATCTGGGTCACCTACTGGGCGTTCCGCTGGATGATCGGCCTCGGCCTGCTGCACGTCCTGGTCGCCGTCGTCGGTCTCTGGTTCACCCGAAAGGGCCGGACGCCGCCGTGGGCGTGGATGTGGAAGGTCGCCATCTGGGCGTTCCCGCTGTCCCTGGGCGCGATGATCGTGGGCTGGATCTTCACCGAGATGGGCCGGCAGCCCTGGATCGTGTTCAGCCTGATGAAGACGCAGGACGGCGTCTCACCCGGTACCACCGGACTGGAGGTCCTGATCTCGCTGATCGCCTTCACCGCGATCTACGGCACGCTGGCCGTGGTCGAGTTCAAGCTCATCAAACGCGCGGCCCAGAAGGGACCGGCCCCCGCCGAGGACCACCTCGACGACGAGGGCAAGCACGTCCCGGTCGCCACGGTCTACTAGGAGCATCGACATGGATCTCGCAGTCCTCTGGTTCGGCATCATCGCCTTCTTCTTCATCGGCTACTTCGTGCTCGACGGGTTCGACTTCGGCGTCGGGATGTCGCTGCCGTTCCTCGGCAGGGACGAGACGGATCGCCGCGTGCTCATCAACACCATCGGCCCGGTCTGGGACCTCAACGAGACCTGGCTGATCGTCGGCGGCGCCGCGCTCTTCGCCGCGTTCCCGGAGTGGTACGCGACCCTGTTCAGCGGTTTCTACCTCGCGCTGCTGCTGATCCTGATCGCGCTCATCCTGCGCGGGGTGTCGTTCGAGTACCGGCACCAGCGGCCCGAGTCGCAGTGGAAGCGCTGGTTCGACGGGATGATCGTGGTCGGCTCGGCCGTGCCCGCGCTGCTCTGGGGGGTCGCCTTCGCGAACATCGTGCAGGGCGTGGCCCTCGACCACGGCCACAACTACACCGGGACGCTGTTCGACCTCCTGAACGGCTACGCACTGCTCGGCGGACTGACCACCCTGCTGCTGTTCTTCACCCACGGCGTCGTCTTCGTCTCGCTCAAGGCGGAGGGCGACATCCGGGTGCGGGCGCGTCGGCTGGCGGTCCGCTCCGGCATCCTCACCATCGTGGTGGCCGCCGCGTTCCTCACCTGGACCGTCATCGCGCACTTCTCGGTGGCGCTGCTGGTCCTGGCCGCGCTGGCCGCGGTCGCGCTGATCGTCTCGTGGATCCTGAACCTCCGCGGGGCGGAGGGCTGGTCGTTCGCGTTCATGGCGGTCACGATCGCGCTGGCCGTGGTGTCGCTGTTCTCCGCGCTGTTCCCGAACGTGATGCCGTCGGTTCCGCACCCCGAGAACAGCCTGACCATCGCCAACGCCTCCAGCACGGAGACCACGCTGACGATCATGACCTGGGTCGCGGTGATCTTCCTGCCGCTGATCCTGGCGTACCAGGCGTTCACGTACTGGGTCTTCCGCAAGCGGGTCTCGCGCTCGCAGATCCCGGCGGAGCCGGCCGAGCCCGCCGATCCCGAACCGGTGGCCGCCTGACGTGCGCCCGCTCGACCCCCGACTCCTCCGCTACGCGGGCGCGACGCGCGTCACGCTGGCGACCGGCGCCCTCGTCACGGTGCTGCAGACCGCGGCGGTCGTCGCGTTCGCCTGGCTGGTCACCCGGCTGGTCGTGCGCGCGATCGCGGGGGCGCCGTTCCCCGAGCTGTCCGCGCTGTTCGCCTGGCTGGTGCTCGTGGTGGTCGCGAGGGGTGTGCTGCTCTGGCTGGCGGAGGCGGTGTCGGCGCGCGGCGGGGCCACCGTCGTAGCGCAGCTGCGGGAGCAGCTCGTGGACGCCTTCGGCCGCCTCGGGCCGCAGGGGCTCGCCGGGCGCAGCAGCGCCGACCTGACTCTGGTCGCCGGGCGAGGGATGGACGCGCTCGACGGCTACTTCGCCAAATACCTGCCGCAACTCATCGGGACCGCGGTGGCCATGCCGTTGCTCGTGCTGGTGATCGGCTGGCAGGACCTCACCAGCGGCATCATCCTCGTCCTCACCCTCCCGCTCATCCCGGTCTTCATGGTGCTCGTGGGCTGGGCGACGCAGGCCGCGCAGAAGAAGCAGTGGGCGGCGCTGTCCACGCTGTCACGCGGCTTCCTCGACGTGGTCGCCGGGCTGCCGACGCTCACGCTGTTCGGCCGGCAGCACCGGCAGGAGGCGCGCATCCGGCGGGTGAGCGAGGAGTACCGGGCGCGCACGATGACGGTGCTCCGGATGTCGTTCCTCTCCGGGTTCGTGCTCGAGCTGGCGGCCAGCCTGTCGGTCGCGCTCATCGCCGTGGCGATCGGCCTCCGCCTGCTCGGCGGCTCGCTCGACCTCTCCGTCGGCCTGTTCGTGCTCCTGCTCGCGCCGGAGGCGTTCCTCCCGCTCCGCAACGTCGGGGCGAGCTACCACGCGGCGACGGAGGGCATGGAGGCCGCGGCGAAGGCGTTCGAGGTGCTCGACGCCGCGCAGGACGCCGTGCCGGAGGCCGCGGCCGCCGCGGACGGGGACGGCCTGGTGTTCTCCGAGGTGGTCGTGAGCTACGACGGGATCCCCGTGGTCGGACCGTTCTCGGGCGCGGTGCGGCCGGGGACGCTCGCGGCGCTGAGCGCGCCGAGCGGCGCGGGCAAGTCCAGTCTGGTGGCGGCGGCGCTCGGCTTCGCGACCTGCACCGGCGTGATCTCCGCCGGCGGACGCGCGGACGCCGCCGGCCGACGGGAGGCCATCGCCTGGGCCGGCCAGCGTCCGGGCCTGCGCGCGGGCACGATCGCCGAGAATGTGGCCCTGGGGGAGACCGCACCGGACACTGCTCCGGTCGCGGAGGCACTGCGCGCGGCGGCGGCGCCGGAGCTGGATCCCGCCCTCCTCGTCGGTGCGGGCGGGACGGGACTGTCCGGTGGCCAGGCGCAGCGCGTCGCGGTCGCGCGCGCTCTGTACCGGCTGCGCGCACGGTCGTGCGGCGTGCTCATCCTCGACGAGCCCACGTCGGCTCTCGACGCGGACACCGAGCGGGCGTTGGTCGCCTCGCTGCGGGCCGTCGCGGCGGAGGGGGTGGCGGTGCTGGTGGTCAGCCACCGGGAGGCGGTCGTGGCGGCCGCCGATGAGGTTCTGGAGCTCGGCGGGGTCCTGGAGCGCGACGGGGTCCTGGAGCGCGATGGAGTCTCGGAGCACGAGGGGGTCCACGAGCGCGACGGGGTTCTGGAGCGCTCCGGTGTCCTGCAGAACGGAGGGCTCTCCGATGTCCGTCACTAGCCCCGTGCGCGCCACAACGGACCGCACCACGAGCGAGAGCGCCCAGACCCGCCGCATCCTCCGGCTCGCCCTCCCTCCCGCGCGTCGGCTGTGGGCCGCGATCGCGCTCGGCGCGCTGAGCGGCGGCAGCGCGGTCGCCCTCCTCGGGGTGTCGGCGTGGCTCATCACCCGCGCGGCCGAGCAGCCCGCGCTCATGTACATCTCGATGGCCGTCGTCGGCGTCCGCGCCTTCGCCCTCGGCCGCGCCTTCTTCCGCTACCTGGAACGGCTCGCCGGCCACGACGCCGCCTTCCGCCGGCTCGGCGACATCCGCGCCGACCTGTTCGCCCGACTCATCCCGCTCGGACCGGACGGCGTCGGCGCGGGCGACCGGCGCGACGACCGCGCCCGCGGCGGCGAACTGCTCACGCGCCTCGCCGACGACGCGGACGAGCTGCCCGACTACGCGCTCCGCGTCGTCCAGCCGGTGGTGGCGGGCGGCGTGGTGGTCCTCGCCAGCGCGGTCGCCGCCTTCCTGCTGCTGCCGGCGGCCGGCGTCGCCCTGCTGCTGACGCTCGCCGCCGCCTTCGTCGCGGGGACGCTCGTCAACCGATGGGCGTCCGGCTCGGCCGAACGGCGGATCGCGCCGCTGCGGGCGGAGCTCGCCGCGGCCCTGCACGAGCTGGTCACGGACCTGGACCTGCTGATCGCCTTCGACGCGCTCCCGGAGGCCAGGGAGCGAGTGCGCCGGGCGAGCGCGCGGCTCACCGCGGCCGTCCGCACCCGCGCGGCCGGGCTCGGGCTCACGGCCGGCGCGGTCTCCCTGCTCGCCGGGATCGCGACCGTCCTGGCACTGGCGACCGGCATCCCGGCCCTGGAGTCCGGGCGCCTCAACGGGCCGGCGCTCGCGGTGGTGGCCCTGCTGCCGCTCGCGGTGTTCGAGGTGTTCGGCACGCTGCCGCTCGCGTTCGGCGCCTGGCGGCGGGTGCGCGCAAGCGCCGAGCGGATCGCGGACACCGTCCCGGCAGAGCTCCCCGAGGGCATCCCGGTGGACGCTCCGCACGCCGCGACCCTCTCGGTGGTGGGCGTCCCCGACGTGGTCCTGGAGCTCCGGACGGCGCACTGGCCGGGGGAGGCCGCACCCGTGCTGCACGACCTCCGGCTGCGGCTGGCCGCGGGCGAGCGCGTCGTGCTGACCGGTCCGACCGGCGCGGGCAAGACCGCCCTCGCCCACGTGCTGACCCGGTTCCTCGACCTCGACGGGCGCTACACGATCGACGGCGTCGACGTCCGTGGGGTGCGCCAGGACGATGTGCGCCGCGTGGTCGGCCTGGTGGAGCAGCGACCCTACCTGTTCGACGCCGACCTCCGGCAGAACCTGCTGTTCGCCCGCGACACCGCGACCGACGACGAGCTGCTGGCGGTGCTGGATCGTGTCGGCCTGGGGGAGTGGACGCGCGAGCGCGGCGGCCTCGGCAGCGCCGTCGGCGAGCGCGGCGCGCTGGTGTCGGGCGGTCAGGCCCAGCGGATCGCGTTGGCGCGCGCGCTGCTGGCGGACTTCCCGGTGCTCGTCGTCGACGAGCCGACCGCGAACGTGGACGCCGGCGTCGCCGACCGGATCGTGCGCGACATCCTCGGCACGGCCGCGGCCGACGGTCGCACGGTGCTGCTGATCTCGCACACGCCGGTCCCCGACGCGCTCGTGACGCGGCGCATTCGTCTGGAGGGCGGCACCCTCGTCGGGTGACGCGCGTGAGATTCCCCACATTCGTGCCGAATGTGGGGTTTGGCGCGCGGATTCGCGACATTCGTGCCGAATCTCGGTGGCGTGGCCCGGCGCGCGTCAGCGGATCGGTCGCGCGAGCGCCCCGAAACGGGACCGCCACGCGGCGGTGCGGCCCGGGTCGTGCGCGAGAGTCGGGCCGTCCACCCACACGGTGACGTCGCGGATCCCGTGCAGCGCGTTGACGGCCCAGAGAGCAGCGCCGTCGAGCTCGGACGGGCGCACCGCCTCCTCCTCGACGGGGACGCCGAGGGCGGCGGCGATCCCGCGCACCGTCCGCGCGGCCACGCTGGCCACCCGGGCCAACTCGAACGGCGGAGCGAACAGCGTGCCGCCGCGCCACCACAGCAGCGCCGTGGTCGTGCCGTCGGCCACCCGTCCGTCGTCCAAGAGCACCGCCTCCTGGGCGCCCACCCGCTGGGCGCTCTGCCGGAGTGCGTTCAGCCGGTCGATGTCCGGGCCCTTCAGGTGCGGCACGCGCCGCGGGTCGGTCGCGGCGGTCGCGACCACCAGGTCCGTGCCGAGCGGCGGCGCCGTGCGCAGCCGGAAGCGCAGGCGCAACGCGTCCCGCGCCCGCACCAGCTCGAACCGCGGGAACCAGCGTTCGTCGTCCGGCAGCAGGGCGACGCCCGCCTCCCAGAACGCGTCGAGCTCCGCCCGGTCGCGGAAGCCCTGCTCGCGGGCGGTCTCCGCGAAGCGCTCCCGGTGCAGGCCGAGCGCGAGAGCGCGGCCCGACGAGACCAGGAACGAGTCCGCCGCGAGCAGCTCGGTCTCCACGACCTCGCAGTCGTCGCGCACGGCGAGCGCGCCGGCGGACCAGTCATAGAGGGTGGCGGTCGTCTGCATCCGTTCAGGCTAACGCGAGGCGCGCGATGAGCGGACGCGGCCGCCTGGTGCAGACTGGGGCGGTGCGCCTCCCACCCCGAACCCAACGCCTGCACACGCCGGTCGACCCCGCGGACGCCTTCGCTGTGCTGTTCGCCGAGGGCGACGCGGTCTGGCTCGACAACGGGACGGAGGCGGAGACCGGCCGCAGCTTCCTGGGCACGGGGACGCGCGTCGCGACCGCGTCCGTCGCGGCGGGCACGGTGACGGTCGACGGGCGGACGACCGCGGGCGGCATCCTCGACACCCTGCGACCCGCGCCGGGAGCGCGCGCCGACACCCACGGGCACCCGCTGGGCTGGATCGGCTGGCTCGGCTACGAGGCGGGCGCTGCGGCGCTCGGAGTCCCGTACACCGCAGGTCCGGGCCAGGACGCGGCCTTCCTGTTCGTCGACCGGCTCGTCGTCTTCGACCACGCGGACGGCTCGGCAACCGTGGTGGACGCCACGCCGGACGGCGCCTGGCTGCGCCGCGCCGTCGACGTGCTCGCGGGCGCCCGCGGGGCGGCCTCCCGCTACGCGGCCGCGCACCCCATCCGCGACGGTGAGGCCGCCGCCGTCTGGCGGCACGGCGACGACGACTACCTCGCCAGGATCGCCGCCTGCCAGGACTCCATCCGCGCCGGCGACGCGTACCAGCTGTGTCTGACCAACACGGCGACGTCGGCGACCATGGCGGACCCGCTCGCCGTGCACCTCCGGCTCCGCCGCGACAGCCCGGCCCACCACGCCGGCTTCCTGCGGATCGGCGGCGAGGCGCTGGTGAGCTCGTCGCCGGAGCAGTTCCTCCTGGTCACTCCCGACGGCCGGGTGCGCACCAAGCCGATCAAGGGTACCCGGCCGCGCGGTGCGACGCTCGCCGAGGACCTCCGGCTGCGCGCGGAGCTGGAGGCCAGCGACAAGGAGCAGGCCGAGAACGTCATGATCGTGGACCTCATGCGCAACGACCTCGGACGCGTCTGCGAGGTCGGCAGCGTGGGGGTCCGGCACCTCCTGGAGGTGGAGAGCTACGCGCAGGTCCACCAGCTCGTCAGCACGGTCGAGGGCCGGCTGCAGCCGGGGCTGACCGCCGTCGACGCTCTGGCCGCCGCCTTCCCGGCCGGGTCGATGACCGGCGCGCCCAAGCTCTCCGCCATGCGCATCCTCGCGGGGCTGGAAGCCGGCCCGCGCGGGGTGTACTCGGGCTGCTTCGGCTCCCTCGCCGCGGACGGCTCGGCCGACCTCGCGATGGTGATCCGGAGCCTCCGGTTCCGCGACGGCACCGTCACGATCGGGGCCGGCGGCGGGATCACCGCCCTCTCCGTCCCCGCCGAGGAGCTCGACGAGGTGCACGTGAAGGCCGCGGCGCTGTTCCGGGCCGCCGGTCTCCGGCCGCCCGGGAACGGACGCGACCCCTCGAACGTTTAGTAACCTGGAAGCTCGGGCCGCGCGCCCGATGCCTTCTCGTCGCGAAGCCCCTCCGGGCCGCGGCGACATCCGAGAGAGAGTCCAGTGGCACACGAGCACGATGCAGCACCCGCACCGGTCCGCGAGGCCGGAGCGCACTACGACTTCACCGAGATCCAGAACAAGTGGCTCCCGGTCTGGGACGAGCTGAAGCCGTTCTCCACGGCCGACCCCGATGACAAGCGCCCGCGCAAGTACGTGCTCGACATGTTCCCCTACCCGTCCGGCGACCTGCACATGGGCCACGCCGAGGCGTACGCGCTGGGCGACGTCATCGCCCGCTACTGGCGGCACCAGGGCTTCAACGTCCTGCACCCGATCGGCTGGGACGCCTTCGGCCTGCCCGCGGAGAACGCGGCGATCAAGCGCGGGCTGGACCCGCGTGGCTGGACCTACGACAACATCGCGCAGCAGAAGGCGTCGATGCGCCGCTACGCGCCCAGCTTCGACTGGGACCGCGTCCTGCAGACCTGCGACCCCGACTACTACCGCTGGAACCAGTGGCTGTTCCTGCGGCTGTACGAGAAGGGCCTGGCGTACCGCAAGGCCTCCCAGGTCAACTGGTGTCCCTTCGACCAGACGGTGCTGGCCAACGAGCAGGTCGTGAACGGCCGCTGCGAGCGCTGCGACAACCTGGTCACCAAGAAGAAGCTGACCCAGTGGTACTTCCGCATCACCGACTACGCGGACCGCCTGCTGGACGACCTGAACCAGCTGGAGGGCGCCTGGCCGTCCAAGGTGCTGTCGATGCAGCGCAACTGGATCGGCCGCTCCACCGGCGCCGACGTGCAGTTCGCGATCGAGGGCCGCGAGGAGCCGGTGACGGTCTACACCACCCGTCCCGACACGCTGTACGGCGTGACCTTCATGGTGGTCGCGCCGGACTCCGACCTGGCTGCCGAGCTGGTCGCCGACGTGCGCCCCGAGGTGCGCGAGCGCTTCGACGAGTACCTGGAGGCCGTCCGCGGCACCACCGAGATGGACCGACTGAGCACCGACCGGGAGAAGACCGGCGTGTTCCTGGAGCGGCACGCGGTGAACCCGCTGACCGGCGAGCGCATCCCGATCTGGGCGGCCGACTATGTGCTGAGCGACTACGGCCACGGCGCGATCATGGCCGTGCCGGCGCACGACCAGCGTGACCTGGACTTCGCGCGCGCCTTCGACCTGCCCGTGCGGGTCGTGGTCGACACGACGCAGCCGGTCACCGGTGCGATCCCGGTCATCCACACCGACCCGGAGACCGGCGAGCCGATCCTGCCGGAGGACGCCCCGCTGGAGAACCCGGCGGAGACCGGCGTCGCGCTGACCGGCGAGGGCCGGCTGATCAACTCCGGCCCGTTCGACGGCCTGAGCAAGTCGAACGCGATCCGCCGCGTCACCGAGGCGCTGCAGAGCTCGGGCCTGGGCGCGCCGGCGAAGAACTTCCGCCTGCGCGACTGGCTGATCTCGCGTCAGCGCTACTGGGGCACGCCGATCCCGATCATCCACTGCGAGGAGTGCGGCGAGGTCCCGGTCCCGGAGTCCGAGCTGCCCGTGCTGCTGCCGCCCGCCGAGGGCCTGGACCTGCAGCCCAAGGGCACCAGCCCGCTGGGCGCGGCGAGCGACTGGGTCAACGTGGCCTGCCCGAAGTGCGGCGGCCCGGCCAAGCGCGACACCGACACGATGGACACCTTCGTCGACAGCTCGTGGTACTTCCTGCGCTTCCTGAACCCGAACGACCCCACCCAGGCGTTCGACCCCAAGGAGGCCGAGAAGTGGGCGCCCGTCGATCAGTACGTCGGCGGCGTGACGCACGCCATCCTGCACCTGCTGTACGCGCGGTTCATCACCAAGGTGCTGTTCGACCTGGGCTCGATCAGCTTCACCGAGCCGTTCACGGCGCTGCTGAACCAGGGCATGGTGCTGATGGACGGGTCCGCGATGAGCAAGTCGCGCGGCAACCTGGTGAAGCTGTCCGAGCAGCTGGACGAGCACGGCGTCGACGCGGTGCGCCTGACCATGTCGTTCGCCGGGCCTCCCGAGGACGACATCGACTGGGCGGACGTGTCGCCGTCGGGCAGCGCCAAGTTCCTGGCCCGCGCCTGGCGGGTCGCGCACGACGTCACGAGCGCGCCCGACGTGGTCTGGAAGACCGGCGACCAGGCGCTGCGCCGGGTGACGCACCGGTTCCTGGCCGACGCTCCCGGCCTGGTCGAGGCGTTCAAGTTCAACGTCGTGGTCGCGCGCCTGATGGAGCTGGTCAACGCGACCCGCAAGGCGATCGACGGCAGCGCGGGCCCGGCGGACGCCGCGGTGCGCGAGGCCGCCGAGGTCACCGCGATGGCGCTGAACCTGTTCGCGCCGTACACGGCGGAGGACATGTGGTCGATCCTGGGCTACGAGCCGTCAGTGGCGCTGGTGCCGTGGCGCAAGCCCGACTCGACGCTGCTGATCGAGGAGTCGGTGACCGCCGTCTTCCAGGTCGACGGCAAGGTGCGCGACCGTGTCGAGGTGTCGCCCAAGATCAGCACCGACGACCTGGAGGCGCTGGCCCGGGGGTCGGAGGCCGTGGTCCGCTCGGTCGGCGACCGTGAGATCGTGAACGTGATCGTGCGGACTCCGCGCCTGGTCAACATCGCGACGCGGGGCTGAGCGCGGCTCTACCAGCGTTTGTGCGGCGGCGGTCCTCCACAGGAGGGCCGCCGCCGTCGTCTCTCCACCGATCCGGCGTCCGGCGGTCACCGCCCGTGCCGCCTTCGTAGCGTGAGGGGATGCGACATCGGGACGAGGAGACGGAACGGGCGCCGTCGCGCCGGCTGAAGGTCGGGGTCGGAGCGGCGACCGTGCTGCTGGTCGCGGCGTTCGTGATCGCGGCGCTGATCTCGGGGCTCAGCGGCGGGCAGAAGGTGCCGCTCGCCCCGGTGACGCCGACAGGGTCGGCGACCGCCGCCCCGACGCCCGGCGGCCTCGCCGGAGCGGAGGAGGCGGAGCTGTTCGTGCACGTCTCCGGCGCGGTGAACACGCCGGGTCTGATCCGGCTGGCGCCGGGCGCCCGGGTGGTCGACGCGGTGGAGGCCGCCGGCGGCCTCGCCGAGGGCGCCGACCCGGCCGGGCTGAACCTCGCCCGCCGGGTGCGCGACGGCGAGCAGCTGCGCGCGCCGCTGATCGGGGAGGTCGTGGTGGCGGACGGCGCCGACGGCGCGGGTGCCGCCGGCGCCGACGGCGGCCTGGTCGACCTGAACACGGCCTCCACCGCCCAGCTGGAGTCCCTCCCGCGCATCGGCCCGGCGATGGCGCAGCGCATCGTCGACTGGCGGACGTCGAACGGCCGGTTCGGCGCGGTGACGGACCTCCTCAAGGTGACGGGGATCGGCCAGAAGCTCTTCGACGGCATCAAGGACCGGGTGACCGTCTGATGCCCGATCTGCGACTGGCGATCCCGGCGGCGGCGCTGTGGGCGTGCTGCGGGGTCGGGGTGGGGTTCGCGCAGACGATGCCCGTGGTGGCGGGGGTCGCCGGTGTCGGGGCTGTCGTGGTGCTGGTGCTGGCGGCGTGGGTGGCGCGGGATGGTGAGCGGGGGCGTCCTACCGGTGGGTCCGGTGCTGAGGGACGGGCCGCTGCTGCGCGACGCGACGGAGGGCCCGATGCGGACAGCTCGTCCGAATGGGTCGACCCGTGGACGAGCCAGGGGGCCACGGCCGCCGCGTGGGGCGCCGTTCCCGCGACCCGACGCCGACCGCTCCGGCCGACTCCGCTCCTGGCGGCCGCAGCGGTCTCCCTCGCGGCGGTCGCCCTCGGGGCCGTCTCGATCGGGGTGCTCGCGCCCGGCCGCACGGACCCGGTGCTCGCGGCGGCGTCCGACCACCAGGGCACCGTGGAGGTCGCACTCCGGGTCGAGAGCCCGCCGAAGCGCTCCGCTGCGGGGCTCGACGGCGTGGAGCGGTGGCGGCTGCGCGGGACCACGGTCGCCCTCGGGCCGGGGGACGGATCGGCCGGGCCGGCTGGCCCGACGCGCGAGCTGCGCAGTCCCATCCACGCCGGCGTCCCCGTCTCGGTGATCGTCCCCGGCGACGTCCACTCGGTCCGGGCCTACGCTCTCGGCACGGTGATCGCCGGGAGCATGAGCGTCCGCCCCAACCAGCCCGGAGAGGCGACGACCTTCACGCTCCGCGGCACGGCGCCGCCCGAGGTGCGCGAGGCGCCGCCCTGGTGGCTCGCCTGGCCGGCCCCGGTCCGCGCCGCGTTCGCCGACGCGGCCTCCGCGACCCCGGGCGACGGCGGCGACCTCCTGCCCGGGCTCGCGATCGGCGACGAGACCAATGTCGGCGCCGACCTCGACGACGCGATGAAGCTCAGCGCGCTCAGCCACCTGACCGCGGTCTCCGGGGCCAACTGCGCCCTGGTGACCGGGCTGGTGTTCCTGCTCGCGCGCGTGGCCGGGGTCGGCCGCCGCGGGCGCATCGTCGTGGCGGGGGCGTCGCTCGCGGCGTTCGTCGTGCTGGTCGGTCCGGGAGCGAGCGTGATCCGCGCGGCGACGATGGCCGCGGTCGTGCTCGTCGGGCTCGCGCGCGGTCGGGTGGCGGACGGCCTTCCCGCGCTCGCCCTGGCCGTGGTCGTCCTGCTGGTGCGGGATCCCTGGCTGGCCCGGGACTACGGCTTCGCGCTCTCCGTGCTCGCGACCGGCGGCCTCTTGCTCCTCGCCCGGCCGCTCGCGCGGCGGCTGGAGAGGTGGCTGCCGCGGAGCGTCGCGTTCGCGCTGGCCGTCCCGCTGGCGGCGCAGCTCGCCTGCCAACCCGTCCTGATCCTGCTGACGCCGACGCTCCCGCTGTTCGGCGTGCCGGCCAACCTGGTCGCGGAGCCCGCTGCCCCCGTCGCGACGGTGCTGGGCTGCGTCGCCTGCCTGCTGCTCACCTGGGCGCCGACGCTCGGCGCGCTGGTGGTGTGGGTGGCCTGGCTGCCCTCGGCCTGGATCGCGGCGGTGGCGCGGTTCGCGGCCGGACTGCCAGGAACGGCGCTGCCGTGGCCGGACGGGATCCTCGGCGTGACCCTGTGCGCGCTGACGCTCGTCGCCGTGGCACTCCTGGCGGTGCGCGCGCGGCTCCCGCGGTCCGTTGCCGCCGCGGCGACGGTGGGCCTCGTGGGCGGCGCGACCGTGTACCCCGGGGCGCTCGGCGGGATCGGCGCCGGCCTCTCCTGGGGACGGCCGGCGGACTGGGTCTACGCCGCGTGCGATGTCGGCCAGGGCGACGCCCTGCTGCTGCGCGACGGCGCCCACGTCGGGCTCATCGACGTGGGACGGCATCCCCAGCACGTGGCGGCGTGCCTGGACACGCTCGGGATCGCGCGGCTCGACTGGGTGCTGCTCACTCACTTCGACATCGATCACGTCGGCGGGGCCGACGCGGTGCTCGGCCGGACCGACCGCGCGATCGTGGGTCAGGCCGACCGGCCGTCCGACCACGCGCTCGTCGGCCGGCTCACGGCGGGCGGGATCGCGGTCGAGCAGGGCCACGCCGGCGTCGAGGGCGCCCTCGGCGCACTGCGCTGGCGGATCGTCTGGCCGCCGTCGGTCGCGCCGGGGGAGACCGCGCTGAGCGGCAACCCGGGCAGCCTCATCGTGCGCACCGAGGGGACCGGCCTCAGCGGTTTGTTCCTCGGCGACCTGGGCGAACGCGAGCAGGAGCAGCTCCAGGCCACCGGGGTGCTCGGCGCGACCGACGTCGTCAAGGTCGCCCACCACGGCTCCGCGGATCAGAGCGAGGCGCTCTACGACGCGATCCACGCCCGCCTCGGCCTGCTGTCCGTCGGGGCGGACAACGGCTACGGCCACCCGACGGCGCGCGCCTTCGAGCTGCTCGACCGGTCGGGCGCCGCGTCAGCGCGGACGGACCGGTCCGGCCTGCTGCTGGTCTCCGCGGGGCCGGACGGCCCGCGGCTCTGGGTGGAGCGACCGGACGACGGCGCCGCGGCGGGCGCTGCCGGTGGTCGCCCCTATCCTGGATACGGACGAGGAGGAACGTGGCGACACGAAGCAGCAGCAGGGGCGGTTCGCGAGGCCGGACGGGCGGTGCGCCCGCGAAGAGCGCCATCCCGCAGCTCGCGTGGAACCAGATCCGGCCCGCGCCGGTCGTCCTGGTGTCCGGCACGGAGGGCTTCCTCGCCGACCGGGCCACGCGGCTGCTGCGCGACCGCCTCAAGCAGGAGGACCCCAGCCTGGAGGTCAGCGACCTCTCGGCGGCGGACTACGCTCCCGGGGAGCTCCTCACGCTCGCGAGCCCCTCCCTGTTCGGGGAGCCGCGGCTGATCCGGGTGGACGCCGTCGAGAAGACCGGCGACCCGTTCCTCTCCGACATGCTCGACTACCTCGCGGCGCCGGCCGACGGGACGGTCGTGGTGCTGCGGCACGCGGGCGGCGTGCGCGGCAAGAAGCTCCTCGACGCGATCCGCGCGGGGACCGGCGGCGGCATCGAGGTCGTCTGCGCGGAGCTCAAGAAGGACACCGAGAAGTACGACTTCGCTCAGGCGGAGTTCGCCGCCGCGGGCCGCAAGATCGCGCCCGGGGCGCTCCGGGCGCTCACGTCGGCGTTCACCGACGACCTCGCTGAGCTCGCCGCCGCCTGCCAGCAGCTGCTGTCGGACTCCGCGGAGCAGATCACCGAGGCGACGGTCGACAAGTACTACGGGGGGCGCGTCGAGACGAACGCCTTCCAGGTCGCCGACCAGGCGATCGCCGGCCGGTACGGGGAGGCGCTCGTGACGATGCGGCACGCGCTGGCGTCAGGAGCCGACCCGGTGCCGATGGTGGCAGCGTTCGCGAGCAAGATCCGGACGATGGCCAAGATCTCCGGCGCCCGTGGCGGCTCAGGCCAGCTCGCGCAGCAGTTCGGCCTCGCGCCGTGGCAGGTCGACCGCGCCCGCCGCGACCTGTCCGGCTGGACCGAGGACGGCCTGGGCCGGTGCATCGAGGTGCTCGCCGAGACCGACGCCAACGTCAAGGGCGGCGGCCGCGACCCGGTGTTCGCGCTCGAACGCATGATCCGCATCGTCAGCGCCCGCGGCCGCGCCTGACCGGTCCGGCGTGGCGTACGCGCCGCTGCCCGTGGTCAGCCGGCATCCCGCGCACACATGCAGCGAGCCCCCGCTCCCGTGGGTACGGGGCGGGGGCTCGTCGCGGCGCGGGACAGGTCCCGCGAGCGGTCACCGTGTCAGAGCGCGGCGACCTGCTTGGCGATGGCCGACTTGCGGTTCGCCGCCTGGTTCTTGTGGATGACGCCCTTGCTGGCCGCCTTGTCGATCTTCTTGGCGGCGAGACGCAGCGCCGCGGTCGCCTTCTCCTTGTCGCCGGCGACGACAGCCTCGCGGGTGGCGCGGATGGCCGTCTTCAGCTCGCTCTTGACCGCCTTGTTGCGCTCCTGCGCCTTCTTGTTGGTCTTGTTGCGCTTGATCTGCGACTTGATGTTTGCCACGGATGGTTACTTTCGTTCGAAGTGAGTAATCGGATGTTGCCGCTCAGCGAGAGAGGGCGCCTCGCGGCGTTCGTGCGGGTACACCCACACGCAAGCCAACAAACAACTTTAGCAGCGGCCGACGATTGCGCCAAAACGCGAGGGCACGAGGCCTTCCGCGAAGGGCCGGACGCTCAGCCGCGCGCGAACTCCGGAGCGTAGCTGCCTGTCGCGATCTCGTCCACGAGAGCCGGGCCGTTGGGCTCCCAGCCGAGCTCGATGCGCGCCTTCGTGCCGCGCGCCTGCTGGTCGAGAAGGAGCGCCTCCGCGAAGGCGGCGCCCAGCCGCTCCTCGGCCTGCGCGACGGTCTCGGCCTCCACCCCGGACGCGCCGGCGGCGGCCGCGGCGAGCTCCCCGAGCTCCCGCACGGTCGGGTTGGCGCCGCTCGCGCCGATGTAGACGGAGCCGGCCGCGCCGTGCTCCAGGGCGAGGACGTACAGCGCGGCGAGGTCGTCCACGTGCACTGTCGCCCAGTGCTGCGAGCCGTCGCCGATCAGGCGCAGCGGCGCGTCCTCGCCCTCTCCGCGCGGCGCGTCCACCACGACGCGGGCGAGCCCCTTGCCGTGGCCGTAGACGATGGACGGGACCACCACGGCGCCGCGCACGCCGTCGGCGCCCAGCACGAGCGCCTCGGTCGCCGCGCGCCACGCGGTCAGCGCCGGCGCGGCGACGGGGGAGTCCTCGGCGGTGTCGTCGTTCGAGCCGTAGCTCCAGACCCCTCCGGTGTGCACGAACGGCTTGCCTGAGCCGGCGAGGCCGTCGAGCACAGCGGGGATGAACACGGGGTCGACGTCGGAGCCGGAGGCCAGGTGGATGACGCCGTCGCTCTCGCGCGCCAGCCGCGTGACGAGCTCCGCGTCGGTCGCGTCACCGACGACGGCCGTCCCGCCCGCGGCCCGTACGGCCTCGGCTTTCGCCTCGTCGCGGACGAGGGCGGTGACGCGGTGGCCCTCCTCGAGGAGGCGGGGGAGGACGGAGGATCCGATGTAGCCGGTCGCGCCGGTCAGGAGAATGGTCATGCCAGGAGTCAACGCACCGGCCGCCCGCCCATTCCCGCGACCCGATTCGCCGTGCCGCCGCGAGCGTAGGCTCGGACCCATGACCGCTTCCAGCATCGCCATCGTCAACGCCTACGTCGTCCCGGTCGCCGGAGACCCGATCGAGAAGGGCACGGTGATCGTCGAGGACGGCAGGATCACCAGCGTCGGCCCCGCGGCGCAGGTCGCGGTCCCGGACGGCGTGCGGGTGGTCGACGCGAGCGGCAAGTGGGTGCTCCCCGGCTTCGTGGAGGCGCACGGGCACGTCGGCATCCACGAGGAGGCCAACGGTCCCGCCGGCGACGACACCAACGAGATGACCGCCCCGAACACGGCCGCCGTGCGCGCGATCGACGCGGTCAACATCGACGACGAGGGCTTCCGCGACGCGCTCGCGGGCGGCGTCACCTCGATCGTGGTGAAGCCCGGCTCCGGGAACCCGATCGGCGGCCAGACCGTCGCGCTCAAGAGCTGGGGCGGCCGGACGATCGACGAGCAGGTCATCAAGGAGTCGGTGAGCGTCAAGTCGGCACTCGGCGAGAACCCGAAGCGCGTCTACGGCGGCAAGAACCAGACGCCGAGCACCCGCCTCGGCGTCGCCCTGATCATCCGCGAGGCGTTCGTGGAGGCCCAGAACTACGCCGCGGCCCGCGCCGAGGCGGAGCGCGACGGCAAGCCGTTCGCCCGCGACCTGGGCAAGGAGACCCTGGCGCGCGTCCTCGACGGCGAGCTGGTCTGGGACCAGCACACCCACCGCCACGACGACATCGCCACCGCCCTCCGGCTCGCCGACGAGTTCGGCTACAAGCTGGTCGTCAACCACGGCACCGAGGCGCACAAGATCGCCGACGTTCTCGCCGAGCGGGAGATCCCGGTCATCTTCGGC
This sequence comes from Leifsonia shinshuensis, assembly GCF_013410375.1. NCBI lineage: Bacteria > Bacillati > Actinomycetota > Actinomycetes > Micrococcales > Microbacteriaceae > Leifsonia > Leifsonia shinshuensis. The sequence continues at coordinate 2,431,808 of NZ_JACCFL010000001.1, forward strand.
CCGATGTTCACCTCGCGCTCGAAGGTCGAGCTGCGCGACCGCGCCATCGCGAACCTCGCGCGCATCGCCGCCGCGGGCGTCCGCGTCGCGATCACGACCGACCACCCGGTCGTCCCGATCAACTTCCTCGTGCACCAGGCGTCGCTCGCGGTCAAGGAGGGTCTGCCGCGGGAGACCGCGCTGGAGGCGCTGACCGTGAACCCGGCGTCGTTCCTCGGCCTGGACGACCGGGTCGGCGCGCTGAAGCCCGGTCTGGACGGCGACCTCGTCGTCTGGTCGGGCGACCCGCTGGACGTCAACTCCCGCGCCGAGCTCGTCGTCATCGACGGCGCCGAGGTCTACCGCTGGGAGGACGGCGCCGGCCACGTGGTCGAGCGCGCCGAGCGCTTCGCCTGACCCCACCCCGCCGAGCAGCCGTCCCACAACCGCCGAGTACGCGAATTGTCTGCGTACTCGGCGGTTTTCGCCTGATTTCGCGCGTACTCGACGGTTCCGGGCGGTTCCGGACGCGGGTGCGGTTCGTGGGAGAATGAGCGCACAATGTCACCACGAGCCCTGAAGCCCCTCGAGCCCGCCGCGACCGACCCGGCCTCCATCCGCAACTTCTGCATCATCGCGCACATCGACCACGGCAAGTCGACGCTGGCCGACCGGATGCTGCAGATCACCGGGGTGGTCTCCGACCGGGACATGCGCGCGCAGTACCTCGACCGCATGGACATCGAGCGCGAGCGCGGCATCACGATCAAGAGCCAGGCCGTCCGGATGCCGTGGGCCGTCGACGGCGACACCTTCGCGCTGAACATGATCGACACCCCGGGGCACGTGGACTTCACCTACGAGGTGTCCCGGTCGCTCGCCGCCTGCGAGGGCGCCATCCTGCTGGTCGACGCCGCCCAGGGCATCGAGGCCCAGACGCTCGCGAACCTGTACCTGGCGCTGGAGAACGACCTCACGATCATCCCGGTCCTCAACAAGATCGACCTCCCCGCGGCCGACCCGGAGAAGTACGCGCAGGAGCTCGCCAGCCTGATCGGCGGCCGTCCCGAGGACGTCCTGCGGGTATCCGGCAAGACCGGCATGGGCGTGGAGGCCCTGCTCGACCGCGTGGTGCAGGAGATCCCCGCTCCGGTCGGCGTGGCGGACGCGCCCGCGCGCGCCATGATCTTCGACTCCGTCTACGACAGCTACCGCGGCGTCGTCACCTACGTGCGGATGGTGGACGGCAAGCTCGGCCCGCGCGAGCGCATCCAGATGATGTCGACCAAGGCCACGCACGAGATCCTCGAGATCGGCGTCTCCGCCCCCGAGCCGACCCCGTCGAAGGGCCTCGGCGTCGGCGAGGTGGGCTACCTGATCACCGGCGTGAAGGACGTCCGCCAGTCCAAGGTCGGCGATACCGTGACCTCCGCGGCCAAGCCCGCGACCGAGGCCCTCGCCGGCTACACCGAGCCGAAGCCGATGGTGTTCTCCGGGCTGTACCCGATCGACGGCAGCGACTATCCGGAGCTGCGCGAGGCCCTGGACAAGCTCAAGCTGTCCGACGCCGCGCTCGTCTACGAGCCGGAGACCTCCGTCGCGCTCGGCTTCGGCTTCCGCTGCGGCTTCCTCGGCCTCCTGCACCTGGAGATCGTCACCGAGCGACTGGAGCGCGAGTTCGGCCTCGACCTGATCACGACCGCGCCGAGCGTGATCTACGAAGTCACCACGGAGGACAAGAAGGTCGTCACCGTGACGAACCCGAGCGAGTTCCCCGGCGGCAAGATCGACAGGGTGGAGGAGCCGGTGGTCAAGGCGGCCATTCTCGCACCCAAGGACTACGTCGGCGTCATCATGGAGCTCTGCCAGGGCCGCCGCGGCACCCTGCTCGGCATGGAGTACCTGGGCGAGGACCGTGTCGAGATCCGCTACACGATGCCGCTCGGCGAGATCGTCTTCGACTTCTTCGACCAGCTGAAGAGCCGCACCGCCGGCTACGCGTCGCTCGACTACGAGCCGTTCGGCGAGCAGGAGGCCGACCTGGTCAAGGTCGACATCCTCCTCCAGGGCGAGACGGTCGACGCGTTCAGCGCCATCGTCCACCGGGACAAGGCCTACGCCTACGGCACGATGATGGCCGGCCGCCTGCGCGAGCTGATCCCGCGCCAGCAGTTCGAGGTCCCCATCCAGGCCGCGATCGGCGCGCGGATCATCGCGCGCGAGAACATCCGCGCGATGCGCAAGGACGTGCTGGCCAAGTGCTACGGCGGCGACATCACCCGCAAGCGCAAGCTCCTCGAGAAGCAGAAAGAGGGCAAGAAGCGCATGAAGATGGTGGGCCGCGTCGAGGTCCCGCAGGAGGCGTTCATCGCGGCGCTGTCGGGCGACGTGGAGAAGAAGGACAAGAAGTAGCGTTCCGGCTCCTGGAAGTATTTCACGCTCAACCGCTAGTGTCGGGTCATGCGATCGATGATTCTCACCACCACATATGACGATAAGGCCGATGCCGCCTACATCGCATTCGATGAGATCGCGTCCGGTGAGGCAGTCCGTCAAATCATCGTTGACGATGAGGAACTCGGACCGCTGAGCGTGATACTCGACGTTGATCGCAATGGGAAGCTGCTCGGAATCGAACTGCTGGACGTCACACGGGTTGTCGCACGGCCTCGTCTTCTCTAGGCGCGGCGAGAGTTGATGTGTGGATAGCACTTCTGCCGCGACGTGGAGAAGAAGGACAAGAAGTAGCGTTCCGGCGTCCTCGGTTCGCACTCCCTCCCCATTTGACGCAGGATAGATGCCATGCGCCGCACCAGCTTCACCGACCAGCCCGTCACGTACGGGTTCATCGGCGGCACGCAGGCCGCTGACCTGCTCTACTACCCGCCGAAGGGCTACCGGCCGCTGGAGCGGAAGGTGCGGCTGGGCAGCGGCGAGGAGCGGTTCGAGTCGGCGGCGGCCGCGTTGATGACATGGGGCGTTCAGCGCAACAGCGGCATCCGGGTGACCGAGGTGAACGAGGGCACCGGCGTCCAGTACGAGGGCATCGAGTTCGCCGAGGACGGCACGCCCAAGGGGATGCGCGAGCACCGGGCCGCCGAGGATGTCTTCGCCGATGACGGCACGCCGTTCATCCAGAACGGGATGACCGCGGTGCTCAAGATCCCGTTCGGGCCGTTCACGGTGTCGGCGCCCTGCCGGGTCGTCTACGTCGTGGACGAGCCGCACCGGCGCGGCTTCGCCTACGGCACGCTCAAGGGGCACCCCGAGAGCGGGGAGGAGGCGTTCCTGGTCGAACAGCGCGACGACGGCTCCGTCTGGTTCGTGGTGCGCGCCTTCTCGCGGCCGTCGAACGCGTTCTACCGGCTGGCCTCTCCCGTGCTGCGCGCCACCCAGAGCCGCTACACCAAGCGCTACCTGCGCTCCCTGCTGCCCGCGCGGGCGGCCTGATGCCCGGCGCCCTCCCGCTCGGGGATCCGGCGCCCGCCGACGGCGTCCTCCCCGCGAGCACCGCGGAGGGCGCGGGCGGACGCGACTTCGGCGTCTACCTGCACGTGCCGTTCTGCCGGGTGCGCTGCGGCTACTGCGACTTCAACACCTACACCGCCACCGAGCTCCGCGGCGTCTCGCAGTCGGAGTACGCGGGGCACGCCGTCCGCGAGGTCCGGTTCGCGCGGGAGGCGCTTGAGCGCAGCGGAGTCCCGGCCCGCGAGGTCTCCACGGTGTTCTTCGGCGGCGGCACGCCGACGCTGCTGCCGCCCGATGACCTCGGCGCCATGCTGGGCGCCGTCCGCGACGCCTGGGGGATCGCCGCCGACGCCGAGGTCACCACGGAGGCCAACCCCGACTCGGTGGACGCCGACGACCTGCGGCGGCTGGCCGACGCCGGCTTCACACGGGTGTCGTTCGGGATGCAGTCGGCGGTGCCGAGCGTGCTCGCGACGCTGGAGCGCACCCACGACCCGGAGCGGATCCCGCTCGTCGTGCGCTGGGCGCGGGAGGCCGGCCTCCAGGTCAGCCTGGACCTGATCTACGGCACCCCGGGCGAGACCCTGGACAACTGGGCGCGGTCGCTCGACGCCGCGCTCGCCTGCGAGCCGGACCATGTCTCGGCGTACGCGCTCATCGTGGAGCCGGGGACGAAGCTGGCCCGCCAGATCCACTCCGGCGTCGTGGCGGAGCCGGACGACGACCTCGAGGCCGACATGTACGAGCTCGCCGAGGCCCGGCTGGGCAGCGCGGGTTACGGCTGGTACGAGGTCAGCAACTGGGCGACGGACGACGCCCACCGCTCCCGGCACAACCTCGCCTACTGGCTCGGCCACGACTGGTGGGGCGTCGGCCCCGGAGCGCACAGCCACGTCGGCGGCGTCCGCTGGTGGAACGTGAAGCATCCCGCCGCGTACGCCCAGCGTGTGCTGGCGGGGGAGTCGCCCGCGGCCGGCCGCGAGACGCTCGACGCGGAGACGCGCAGGGTGGAGCGCGTGCTGCTGCTCACCCGGATACGGGAGGGCCTGAGCACCGCGGAGCTGACCGACGCCGGACGGCGCTCGGTCGCCGGCCTCATCGCCGACGGGCTCGTGGACGCGAAAGCCGCCCTCGCCGGGTCGGTCGTGCTGACCCTGCGAGGGCGGCTGCTGGCGGACGCCGTCGTGCGACGGCTGCTCGCCGAGGAGTAGTGCGGAGCCTCAGCTCACGAACTTGATGGCGATCGGGTACGTGTAGAACGCGCCCTGGTTCGCCTTCACGGCCGCGATGATGCTGAAGACGATGTTCAGCACCCACACGGCGAGCAGGATGAGCACGCCGATGCCGACGATGCTGAGGATCAGGCCCACGACGTAGGCGATCAGCAGCGTGATCTGGAAGTTCAGCGCGGTCGCGGTGTGCGAGCGGATGAACGGGCCGCGGTCCTTCAGCACCAGATAGCCGACCAGGGCCGGGATGAAGCTGAACAGGATGCCGCCGACGTGGATCAGGGTGGCCCACAGCTTCTCGTCGGCCGGGCTGAGCTGCGGCTGCTGGCCTCCGTACGGCTGCTGCGGGGGCGGCGGGGGCGGGGGCGTTGCGGACATGGTGATGTCTCCTCCGTGGGTTGAATGACGCCCCTCAGCCTAGGGGGCGGAGGGCGTTCCTGAGAAGCAGCCGTGAGCTATTCGTGCGAATCCGGACGGCTACTTGATGAAGCGGAAGTTGATCGGGTAGCGGTACGTCCCTCCGCTGTTCACCCGCACGAAGCCGAGGATCGAGAACACCAGGTTGACGATGTACAGCGCCCACGGGATCAGGAGGCTGAACAGCAGGTAGCCGATCCCGAACGTGAACGAGCCGATGATCACGCCGAGGATCTGCGACACCACCCAGGCCAGGATCCAGGTGATCTGCCAGTTCAGCGCCTCCTTGGCCTCCTGGTCGGTCAGCCGGCCCCTGTCCTTGAACACGAGCCAGATGATGAGCGAGGGCAGGAACCAGAGGATCCCGCCGAGGTGGGCGAAGGACGCCCACTGCTTGTCCTGCGCGGCGTCCAGCGGGGCGCCGGGAGCGCTGGCGTACTGCTGCTGCGGGGGCACGGCGCCGGCGGGCTGGCCGGCGGCGGGCGCGCCGTACGGCTGCTGCGGCGGCTGCTGCGGCGGCTGCTGCTGGGGCGGCTGCTGCTGGTACGGCTGTTGCTGAGGGGGCTGCTGCGGATTCTGGTCGCCCTGGCCGTCGGCCGGAGGCTGGGTCGGGTCTGTCATGAGGAACCCTTTCGTAAGCGGCTGCGGGGGCTTGCCTGAGCCGGTTGCGCACACAGTACTGCGCCCCGCTCCTCCGGTAAATCATCCGTGCCGCGCGTTGCCCGTCCTCCGACGCCGACGCGATATGATTAGCACTCAGGATCATCGAGTGCCAGTTCACCCGGTGACGTTCCCGTGCTCGATCCTCGGGTGCCGAAGCGACGACAGGAGGCGGTTCGCGTGGTCTCGGAACGCAGTCTGGAAGTGCTCCGCGTCATCGTCCAGGACTATGTCGCCTCGCGGGAGCCGGTCGGCTCCAAGAGCATCGTGGAGCGGCACGCGTTCGGCGTATCGGCGGCGACCATCCGCAACGACATGGCCCTCCTCGAGGAGGAGGAGCTGATCGTCGCGCCGCACACCTCCTCCGGCCGTGTCCCGACCGACAAGGGCTACCGGCTCTTCGTCGACCACCTCGCGGAGGCCCGGCCGCTGTCGGCGGCCCAGCGCACCGCGATCGAGACCTTCCTCGGCCAGTCGGTGGACGTCGACGACGTGCTCTCGCGCACCGTGCGCCTGCTGTCGCAGCTCACCAACCAGGTCGCGCTCGTGCAGTACCCGTCGGTCGCGCGCTCGCGCATCCGGCACATCGAGCTGGTGTCGCTCGGCTCCCGCAGACTGCTGAGCGTGCTCATCACCGACTCCGGCGCCGTGGAGCAGCGCGTGATCGAGCTTCAGGACGAGCTGGACGACGCCGAGATCGCCGAGATCCGCGGCGCGATCAACGGCGCTGCCGCCGGGCTCTCGCTCACCGACGCCGCCGTGCGGCTCCGCGAACTGCCCGACCACCTGACCGACCGCACCCGCGCGCTGGTGGCGCCCGTGGCGAGCGCCCTGCTCGACCAGATCGCCGCCAACCGGCAGGACAAGCTGGTGATGGCGGGCGCGGCCAACCTGGCGCGCACCGAGACCGACTTCCCCGGATCGATCACCCCCGTGCTGGAGGCCATCGAGGAGCAGGTGGTCCTGCTGCGGCTCTTCGACGAGATGGCGCTCGATCAGCACGGCGTGGCGGTCAGCATCGGACGCGAGAACGCCGTCACCGGCCTGACCGAGACCTCGGTCATGTCGAGCGGCTACAGCTCGGGCTCCGACCTGGCCAGGGTCGGGCTGCTCGGCCCGCTCCGCATGGACTATTCCGGGAACATGGCCGCGGTCAGGGCCGTGGCGCGCTACCTCTCCCGACTCCTCGGCGACTGAACCGAAGAACTCCGACGCACCGAACAGAAGGAACAGCCTTACGTGGCCGACCACTACGAAGTCCTCGGCGTTGACCGCAACGCCACCCCCGACGAGATCAAGAAGGCGTACCGCCGGCTCGCGCGCGAGCTGCACCCGGACGTCAACCCGAGCTCCGAGGCGCAGGAGCGCTTCAAGCTCGTGACCCACGCCTACGACGTGCTGAGCGACCCGCAGCAGCGGCAGCAGTACGACCTCGGCGGCTCGACCGGCTTCGGCGGTGCGGGCGCCGGCGACTTCGCCGGCTTCGGCGACATCTTCGAGACGTTCTTCGGCGGAGGCGGCGGCGCGACCCGCGGCCCGCGCTCCCGGCGCGAGCGCGGCCAGGACGCCCTGCTGCGCGTGGAGGTCGAGCTCGACGAGGTCGTCTTCGGCACCCACCGTGACCTGGACGTCGACACCGCGGTGGTGTGCGAGACCTGCAACGGCTCGTGCTGCCAGCCCGGCACCGCGCCGGTCACCTGCGACATCTGCCACGGCACCGGCAGCATCCAGCGCTCGGTGCGCTCGCTGCTCGGCAACGTGATGACCTCCAGCCCCTGCGGCACCTGCCGGGGCTACGGCACCGTCATCGCCACGCCGTGCGTGACCTGCCAGGGCCAGGGCCGCGTGCGCGCCCGCCGGACCGTTCCGGTGGACATCCCCGCCGGCGTCGACACGGGCCTGCGCCTGCAGATGCCGGGCTCGGGCGAGGCCGGCCCCGCCGGCGGCCCGAACGGCGACCTGTACCTGGAGATCAAGGTCAAGCACCACGAGGTGTTCAGCCGCGATGGCGACGACCTGCTCTGCACGCTGGAGCTCTCGATGACCGACGCCATCCTCGGCACCACCGCGACCGTGAAGGCGCTCGACGGCGACATCCGCCTGGAGCTGAAGCCCGGCACCCAGAGCGCCGACATCGTCACGGTCAAGGACCGCGGCATCACCCACCTGCGCGGCAGCGGCCGGGGCGACCTGCGGGTGGGCATCCAGGTGGTCACGCCGACCAAGCTCGACCACAAGGAGAAGGAGCTCATCAAGAAGTTCGCCGCGACGCACCACAACCCGGAGCCGTCGCTGGCGCGCTTCCAGCAGGGGCTGTTCGCGAAGCTCCGCGACCGGTTCCTCAACCTCTGACGGACGCACGATGAGCTCGCTCTACCTGCGTGAGGACCTCACCGACGTCGAGGTGGGCGCCCGGCTCACGCTGACCGGCGCTGAGGCCAAGCACGCCGCCACGGTCAACCGCACCCGCCCGGGCGAGAGCATCCTGATCGGCAACGGGCGCGGCCTGGTCGCGTCGGGCGAGGTGCTGGTCGCGACGAACACCGAGCTGACGATCGACGTGGAGGCCGTGGAACGCGTCCCGCGCGCGGAACCGGCGATCACCCTCGTGCAGGCGCTGGCGAAGGGCGACCGCGACGAGCTCGCCGTCCAGGCCGCCACCGAGCTCGGCGTCGACGCGGTGGTGCCGTGGTCGGCCTCCCGCTCGGTCTCCCGCTGGGAGGGCCCCAAGGTGGCGAAGGGCCGCGACCGCTGGGCGGCGATCGTGCGCGAGGCCGCCAAGCAGTCGATCCGGGCCTGGACGCCCGAGGTCGGGGAGCTGGCGACGACCAAGCAGGTCGCCGCGCTCGCAGCGACGCACCGGGTGCTCGTGCTGGAGCCGGGCGCGACCGACGCGCTGACCGCAGTCCGCCCCGACGGGCGGCCGCTCGTGCTGGTGGTCGGCCCGGAGGGCGGCATCGCGCCGCAGGAGCTCGACGCGTTCCGCTCGGCGGGCGCGGAGGTCGTGCGCCTCGGCGACACGGTGCTGCGGACCTCCACCGCGGGGCCCGCCGCCCTCGCCGTGCTGAACGCGGCGCTGGGGCGGTGGTGACCGACGCGCTGCGACGGTCCCGGCGAATAGGATGGATCACATGGAGACAGGGGAGCGCTCGATCTTCTCGCGCATCATCGCGGGGGAGATCCCGGCCGACGTCGTATACGACAGCGAACGCATCATCGCGTTCCGCGACATCGCGCCCAAGGCGCCGGTGCACCTGCTGGTCGTGCCCAAGACCGAGCAGTACCGCGACGTCGTCGAGCTGGCCGCGGGCGACCCCGCGCTGCTCGCCGAACTCGTCGCGACCGCGCAGAAGCTCGCGGACGAGCATGCGGACGGCGACTTCCGGCTGATCTTCAACACCGGCGCGGGCGCGGGGCAGACCGTGTTCCACGTCCACGCCCACATTCTGGGCTCGCCCGATGGCGGGCTCGAGGAAGGAAGCCTTGGCGACGACTGACCCGACGACCCCCGACGGACCGACTGCTCCGGGAGGTCCGGCCGAGGCGCGCCTGAGCGTCGACGGGATCCAGATGGTGCGGCTGCTCGGTCCCCAGGACCGCCTGCTGACCACGCTGGAGCGCCAGTACCCGCTGGTGGACGTGCACGTCCGCGGCAACGAGATCAGCCTGACCGGCGACCCGGCGCAGGTCGCCGCGGCGCGCGCGCTGCTGGAGGAGCTGCTGCAGATGGTCCGCAACGGCCAGGACCTCGGCCCGGCCGAGGTCGCCAGCTCCGCCCGGATGATGCGCAGCGACCTGAACCTCAGCCCGTCGGACGTGCTGAGCCAGGCGATCCTCACCGCGCGCGGCAAGAGCATCCGGCCGAAGACCCTCGGCCAGAGCCAGTACGTCGAGGCGATCGACCACAACACCATCGTCTTCGGCATCGGCCCGGCCGGAACGGGCAAGACCTACCTGGCGATGGCGAAGGCCGTCCAGGCGCTGCAGCGCAAGGAGGTCAGCCGCATCATCCTCACCCGCCCCGCGGTGGAGGCCGGCGAGCGGCTGGGCTACCTGCCCGGCACGCTGACCGACAAGATCGACCCGTACCTGCGCCCGCTCTACGACGCGCTCAACGAGATGCTCGACCCGGAGGTCGTGCCCAAGCTGCTCGCGGCCGGCACCATCGAGGTGGCCCCGCTGGCGTACATGCGCGGCCGCACGCTGAACGACTCGTTCATCATCCTGGACGAGGCGCAGAACACCACACCCGAGCAGATGAAGATGTTCCTCACCCGGCTCGGCTTCAACTCCAAGATGGTCGTCACCGGCGACATCACGCAGATCGACCTGCCGAACGCGGCGAGCGGCCTGCGGCTGGTGACGCGCGTGCTGAACGACATCGACGACATCCACTTCGCCCGGCTGACCAGCGACGACGTCGTGCGGCACAGCCTCGTCGGCCGGATCGTGGACGCCTACACCGAATACGACGCGAAGCAGCAGGCGCGGCAGTACGAGCGCGAGGAGGCCCGCGAGTTCGCGAACCGGGCCGAGCGCCGGGCCGGCACGCCGCGCGACCACCTCCCGAAGCGACAGTATCCCGATCGACAGGGCCCGACACGATGAGCATCGAGATCAACAACGAGTCCGCCATCGAGGTGGACGAGTCCGCCCTGCAGCGCCTGGCCGGCTACGCGCTCGACATCATGCACGTGCACCCCGACGCCGAGCTCGCGATCGTCCTGGTCGATGAGGCCGCCATGGAGCAGCTGCACGTGCAGTGGATGGACGAGCCCGGCCCGACCGACGTGCTGAGCTTCCCGATGGACGAGCTGCGCCCCGGCACCGAGGAGGAGCCCGCTCCCGCCGGTCTCCTCGGCGACGTCGTGCTGTGCCCGCAGGTCGCGCAGGTGCAGGCGGAGACCGCCGGGCACACGCTGATGGACGAACTGCTGCTGCTGACCACGCACGGCATCCTGCACCTGCTCGGCTTCGACCACGCCGAGCCGGCGGAGGAGCGGGAGATGTTCGGCATCCAGCGCGACATCCTCGTGGGCTTCGCCCGCTACGACCGACAGCGCTAGGCGCCGGATGCTCGCAACCCTGTTCTTCGTCGTCGCGTTCCTGCTGGTCGCGTTCGGCGGGCTCATGGCGGCCGTGGACTCGGCGCTGGCGGTGCAGTCCCGCGGCGACATCGCCGACCTGGCCGAGACCTCCCGTGCCAAGACGTCGCTGCGGGCGATCGCCGAGGACCCCGGGGCGTACTTCAACGCGATCAACTTCAGCCGCATCATCGCGGAGACCACCGCCGCGGTGCTGGTGACGCTCGCCTTCGAGCAGATCTTCGAGGAGTGGTGGATCTCGCTGATCCTGTCCGCGGCGATCATGACCGGGGTGTCGTTCGTGCTCGTCGGCGCCAGCCCGCGCAGCGTCGGGCGCGCGAACTCGCGGATCCTGCTGCAGCTCACCGCCCCGCTCGTCTACGGCATCCGCGTCGTGCTCGGCCCGATCCCGGGCGGCCTGGTCGCGCTCGGCAACCGGGTGACGCCCTCGCGCGCCCGCTCGGCCCCGGTGACCAGCGAGGAGCAGCTGCTCAGCATCGTCGACGAGGCGACCGAGTTCGACGTGCTGGAGGAGGACGACCGCGAGCTCATCCACTCGATCTTCGAGTTCAGCGACACCGTCGTGCGCGAGGTGATGGTGCCGCGCACCGACATGATCACCATCGACAGCTCCGCCGGGCTCGGGACGGCGATGGGGATGTTCTTCTCCACCGGCGTCTCCCGGATGCCCGTGATCGACGGCGACCCCGACGAAGTGGCCGGCATCCTGTACCTGAAGGACGTGGCGAAGCTCAGCTACGAGAGCGCGCTCGGCGCCGACACGCTCACGATGGGCGAGTTGGCCCGGCCCGCGCTGTTCGTCCCCGAGTCGCAAAAGGCCGACGCGCTGCTGCGGCAGATGCAGCTCGAGTCCAACCACCTGGCGATGGTGGTGGACGAGTACGGCGGCATCGCCGGCCTGGTCACCCTGGAGGACCTGATCGAGGAGCTGATCGGCGACATCTCCGACGAGTACGACCACGAGGTGGCGCTGGTGCAGCAGCTCGGCGAGGGCCGGCTGCGGGTCGCGACCCGGCTGCCGATCGACGACCTCGGCGAGCTGTTCGACCTCGAGATCGAGGACGAGGACGTCGACAGCGTGGGCGGCCTGGTCACCAAGGCGCTCGGCCGCCTCCCGGAGGTCGGCTCGACGGTCGCCGTGCACGGCCTCCGCTTCACCGTCGACCGGATCGACGGGCGCCACAAGCACGTGAGCAGCGTCCTGGTGGAGCGGGACACCGCCCTGCTGCCGGAGGCGCACGAGGACGCGGCAGCCGAGAAGCCGCACAAATCCGAGAAGCCGCACAAGTCCGACAAGCCGCACAAACCGGACAAGGCCCCCAAGCAACCCAAGTCCGACCGCCAGCACAAGGAGGCCCGCGCATGAGCGAGTACCACGCCGGATTCGTCTCGTTCGTCGGCCGCCCCAACGTGGGCAAGTCGACCCTCACCAACGCCCTCGTCGGCGAGAAGGTCGCGATCACGAGCTCCAAGCCGCAGACCACGCGCCGCGCCATCCGCGGCATCGTCCACCAGCGCGGCGGCCAGCTCATCCTGGTCGACACCCCCGGCATCCACCGGCCGCGCACGCTCCTCGGCGAGCGGCTGAACACGCTCGTGCAGTCCACGCTGGGCGACGTCGACGTGATCGGGTTCTGCGTCCCCGCGGACGAGAAGATCGGCCCGGGCGACCGCTTCATCAACGACCAGCTGGACGACTACCCGAACGCCAAGAAGGTCGCGATCGTCACCAAGATCGACGCGGCCGGCAAGACCCAGGTCGCCGAGCAGCTCCTCGCCGTCTCCGCGCTTCGCGAGTGGGAGGCGATCATCCCGATCTCCGCGACCAGCCGCATCCAGCTCGACACCCTCACCTCCGAGCTGATGAAGCTGCTCCCGGAGTCGCCCGGCCCGCTCTACCCGGAGGACGCTGTCACCGACGAGGGCATCGAGGACCGCATCGCGGAGTACATCCGCGAGGCGGTGCTGGAGGGCGTGGAGGACGAGCTGCCGCACTCCCTCGCCGTCACCATCGACGACATCGTGGAGCGCGACGACAAGGACCTGGTCGAGGTCTACGCCAACCTGTTCGTAGAGCGCGACAGCCAGAAGGCCATCGTGATCGGCAAGGGCGGCTCCCGCATCCGCGACGTCGGCGCCGAGGCCAGGAAGCCGATCGAGGAGCTCCTCGGCCGCAAGGTGTTCCTGTCGCTGCGGGTGAAGGTGGCGAAGGACTGGCAGCGCGACCCGAAGCAGCTCGGGCGGCTGGGGTTCTAAACGGGCGGCTCCCTACACTTCGGCAGCGCTCGCGTCCGGCCGGTCGGCTTCCGCGGGCTCTCCTGATGCGCGGCCGAGGGTCACCAGACGCGTACACGGGTCGAGTTGGGACGCCGCGGGTTCGGCCGCGCGCCTCGGCTTCCGGACGACCCTCAGCATGACGGAAGCGAGCGCCGTCAGCACACCGGCGATGACAGGAGGCACGATCACCACAGTGCCCAGGACAAGTATTAGCGCGATGAGCGGCGACAGCCATAAGAGGATCGCCATCCCTCCGAAGCCGTTGTCCATGATGGTGATACTAGCCAGCCGCGCATACATCCCCAGGATGATTCCGCCGCCGGGATGCGGGCGCTCGGGCCGCGGCCCCGTAACGTAGAGATATGCCAGATCGCACACGACTGCTGAGCGCGCTCGCACCGCACCGCTGGGTGCTCGAGCCCGCGGTCGCCGTCGTGCTGTTCGGGCTGTGGCTGGTCACGGGCCTTCCGTTCGACCTGGCCGGCGCCCTGGCGGTGCTGCTGTACTGCGCCGCCGTCGCGCTCTCGCGGGTGCTCCCGGTGGTGGCGCTGGAGATCGCCTGGCTCGCGGTGCTGGCCGAGCTCAGCGAGGGGTCGTCGCTCCCGTTGCCGCATCGGCTGATCTCCGCGGTCGCCGTCGTGATCGCGCTGTTCGGGATCGCCTCGCACGGCGGCCGGGTGGTGCGCTGGTTCGGGTTCGGCTCCGCCATCCTCTGGGCGCCCGCGCTGGCGTACCTCTTCACCGTCCGCGGCGACCTCAAGTTCCCGCAGTTCGGCCCGGTGATCGGCGGGTACTACACCAGCCAGGGGGTCGGCCTCCTGATGATGAGCCTGCTGCTGGCGGTCGTGTTCGTCAGCGCGTGGCTGCTCGGCTTCCTGGTCGCCCGCCAGCGGGCCACCGCGACCGCCGGCCCGATGCCGTCCCTGCTGCTGTGGCTGGCGTCGTCCGGCGGCGGCGCGAGCGCGGAGGAGGGCCTGGGCGACGGTCCCCGTCTGGTGCGGCGCCTGACCCGCCCGCAGCTCACCTTCGACATCGCCGGCGCCGTCGCCTACGTGTTCTTCTGCCTCGTCGCCGACTTCGCCTCCAGCCTGGTGCCCGACGACAGCGGGCGGTCGACGTTCCTCGTCCTGATCGTCTTCGCCGTGGCCGTCGCCCTGCGCCGCATGTCGCCGGCCGTCTCGCTCGCGATCGCCTGGCTCGCCGCGGTCGTCCAGATGACGACGGGCCACAACATCCTCGTCAGCGACATCGCGGTGCTCATCGTCCTCTACGCCACGGCCCTCTACGGCGACCGGGTGGTCCGCTATGCCGGCCTGATCTCGGCCGGAATCGGCGCCTTCGTCGCTTCGCTGTACCTGACGCTGACGTCCGCGCTCGCGCAGGGCTACTTCAACCTCCTGTCGTCGCAGCTCACCGGGATGGCGCTCCAGTTCGCGTTCCTCTTCGTGGTGAGCGCGACGGTCCTCGGGCTGTCCTGGGTGCTCGGCCTCCTGGCCCGCACCTGGCGCAACGCCCGCGCCTCCCGGCACGCCCAGATCGCGGCGGAGCTCGACCGCAACCGCGCCGAGGAGGTCGTCGTCGTCGAGCAGGAGCGCACCCGTATCGCCCGCGACATGCACGACGTGGTCGCCCACTCGCTCGCCGTGGTCATCGCGCAGGCCGACGGCGCCCGCTACGCGCGGCACGCCGACCCGGACGCCGTCGACACCGCCCTGGAGACCATCGCCGCGACGGCGCGCTCCGCACTGGTCGACGTGCGCGTGCTGCTCGCCGAGCTCCGGCAGAGCCAGCCGGAGGGCCCGCAGCCGTCGCTCGCCGATGTCGAGCAGACGGTCGAGCAGGTCCGCGCCGCCGGCCTGCCCGTGACCATGGAGCGTCGCGGCGAGCTCGACGGGCTCGGCTCCGCGCAGCAGATCGCCGCGTACCGCATCGTGCAGGAGGCGCTGACCAACGCGCTCCGGCACGGGGACACCACCCGCCCGGTCTCCGTCGTGCTCGCCCAGTCGGGCGGCTCCGACGGCGGCCCGGGCATCGTCATCACCGTGAGGAACAGCATGAAGACACCGACCCCGGAACCCCTGGCCACCGGAGGCCTCCCGCGCATCGGGCACGGCCTGCCCGGCATGCGCGAGCGCGCGACGCTGGCAGGCGGGTCGCTGTCGGCCGGGCCGGCCGGCGACGGGTTCGTGGTGACGGCCTTCCTGCCGGTGGTCTCGGGGGTGCGCGCATGAGCGCCCCGATCACGGTCGCCCTCGTCGACGACCAGGCGCTGTTCCGCGCCGGCATCCGCATGCTGATCGGCTCGCAGCCCGACCTGGTGTTCGCCGGCGAGGCGTCCGACGGCAAGGAGGGCGTCGCGCTGGTGCGCGAGACGCGTCCCGACGTCGTCCTGATGGACATCCGGATGCCGGTCATGGACGGCATCGCGGCGACCAGCCGCATCGTGGAGGAGGCCGTGCGCGAGGGCCGCGAGCCGGCGCGCATCATCGTCCTCACCACCTTCGACCTGGACGAGGCGGCCGCGCGCGCCATCCGCAGCGGCGCCAGCGGGTTCGTGCTCAAGGACGCGGAGCCGGAGTTCCTGCTCGCCGCCATCCGCACCGTCCACGCCGGCAGCGCGGTGATCGCGGCAGGCGCGACCCGCGAGCTGTTCGAGTACTTCTCTGACAGCCAGCAGGCCAAGCAGACGCCGCCGGAGTTCGGCACGCTCACCAGCCGGGAGCGGGAGATCTTCGTGCTCGCCTCCCGCGGGCTCAGCAACTCGGAGATCGCCGGGTCGGAGTACCTGAGCGAGGCCACGGTGAAGACGCACATCAGCCGCATCCTGGCGAAGCTGGGGCTGCGCGACCGCGTGCAGATGGTCGTCTACGCCTTCGAGCACGGGCTGACCGGGGGAGCGGCCGAGCGCGCGGAGTGACCCGCCCGGGCGAAAGTCGGGCGGCGCTCGCGGAGGTTCACCCGCAGATCATCCTCTGGGCTGATCCACTGTGGCTCCACAGCCCGATCCGGTGGCGGAGCCGGATTCCTAGCCTGAGGATATGGACACTCCCGACAGCATGGTGGCGCGCGTCGACGGCGCGACGAAGACCTACGGATCCGGCTCGAACCGGGTCATCGCCCTCGACGACGTGACCGTCGGCATCCCCGCCGGCCGGTTCACCGCGATCATGGGCCCGAGCGGCTCCGGCAAGTCGACGCTCATGCACGTCATGGCGGGTCTCGACACGGTGACCGGCGGGCGCGTCTTCCTCGGCGACACCGAGATCAGCGGCATGGGCGACGCCGAGCTGACCGTGCTGCGCCGCCGCCGCGTCGGCTTCGTGTTCCAGTCCTTCAACCTCGTCCCCACGCTGGACGTGCGGGCGAACATCCTGCTGCCGTTCGAGATCGACGGCCGCCGTCCGACGCTGCCGCAGCGGGAGTGGATCGACGGCCTGATCGACCTGCTCGGCCTGGGCGACCGGCTCACCCACCGCCCGCACGAGCTGTCCGGCGGCCAGCAGCAGCGCGTCGCGATCGTGCGCGCCCTGGCGACCCGGCCCGACCTCGTGTTCGCGGACGAGCCGACGGGCAACCTGGACTCCCGCACCGGCCGGGAGGTCCTCGGCGTGCTGCAGGAGGCCTCCCGCAGCTACGGCCAGAGCATCGCGATGGTCACCCACGACCCGGTCGCGGCGAGCTACGCCGACCGCATCGTCTTCCTCGCCGACGGCCGCGTCGTGGCCGAGCGGGAGCGCTCCAGCGCCGAGGAGGTCTCGGCGTTCATGCTCGGCATGGAGGCGCACGGGATGGGGTCGCCCGGCGGGGAGTCGCGCGGCCCGGATCCGCGGGGCCTGGAGTCGCAGGGGATCGATTCGCAGGGGATGGATCCGCAGGGACTGGAGGCGCACGCGTGATCCGCGCCTTCCGGGCGAACGCGCGCGACCACCGCGCGAGCGTCCTCGTCTCCGCCCTCAGCTCCGCGTTCGGGGTCGCGCTGCTGGCGTGCACCAACGTCCTCGGCGCCTACATCGAGGCGTCGCCGATGGGCGAGCACGGCTCCGCCCGCTTCGCCCTCGGCCTGGTCGCCGGGATCTTCTTCGTGATCGCCGTGTTCGTCGGCGCCATCGTGACCACCAACACGTTCGCGACCGTCATCGCCGGCCGCACCAGGACGATCGCGCTCATGCGCCTGCTCGGCTCGAGTGCCAAGGCGCAGCGCCGGTCCGTCGCGGGGGAGGGCCTCGCCGTCGGCGTGGTGGGCGCGCTCATCGGCGGCGTGATCGCGGTCGTCCTCGCTCTCGTCGCGGTGCGCGCGTTCATCTGGTGGGGCGTCCTGCCCGACACGCTGTACCCGGTCATCACGCCCGCGCTGATCGCGCCGCCGGTCGTCGTCGTCCTGACGACGTGGGCCGCGTCCTGGATCGGCAGCAGGCGCGTGCTGACCGTGGCACCGGTGGAGGCGCTCGGCGCCGCGCAGGAGCGACCCGTCGCCGCCGTCCGCAGCACCGGGCGGATCGTCGCCGCCGGGCTGCTCATCCTCCCCGGCGCCGCCCTGCTCGGCTTCGGGCTGGCACTCGGTCTCGGGCTGTTCGCGCGCTCGGCCGACAGCACGCTCGTGGAGTTCGGCCGTTACGGCGTCCTGATCGCGATGCTCGGCGGCCTGCTCTCCTTCACCGGCGTCATCGTCGCGGCGCCGCTCTTCCTGCCCGCCGTGCTGCGCGGGGTCGGCCTGCTCTTCGGAGCGGGCGCCGCAGGACGGCTCGCCGCGGCCAACGCCGTGCGGAACCCGGAGCGCAGCTCGCGCACCGCGATCGGCCTCGTCATCGGCGTCACGCTGATCACGATGTTCGTCGTCGCCACCCAGACCTGGCTCACGCTCATCCGCAGCGCGGCCGCGAAGGACCCCGAGCTCTACCAGGGTGCTGAGAGTGTGCTCACCGTCGTCATGCTGGTGTTCAGCGGGCTGGTCGGCTTCTCGGCGGTGATTGCCGCCGTCGGCGTCGTCAACAGCCTGTCGCTGAGCGTGCTGCAGCGCAGGCGGGAGCTCGGGCTGCTCCGGGCGCTCGGGCTGAGCGCGGCGCAGGTGCGCAGGATGATCCTGGCCGAGAGCGCCCAGCTGACCGTCGCCGCCGTGTTCTCCGGGCTCGTGCTGGGTACGCTGTACGGCTGGATCGGCGCGCAGACACTGCTCGGGCAGCTGCCGGGCGGCGGGTTGGTCCCGCCCGCGATCCCGTGGCTGTTCATCGGGCTGATCGTGGTCGCGGCGGCCGTGCTCGCCGTCGGCGCCTCGGTCGCGCCGACCCGCCGGGCCACGCGGGTGGCCCCGGTCGAGGCCCTCGCGGTCGAGTAGCCCGCCTCCAGGTTTCCTGAACGCTCATCAAGCCTCAGCTATCCGCAGGCTGAGTATCCGATACTGGGAGATCGGCGCACCCGAACGTGCCCACCTCCGTGCCGGAGCGCCCGCACCATCGAGAGGATCCACCCTGAACTGGCTCATGACTTTGAGGATCGACAAGCCGCCGTTCCTCATCGCGATCGACGTCGTCGCCGCGGTCCTCGCGGTGTACCTGCTCGTGCGGCCCACCTGGAAGCGCACGCTCGCCGGGGTGATCGCCGCCATCGGCGGCGGCCTGCTCGGCTGGTTCCTGGTGTGGCTGACCGACGACGTCTACAACCTGTTCGGTGTCGGCCTCACCCCGGTGACGACGATGTGGGTCGCGATCGGCTTCGCCGGCGTCAGCCTCGCGGTCGCCAACCTGTTCCGGTCCCGCTGGTGGCGCAAGCTCATCGCGGCGGTCAGCATCCCGGTCTTCCTGATCGCCGCCTTCGCCGGTGTGAACGTCGACTTCGGCGCGTACCGCAACCTGAACGACGCTCTCGGCGTCGTCCCGTACAAGGCGCTGAACCTGCACCACGAGCGCGGCGAGGTCATCTCCGGCACGGCCTGGGCCGCGTCCACCCCGCAGACGGACCCACCGGTGAAGGGCGAGATCGGCAAGGTCAAGATCCCCGCGATCGAGTCCAACTTCCCCGCGCGGGAGGCGGTCGTCTACCTGCCGCCCGCCGCTCTCGGGCCCAACCCGCCCGCGCTGCCGGTGCTGTACGCGCTCTCCGGGCAGCCGGGCGCGCCGGCCGACATGTTCACGGCGGGCCGGATCGGCACCTTCCTGGACGCGTACGCGGCGAAGCACAACGGCTACGCGCCGATCGTGGTCGCGCCCGACCAGCTCGGCGGCCCCGGCCGCAACCCGATGTGCATCGACTCCCGCGCCTTCGGCGACTCGGCGACCTACCTGCTGAAGGACGTGCGCTCCTGGATCACCTCGCACCTGCGGGTGAGCAGCGACCCCGCGGCGTGGGGCGCGTTCGGCTACTCGCAGGGCGCCACCTGCGCCGCGCAGTTCGCCGCAGAGCGCCCCGACCTGTTCGGCTCCGCGCTCGCCTCCTCCAGCGAGCTGGGGCCGACGCTCGGCAACGTGACGCTCACGATCGCGACCGGGTTCGCCGGATCGCACACCGCCTATGAGGACGCGCAACTCGGGCCTACCATGAAGGCGCACGCTCCCTACAAGAACACGCTGATGGTCTTCGGCGCGGGTCAGAACGACGCCAAGTACACTGCTTTTGCGAAGACGCTGCACTCCGACGCGATCTCCGCCGGGATCCGCAGCGACCTCCTGATCTCGCCCGGGTCGGCACACGATTGGAACACGGTGCGCTACACGCTGACGAACGGCTTCCCCGCGGTCGCCGCTCACATGGGGCTGGCTCCGTGAATGATGCCGTGACCACGGGGGGAGGCGCGCCGGCGAACGGCGGCGGGCCGGGGAACAGCACGACTCAAGAGCAGCAGGACACCATTCAGCACGCAACCATTCAGCCCGAGACAGCCGTGAGGCAGGAGCCCGCGGCCGCGAAGCAGGAGCCCACAGCCGCGACGCAGGACGCCGCAGCCGCGAAGCCCGCGGCGAAGCCCGCGCCCGAGCGGAGCCCGGAGGCGCCTGCGCGCCCATCGGGCGCCGCCGCGCTGCTGCGCCGTCTCGGCCGGCTGATCGCCACGCACCCGTTCACGACGGGGCTGACGGCGCTCATCCTCGTGCTCGCGCTCGCCACCGGACCGATCCACGGCCCGCACCGCCCGCTGCGGGTGTGGCTCGGCGTCGGTCCCGACCAGCTCCTCGACGGCCACTGGTGGTCCCCGGTCACGGCCGTGCTGTTCACCAACAACCTCGCCGAGCTGATCGTCGTGCTCGTGCTCACGGTGCTGCTCGTCGGCGCCTCCGAGCAGCTGATGGGGGCGTGGCGCACCGCGCTCGCCTTCGTCGCGACCTCCGTCGCGGGGATCGCCGCCGGCGTCGGGATCCAGCTCATCGGCTCGCAGACCGGGGAGATGTGGGCGCGCAACGTCCACCACCTGGTCGTCCTCGACGTGTTCACCGGCATCGCGGGCACCATCATGACCGCGAGCGCGTTCGCCGGGGCGTTCTGGCGCCGGCGCATCCGCGTCATCACGATGCTCGTCGCGATCATGTACCTGCTGTACTCGGGCGACCCGTCCGACCTCTACCGGCTGCTCGCGGTCCTCGCCGGCTTCGGCCTCGGCGTGCTGCTGCGGCCGCACGAGCGCCTCCTCGGCTGGCGCCGCAGCTCCCACCACGAGGTCCGGGTGCTGCTCGCCTCGGCCGTGACCATCAGCGCGCTCGGGCCGGTGATCGGCCTTCTGAGCCAGTCCAGGTACGGGATGCTCTCGCCGATCGGCCTGCTGTTCTCCAACGACGTCCCGGCCACCGGGAGCGTGCTGGAGCGCTGCCAGGCGTTCGCCGTGACGCGCGACTGCGTGCACGACCTCACCCTGGAGCGCATCAACGGGTTCGGCCCTGTCCTCATCTCCGTCCTCCCGCTGCTGGCCCTCCTGGTCGCCGCGTACGGCCTGCTGCGGGGCCGGCGCTTCGCCGTGTGGCTCGCGGTGTCGGTGAACGCGCTGCTCGCGGTCCTGTCCGGCCTCTACTTCGGCATCCTCCCGTTCGCCGACGCGCGGCCGACCGTGTCGCCGCGGTATTGGGAGGTCACCCTCAGCCTGGCGCTGTCGGCGCTCGTGCCCGCCACGATGGCGGTGCTGCTGATCGTCTACCGCCGCCACTTCACCGTGCGCGCCACCGCGCGCTCCGTCCGCCGTTACGCGCTGACGATCGCGTTCACCGGCCTCGGCCTGATCGCGCTGTACATCCTGGTCGGCTGGCTGCAGAAGGACACCGGGTTCACCCGCCCGATCGACCTCACGGACCTGTTCAACGACGTGCTGGAGCGCTTCATCCCGGTGAGCTTCCTGCGCCGCGAGCCCCTGCAGTACCTGCCCACGACGCCGCTGGCGACCGTGGTGTACCACAACATCGGCACGGTGTTCTGGCTGGTCGTCATCCTCGCCGCGATCCCGTTCATGGTCGGCGGCGGCGCGTGGCGGCGGCCGGTCGGCGACGCCGCGCGCGTGCGGGCGCTGCTGGAGCGCGGCGGCGGCGACGCCATTTCGTTCATGGCGACCTGGCCGGGCAACAGCTACTGGTTCGACCCGGCGACCGGGGGAGCGGTGGCCTACCGCGTGGTCGGCCGCGTGGCCCTCACGACCGGCGCGCCCTTCGGGGCCGACCCGGCCGCGCACGACGGCATCATCGAGCGCTTCGCGCGGTTCTGCGACGACAGCGGCTGGATCCCGACCTTCTACAGCGTGGACGCCGAGTACCAGCCGGTCTTCGACCGGATGGGCTGGTCGACGATGACGGTGGCCGAGGAAACGGTCATCCGGCCCCAGCAGTGGGCGACCACCGGCAAGAAGTGGCAGGACGTCCGCACCTCGATCAACCGCGCCCAGCGCGCGGGCATCCGCGCGGAGTGGACCAGCTTCGGCGCGCTGCCGCTCAGCGCGGCGGTGCAGCTCTCGGACATCTCCGAGCAGTGGGTGGCGGAGAAGGACCTCCCCGAGATGGGCTTCACGCTCGGCGGCCTGGACGAACTGCGCGACCCGGCGGTGCGGCTGATGCTCGCCGTGGACGAGTCCGGCCGCATCGAGGGCGTGACCTCCTGGCTGCCGAGCTACCGCGACGGCCACGTGGTCGGCTGGACGCTCGACTTCATGCGCAGGCGCCCCGGCAGCATCAACGGCGTGATGGAGTTCCTGATCGCCGAGGCCGCCACGCGCATGAAGGAGGACGGCGTCGAGTTCATGAGCCTGTCCGCCGCCCCGCTCGCGCACACGGCCGGCACCCCCGACGACGAGAAGAGCGGCATGGACCGCGTGCTCGGCTACCTCAGCACGTCGCTGGAGCCGGTGTACGGCTTCCGGTCCCTGCTCAAGTTCAAGCAGAAGTTCCAGCCGGAGCTGCACCCGCTCATGATGGCCTACCCGGACCCGGTGGCCCTGCCGTCGATCGGCGTCGGGCTGGTCCGCGCCTACCTGCCCGACCTGTCGATGCGGCAGGCGGCGGCGCTGGCGGTGGGACGCGGCTGATCGTGCGCCGTGGTACCGTGGTTTCTGTGTACGGTCTGCTCCTCCTTAGCTGCCGCGACGAGTCCTAGTTCCGGGCCTCCCTCGTCGCGGAGTTCGTCGTTGGCTCTCCACACCACACCGCGAGGAGAAGACAGACCATGAAGAACACTCAGGCGCCGAGCGCCATGCCGATCCACAAGTACCGCCCGTACCACGAGCAGATCCGCGTCGACCTGCCCGACCGGACCTGGCCGTCGAAGCGCATCACCGTCGCGCCGCGCTGGTGCGCCGTCGACCTGCGTGACGGCAACCAGGCCCTGATCGACCCGATGAGCCCCGAGCGCAAGCGGATCATGTTCGACCTGCTGGTCCGCCTGGGCTACAAGGAGATCGAGGTCGGCTTCCCGTCGGCGAGCCAGACCGACTTCGACTTCGTCCGCAGCCTCATCGAGGAGAACGCGATCCCGGACGACGTCACCATCCAGGTGCTGACCCAGTCGCGTGAGCACCTGATCAAGCGCACCTACGAGTCGCTGGTCGGCGCCAAACAGGCGATCGTGCACCTCTACAACTCCACCAGCATCCTGCAGCGCGACGTCGTGTTCCGCACCGACCAGCAGGGCATCGTCGACATCGCCCTCGCCGGCGCGCGGCTGTGCAAGCAGTTCGAGTCGATGGTCCCCGGCACCGAGATCTACTACGAGTACTCGCCCGAGTCGTACACCGGCACCGAACTGGAGTTCGCCGCCGACATCTGCAACCAGGTGCTGGAGGTCTTCGAGCCGACGCCCGAGCGCAAGGTCATCATCAACCTGCCCGCGACCGTCGAGATGGCCACGCCGAACGTCTACGCCGACTCGATCGAGTGGATGTCCCGCCACCTGAACCACCGCGAGAACGTCATCCTGTCGCTGCACCCGCACAACGACCGCGGCACCGCCGTGGCCGCCGCCGAGCTGGGCTACATGGCCGGCGCCGACCGCATCGAAGGCTGCCTGTTCGGCAACGGCGAACGGACCGGCAACGTCGACCTGGTCACGCTGGGCGTGAACCTGTTCACGCAGGGCATCGACCCGCAGATCGACTTCAGCGACATCGACCAGATCAAGCGCACCGTCGAGCACTGCAACCAGCTGCCGGTGGGCGAGCGCAGCCCGTGGGGCGGCGACCTGGTGTTCACCGCGTTCAGCGGCTCGCACCAGGACGCGATCAAGAAGGGTTTCGAGGCGATGGCCGCGCGGGCCGAGGCCGAGGGCGTCTCCGTGGACGACCTGGTCTGGGCCGTGCCCTACCTGCCGGTGGACCCGAAGGACCTGGGCCGCAGCTACGAGGCGGTCATCCGGGTGAACTCGCAGTCCGGCAAGGGCGGCGTCGCCTACCTGCTGAAGACGGACCACGCGCTGGACCTGCCGCGCAAGCTGCAGATCGAGTTCTCCGGCGTCGTGCAGGCCAAGACCGACGCCGAGGGCGGCGAGGTCACCAGCGCCGAGATCTGGGACATCTTCCAGGACGAGTACCTGCCGGCCCCGGCCTCCGACCCCGACGCCAAGTGGGGCCGGTTCGAGCTGGGCAGCACGAGCACGACCAACGAGACCGGCGAGCACGTCACCCTCACGGTGGCGCTGCGCGACGGCGACACGGTCGCGAAGGCCACCGGGGAGGGCAACGGCCCGATCGCCGCGTTCTTCGACATCCTCAACGCCCGCGGGATCAACGCGCACCTGTACGACTACTCGCAGCACACGCTGTCGGCGAGCGAGTCGGCGCAGGCCGCCGCCTACGTCGAGCTCGACGTCGACGGCGTGCGCCTCTGGGGCGTCGGCATCGACGGCGACACCACGACCGCCTCGTTCAAGGCCGTCGTGTCGGCCGTGAACCGCGCCGTGCGCGCCTCCGCCGGCCACGCCGCCGAGAAGGGCGAGCTGGTCGGGGCCTGACCCGCAGTCAACGGAGGAGATCCCGGTCCATTCGACCGGGATCTCCTCCGTTAACCGTCATTCAGGCGGTCACGCGCGCAGATCTCCTCCGTTGTCCGCGGGCTTGTCCTGGATCCGATACCGCGGAATGGCTCCCGTGTCCGTCCGCTCGATCGTCCGCTCGTCGCTCGGGCGCCTCCCGAAGCCGAACGCCATCCAGCGGGGCGCGCGCAGGCGGCCGAGCTCGCGCTGCTCCGGGAGGCTCCAGCCGAACCGCACCGCCAGCAGGCGGATGATCAGCGTCACGAGAACGCACACCAGCACCGCGATCGTGAACGGCACCTTCAGGTCGACCAGCACCACCAGCACGATCGTGCCCGCGCCCGCGGCGACCGCGTAGAGCGAGCCGACGTGCATCAGGGCGATGGGCAGGTTCAGCAGCACGTCGCGCAGGATCGAGCCGCCGACGGCCGAGACGACGCCGACGAACACCGCGGGGACCTCCGGGAGGCCGAGCGCCAGCGCCTTGGTCGCCCCGATCGCGCCGAACAGGCCGATCGTAAGCGCGTCCAGGAAGGTGATGATCGGGTCCAGCCGGCGGAACAGCCGGACCAGCAGCATCCCGAGCAGCGCGGCGACGACGGTCGCCGGCAGGTACCAGTTCGACTGCAGCGCCACCGGCGTGACGTTGAGGAGCAGGTCGCGCAGCAGGCCGCCGCCGAGCCCCGTGGCCACGCCGATGATCGCGATGCCCAGCAGGTCGAGCCGGCGGTCGCGGAACCCGGAGGCGAACATCGCCCCCTGCAGACTGCCGACGCCGACGGCGACCAGGTCACCCCAGAGGGGGATCGAGAAGGCGGCGGATGTCACCAGTCACTTGTATCACGCGGGATACTGGAGTCGTGCCTGTCTACCGTGATGAAGCCGTCGTGCTGCGCACCCACAAGCTGGGTGAAGCCGACCGCATCGTCACCCTGCTCAGCCGGCAGCACGGCAAGATCCGCGCGGTGGCGAAGGGCGTCCGTCGCACCGCCTCCAAGTTCGGGTCGCGGCTGGAGCCGTTCATGGTCGCCGACGTGCAACTCTACGAGGGCCGCACGCTCGACGTGGTGACGCAGGCCGAGACGATCGGGGCCTACGGCGCGCTGATCGCCGACGACTACGCCAGCTACACCGCCGCGAACGCGATGGTGGAGGCCGCCGACCGGCTGACCGACGCCGAGGCCTCGCTGCAGCAGTACCTCCTGCTGGTCGGCGCCCTGCGGTCGCTGTCGCGCCGCGAGCACGGCCCGCAGCTCACCCTCGACTCGTACCTGCTCCGCGCGCTGTCGTTGGCGGGCTGGGCGCCGAGCTTCCAGGACTGCTCCCGCTGCGGCGCCCCCGGCCCGCACGAGCACGTCGTGGTCCAGCTGGGCGGCGTGGTGTGCGCCGACTGCGCGCCCCAGGGCGCTCCCCGGATCGACGCCGCGACCATCGCCCTCCTCGGCGCGCTGCTCACCGGCGACTGGGCGACGGCCGACGCCTCCGACGAGTCCACGCGCTCGAAGGCCAACGGCCTCGTCGCCGCCTACACCCAGTGGCACCTCGAGCGCGGCCTGCGTTCGCTGCAGCACGTCCAGCACGATCAGAAGGCGAGTGGATGAGCCCCAAGCCGTACACGCACAAGGACGCGGTCGAGTACCGCCCCCTCGACTGGACGGGCATTCACCCGCCCGCCTACCCGCCGAAGGCCGTCCCCGGGCACGTCGCGATCGTGATGGACGGCAACGGCCGCTGGGCGAACCGTCAGGGCCTCACCCGCATCGAAGGGCACCGCGCCGGCGAGGCCTCCCTGCTCGACGTCGTCGCCGGGGCCATCCAGGTCGGGGTGAAGCACCTCAGCGTCTACGCGTTCTCCACCGAGAACTGGAAGCGCTCGCCCGACGAGGTCCGCTTCCTGATGGGCTTCAACCGGGAGGTGCTGCACCGCAGGCGCGACCAGCTCAACGAGTGGGGTGTGCGCGTGCGCTGGGCCGGCCGGACGCCGCGGCTCTGGTCGTCGGTCATCAAAGAGCTGCAGTACGCCGAGCGGCTGACAGCGGGCAACGACGTGCTGACACTCACGATGTGCGTCAACTACGGCGGCCGCACCGAGATCGCGGACGCCGTGCGCGAGATCGCGGCGGAGGTCGCCGCCGGGCGGCTGAAGCCGTCGGCGGTGGGGGAGAAGACCATCCAGCGCCACCTGTACATCCCGGACATGCCGGACGTGGACCTGTTCGTGCGCAGCTCGGGGGAGCAGCGCACCAGCAACTTCCTGCTCTGGCAGAGCGCGTACGCGGAGATGGTGTTCCTGGACACGCTGTGGCCGGACTTCTCCCGCACCGACCTGTGGAACGCCATCGACATCTTCGCCCGGCGCAACCGCCGGTTCGGGGGAGCAGTGGACACGCCGGAGGACACGGCGCTCTAGCGTCGGTGGAATAACTGCAGCGCTGCACGCCGTTGTCCTCTGTTGTGAGTGAACCCATCAAGATCGACATCTGGTCCGACATCGCCTGCCCGTGGTGCTACATCGGCAAGCGCAAGTTCGAGGCGGGCAGCGGCCTGTTCTCCGGCGCGGGCGACGGCCGTGCCGTCGAGGTCGAGTACCACTCCTTCGAGCTGTCTCCGGACACCCCGGTCGACTTCGACGGCAGTGAGGTGGACTTCCTCGCCGGTCACAAGGGCATCCCCGCCGAGCAGGTGCACCAGATGCTCGACCGCGTGACCGGGATCGCCTCCTCGGTCGGCCTCGACTACGACTTCGATGCCCTCCAGCACACCAACACCGTGAAGGCGCACGAGTTGCTGCACTTCGCCAAGGCGCAGGGCAAGCAGCTTGAGCTGGCCGAGCGGCTGTTCCAGGCCTACTTCATCGAGGGCGGCCACGTGGGCCGCGTCGAGTCTCTCGCCGACCTCGCCGAGTCGGTCGGCCTCGATCGCGCGGAAGCGCTCGCGGCGATGGAGTCCGAGGAGTACCTGGACTCGGTCCGCGAGGACCAGCGCACGGCCGCCGAGTACGGCATCAACGGCGTCCCGTTCTTCGTCATCGACGGCAAGTACGGCGTCTCCGGCGCCCAGGACGCCGCGACCTTCGCCCAGGTGCTGGAGCAGGTCTGGTCCGAGCGCGCCGCCGAGCCGGCGGCGACCGCGGAGGCGAGCGCGTGAGCGCCGCCGAAGGCGGGGCGGCCGCCGCAGCGCCTGCGCCGCCCCACCCGCTCCTCACCCCGCTCGGCGACCCCTCGGCCGCCGCCTGCGACGGCGACGCCTGCGCCCTCCCCGCCTAACCACCTGACCACCTGAAAGGGGTCGTGCTGGCTCTTCGGCCCCCGGTCCGGGCGCGCGTCGGCGCAGCGCGACAACGGGGGTCGCGACACGCCGTTATGCCTCGGTCATAGCGGCGTGTCGCGACCCCTCTCGGCCAGGGCTGCGCGTACACGCGCCACTGCGACAGCGGCGCCATTGTCGAGGTGCGAGCGGTTGACGCGGACCACGCGCCAGCCGGCCCGCTCTAGTGCCCAGATCCGGTCCACGTCACGGTTGTACTGGTGAGCTTCCGTGCGGTGATGGTCGCCGTCGTACTCGACCACGACCCGCCGCTGTGCATAGACGAGGTCGCCGTGCAGCTCGCGGCCGGACCCGACTCGGATGGGTCGGTTCACGACGGGCTCCGGAAGATCGGCGGCGATCAGAGCGAGCCGGAGCACCGTCTCCATCGGCGAGTCGGTGTTCGCCCGTATCTGCGCGACCGCGGCCCGGAGCGTGTTCACGCCCGGACGATTCCACGCCGCGTGAGCGGCAGCGCTCAGACGCGAGGTGGTCGAGAGCGGGTTCTTCCTGCGCACGCACGAGTCGCCGGCGATGATGAGCTCCTCGAGTGTCAGCGTCGCGGCGAGCTGGCACAAGACCTCCTCGACGGCGGGTACCCGCAGGCCGTCGTGGAGGCAGACCTGCTCGGCAGAGAGCCGCGACTTGTGTCCCACCACGCCGTCTCCGCGTGGCGCCCGGCGTCCGTCCAACGAGGCGACATGAAGATCAGAGGACTCCCGCGTCGACCGCGGCAGCGTCAGCCCGTAGATTCTGGCCGCCGTCTCGTGGCTGAAGCACTGCGTGCGCTGCATGACTGCCCGATAGGCGACGCACCGCGATCGGAAACCGCCGTCGAAGTCGGCGCTCGGCACCCGCGCGCCGTGGAATGGCGCCACCAGGTCCGCCCTGCGCAGGCGTGCGGACGACACGCCTGCGGCCGTCGCCGCGGATGCGGAGAACGCGGGCGAGCGCAGGATGGGTGGAAGCGGTTCAGGGCGGCGCATCCCCACACCCTCCCAGGCGCCGCCGCCCCACCCTTCGTTATCCACAGCCCCGGCGTGCGAGAGGGGTCGCAACACGCCGATATCCCGGAGGGTTAGCAGCGTGTTGCGACCCCTGTCGTACGCGGAGGCTACTCGGGGTCGGTGATGTCGGCGAGGGTCGCGTCGAAGCCGGCCAGCAACGCGTCCGCGTCCACGAACAGCGAGTAGCCGTGCTCACCCGCGCCCATCGAGACGGTGCGCCCGGCCACGGTCGAATCGGCGATGACCGGCCACGCGGTCGTGCTGCCGAACGGCGTGATGGTCCCGCGCTCGTAGCCGGTCGCGGCGAACGCTACCGAGGCGTCGGGCAGCTGCAGCTTGTTGACGTGCAGGAGGGCGCGGAGTTTCGGCCAGGAGATCTTGCGGCCGCCGGGCACCAGCGCGAACACGAACGTGTCGTCGCTGCGCTTCACCACGAGGGTCTTGACGATGTCGCCCGGCTCGATCCCGAGCAGGGCGGCGGCCTCCTCCAGGCTCCGGGCGGCGGGTCGCTCGACGATCCGCACAGGGATGCCGCGGGCCCGGGCGTCCTCCTCCACACGCCGGCGGCCGCCGGCGGATTCCACAGCTTCGGGGCTCTCGGCCATGTATCAGCACGCTTTCTGGGAGAATCGATGCAGATGTCTACTACCGCAACCCTAGCTCCCCGCACGGAGTCGAGCCCCCGGCTGACGATCGGCCCGCTCGCGCTCGACGTGCCGGTCGTCCTCGCGCCCATGGCGGGGATCACGAACACGGCGTTCCGCCGGCTCTGCCGCGAGTTCGGCGCCGGCCTCTACGTGAGCGAGATGATCACGTCCCGCGCCCTGGTCGAGCGCACCCCCGAGTCGCTGCGCCTCATCACGCACCACGAGTCGGAGACACCGCGCAGCATCCAGCTCTACGGCGTCGACCCCAAGACCGTCCGCGAGGCGGTCACGATGCTCGTCGCGGAGGACCGCGCCGACCACATCGACCTCAACTTCGGCTGCCCGGTCCCCAAGGTCACCCGCAAGGGCGGCGGCGCGGCGCTGCCGTGGAAGCTGAACCACTTCCGCGAGATCGTGGAGGGCGCGGTCACCGCCGCCGGCGACATCCCGCTGACCGTCAAGATGCGCAAGGGCATCGACAGCGACCACCTCACCTATCTGGAGGCCGGCAAGGCCGCCGAGGGCGCCGGCGTCGCCTCGATCGCGCTGCACGCCCGCACGGCCGCCGAGTTTTACTCCGGGCACGCCGACTGGTCGGCCATCGCGAAGCTCAAGGAGACGATCACCGGCACGCCGGTCCTCGGCAACGGCGACATCTGGTCCGCCGCCGACGCGATCCGCATGGTGGAGGAGACCGGCTGCGACGGCGTCGTGGTCGGCCGCGGCTGCCTCGGCCGGCCGTGGCTGTTCGGCGACCTGGCGGCGGCGTTCCGCGCCCGCGCGGGGGAGATCACCGCCGACGAGGCCGCGCGCGCCCAGGCCCACCCGACGCTCGGCCAGGTGGCGGCGACGTTCCGCCGGCACGCCGAGCTGCTGGTCGAGTTCTTCGAGAGCGAGGAGCGCGGCTGCCGCGACATCCGCAAGCACGTCGCCTGGTACTTCAAGGGCTATCCGGTCGGCGGCGACCTGCGCGCGAGCCTCGCTACCGTCGACACCCTCGCCCATCTGGACGACCTGCTCGCAACCCTCGACTGGAGCCAGGAGTACCCCGGCGAGGCGGCGGAGGGCCAGCGCGGCCGCGCGGGCTCGCCGAAGCGCCCCGCCCTCCCGGAGGGCTGGCTGGACAGCCGCGAGCTGGCCGGCAGCGCCCGCGCCGAGGTCGCTGAGGCGGAGGTGCACAACAGTGGCGGATAGCGCGACGGCGCTGGTGGACAGCGTCCCGGCCGACGGCTACAGCGAGCGCGACCGCGAGCGCTGGCTGCCCGAGCACCACTCCAGCCGCCGCAGCGACTTCGCCCGCGACCGGGCGCGCCTGTTGCACTCCAGCGCGCTGCGCCGGCTCGCCGCCAAGACGCAGGTGCTGAGCCCGACCGCGGGGCTCGACTTCGCGCGCAACCGGCTCACCCACTCGCTGGAGGTCGCCCAGGTCGGCCGCGAGCTCGCCGCCAGCCTCGGGCTCGACCCCGACATCGTGGACACCGCGTGCCTCGCGCACGACATCGGCCACCCGCCGTTCGGCCACAACGGCGAGCGGGCGCTCAACAGCTGGGCCGAGGACATCGGCGGCTTCGAGGGCAACGCGCAGACGCTGCGCCTGCTCACCCGGCTGGAGCCGAAGGTGTTCGGCCGGGACGGGCGGCCCTACGGCCTCAACCTGACCCGCGCCAGCCTCGACGCCAGCTGCAAGTACCCGTGGCCGGAGACCAGCTCCGTCGCCGACCCGAGCGGCCGCGCGAAGTTCGGCTTCTACGCCGACGATCACGGCGTGTTCGAGTGGATGCGCGACGGCGCCCCCGAGCGCACCCGCTGCATCGAGGCCCAGGTGATGGATCTCTCCGACGACATCGCCTACTCGGTGCACGACTTCGAAGACGCCGTGGTCAACGGCTACATCGACGTCGCCGCCCTCGGCAGCCGCGTCGACCACGACGACCTGGTCCGCTCGATGTACGAGTGGGTGGGCGGCGAGTTCAGTCACGACGAGCTGATCGCGGCCTTCGACCGCCTCGACAGCCTGGAGATCTGGCTCGACCGCTGGGACGGCAGCAGGCGGGCGCAGGCGCATCTGAAGAACCTCACCAGCCAGCTGATCGGCCGTTTCGCGCACGCCGCGGTGCACGAGACCAAGCACCGCGCCGGCGGCGTGGAGCTCCGCCGGTTCGGCGCCGACGTGGTGGTCCCCGACGCCATCCGCGCGGAGATCGCGGTGCTGAAGGGCATCGTCGCCACTTTCGTGATGTCCCGGAACACCCGCCAGCCGATCTACGCCCAGCAGCGCCAGGTGCTGACGGCGCTGGCCGACGTGCTCCTCGCGCGCGGCCCGGAGGAGCTGGACCCCGGCTTCCAGGAGGACTGGACCCTCGCGGGCACCGACGCGGAGCGCAAGCGCGTGGTGGTCGACCAGGTCGCCAGCCTGACGGACCAGTCGGCGCTCAGCTGGTTCGAGCGTCTCGTTCAGCACTGACCGGAGCGTGATGGTGGGGCCTGTCCGCTAGGCCGTGCAGTCCTAGGCGGACCGATCTGCGCTCAGCTGGTTCGAGCGTCTCGTGCAGCATTGACCGGAGCGTGTAGGCGCCGCATGTCCGCCAGGCTGGGCGGTCCTCGGTGGACCAGTCCGCGCGCAGCTCATTCGAGCGTCTCGTGCAGCGCTGATCCGGCGCGCCGGGCGCGGGCTTGAATCGGCGGCCCGTGTGCAGAATGCTTGAGGCACGGCTAAGGAGGAACGACGCATGAGCAGCGCACAGCCACCGGCGAACGGTGACCGGCCGGCGGACGCCGAGGACCGGACCGCCGCGACGGAGCCGATGCCGGCCTCCGAGCCGGCGTCCGTCTCCGAGCCGGCGACCGGCTCCCAGCCGTCCCCCGCGCCCAAGGCCGCGGCCGCCGCCGCGAGGCCCGCGCCCGCGAAGCGCACCCCCTCCCCGCGCAAGCGCACCACGGCGAAGACCGCGCCGATCTCGCCGAACGGCGAGGCCCCGGAGATCCTGGACGCCATGCTGGGCAAGGCGGCGGCCGACGAGACGGTCGTGGGGGAGACGCCCGCACCTGCAGCGAAACCGGCCACCCCGCGCCGGCGCACGACCGCGGCCCGCAGCACGGCCACGGTGCCGGACACCCTCACGGCGCAAGACACCTCCACCTCGCCGGCCGAGCCGCCCATCGAGGCACCGCCCGTCGAGAAGGCCCCCGCTGCGGCCGCCCCCACTGCGGCTGCCTCCGCCGAGCCGCACGAGTCGGAGGCCGCGACCGCGGTGCTGCCGACCGCCGACGACTTCTACCGCACTCGCACCGGCGAGACCGAGATCCTGACGGCCGCCGCGGAGCCGGCTGCGCGGGAGACGCTCCCCGCATCGCCCGCCGCCGAGCCGGTGGCGATCGGCGCCGTCGTCGAGGAGCCTGCGACGCCAGGGACAGCGGCCCCCGACGCTGCAACCGCCGACGAGGCCGCCGCACCTACCGACGCCCCGGAGACCGAGGGCGCGCCGCCCGCGCCCGCCGCCGGCCCGCACGCTCCGCGTCCCGGCCGCAGCATGAACGAGCTGGCCGACCGGCTGGACGACTCGCGGTTCTTCTCGTCGCTGTTCGACTTCACCTTCACCAGCTACGTGACCCGCAAGCTGGCCGGTCCCGTGTACGTCGTGGGCCTGGTCCTGATCGGCCTCGGCATCGTGGTCGGCTTCGCCAACAGCCTCAGCATCGCGATCGCCACCCACTCCCCGGGCGGCGCGTTCGTCTTCCTGCTCGGCGTCCTGGTGACGCTGGTGGCGGCGATCCTCAGCGTGCTGCTGCTGCGGGTGACCATCGAAGTCTTCTGCGCGATCATCGAGATCGCCCAGAACACACGCCGGAGGCGCCCTCCGCGCGACTGAGGCCGCGTGAGAGCCGCCGGGGTCGGTGCCGCTCAGTAGACTCGTCTGCATGGCAGGCCGGATCCGACAGAGCGACATCGAGGAGGTCAAGGCCCGCACGAACATCGCCGACATCATCGGCGACTACGTCAGCCTGAAACCGGGCGGTGTCGGCTCCCTCAAGGGGCTGTGCCCGTTCCACGACGAGAAGAGCCCGAGCTTCAACGTGCGGCCGGGCGTCGGCCGGTACCACTGCTTCGGCTGCGGCGAGGGCGGCGACGTCTACGCGTTCCTCGTCAAGCTGGACCACGTCTCCTTCACGGAGGCCGTGGAGCGGCTGGCGGGCCGCATCGGCTACCAGCTCCACTACGAGGAGGGCGGGGGAGGCCCGAGCGAGTCGAGCGGCAACCGCGCCCGGCTGCTGGCGGCGAACAACGCGGCGGAGGAGTTCTTCCGCGAGCGGCTGGCCGCTCCCGACGCCGACCCGGGCCGCCGGTTCCTGGGCGAGCGCGGGTTCGACGCCGCCGCCGCCGCGCACTTCGGTGTCGGCTTCGCCCCGAAGAGCTGGGACGAACTCACCAAGCACCTGCGCACGAAGGGGTTCACTCCCGACGAGCTGCTGGCCGCCGGTCTCGTGTCGCAGCGCGACCGCGGCGTCTACGACCGGTTCCGCGGCCGCCTGGTCTGGCCGATCCGCGACGTGACGGGGCAGACGATCGGGTTCGGCGCGCGCCGGCTCCTGGACGACGACAACGGCCCCAAATACCTGAACACCCCCGAGACCGCCGTCTACAAGAAGACGCAGGTGCTCTACGGCCTCGACCTCGCCAAGCGGGACATCTCCCGCAACGACCAGGTCGTCGTCGTGGAGGGCTACACCGACGTGATGGCCTGCCACCTCGCCGGCATCACGACCGCCGTCGCCACCTGCGGCACCGCGTTCGGCGTCGACCACATCAAGGTCATCCGCCGGATCATGGGCGACGACAGCAGCACCGGCTCGGTCATCTTCACCTTCGACCCGGACGCGGCCGGGCAGAAGGCCGCGGCGCGCGCCTTCGGCGAGGAGCAGCGGTTCTCCGCCCAGACCTACGTGGCCGTGGGCCCGGACGGCCTCGATCCCTGCGACCTGCGGCTCGCGGGCGGCGACGACGCCGTGCGGCGCATGATCGACAACCGCAAGCCGATGTTCGAGTTCATGATCCGCCAGGTGGTGGACCGATTCGACCTCGACACCGTGGAGGGCCGCACGTCCGCCCTGCGCGCCGGAGCGCCGATCGTGGCGACCATCCGCGACCCCGCCTCGCAGAACGGCTACACGCGCGAGCTGGCGCGGCTTTCCGGGGCCGACTTGCAGGACGCCCTCCGTGCCGTCCGCTCCGCCCAGCGCAGCACCCGTGGAGAACAGCGCAGCGAGGGAAGCCGCGACGGCGCCCCGCAGCAGTACCAGCAGCCGACGCCCGACGCGCCCGCTCCGATCCGCGAGGCCGACCCCACCGACCCCACCCAGCGCACGGAGCGGGAGAGCCTGATGGTGCTGCTCCAGCTCCCGGAGGAGGTCGGCGCCGAGCGCGCGGCCCGCGCTGTGCAGGTGCCGTTCGTCAACCCGACCCACGCGGTGGTCAGGGACGCGATCGCCAGCCAGCTGCCCTCCATCGCCGACCCCGGCTGGGTGGACCGCATCCTCGCCGAGGTGCCGCAGGCCTATGCGCCGACCGTGAACGCCCTCGCGGTCGCGGCGCTCCCGCAGGCCGGCTCGGACGTCGGCCGCTACGCCCGCTCGATCCTCGACGGCCTGATCGACCGCGACCTGCTGCGCGAGAAGGCCGAGCTGACCTCCCGGCTCGCCCGCACCGACCCGCAGAACGCCGAGCTCCGCCGCTCGTTGCAGGTCGCGCTGTCGTCGATCGACCGCGAACGGATGCGCCTCCGCGGCGAATAGCGCGGCACAATAGAGCATCAGCACGTTCCAACGACGGAATCCGTGGCACTGTGCGCAAATGCGCGCGGAATTGTTGCGTCGATGTAAAGATTGCGCCGCGATCCGCGACAGGATGCGCACTGCGCGCGGCATTAATGCTAGGACTGTGGCTACGCGATCCGGCGATGTGGCACTCGCGTGCGCTCCGCCGGATCAGTGACCCCACCAAGGAAGAGGTAATCGGATATGAGATCCGTACACATCGGCGGACGGCGCCTGCTCGCCGTGTCGGCCGCATTCGCGGCCGCAGCGCTGGTGCTCGCGGGCTGCTCCGGGAGCAACAACAGCTCCGGCGGCAGTGGCGGCACGC
This sequence comes from Leifsonia shinshuensis, assembly GCF_013410375.1. Lineage (NCBI taxonomy): Bacteria > Bacillati > Actinomycetota > Actinomycetes > Micrococcales > Microbacteriaceae > Leifsonia > Leifsonia shinshuensis. The sequence goes on from NZ_JACCFL010000001.1 coordinate 2,467,463, forward strand.
TGACCATCGGGACGACCGACAAGATCACGTCGATCGACCCGGCCGGCTCCTACGACAACGGCTCGTTCGCCGTGATGAACCAGGTCTACCCGTTCCTGCTGAACTCGCCGTACGGCAGCCCGGACGTCAAGCCCGACATCGCCGCCAGCGCGACCTTCACGTCGCCGACCGAGTACACGGTCAAGCTGAAGCCGAACCTGAAGTTCGCGAACGGTCACTCGCTGACCTCCGAGGACGTCAAGTTCACCTTCGACCGCCAGCTCAAGATCAACGACCCGAACGGTCCCGCGTCGCTGCTCGGCAACCTCGACAGCGTGAGCACCCCGGACACGACCACCGCGGTGTTCAAGCTCAAGGTCCCGAACGACCAGACCTTCCCGCAGGTGCTCTCCAGCCCCGCCGGCCCGATCGTCGACCACCAGGTCTTCTCGGCCGACAAGGTCACCCCGGACAACACCATCGTCAAGGGCCACCCGTTCGCCGGTCAGTACGACATCACGAGCTACGACTTCAACAACCTCATCGCGTACAAGGCGAACCCGAACTACCAGGGCCTGCTCGGCAAGCCGGCCACGGACAAGGTCAACGTCAAGTACTACGCGGAGTCGTCGAACCTGAAGCTCGACATCCAGAAGGGCGCGATCGACGTCGCGTTCCGCAGCCTCTCGGCGACCGACATCCAGAGCCTCGGCTCGGACAAGAACGTCAAGGTCGTCAAGGGCCCGGGTGGTGAGATCCGCTACATCGTCTGGAACTTCAACACCCAGCCGTACGGCGCGACCACGCCGCAGGCCGACGCCAAGAAGGCCCTCGCCGTGCGCCAGGCCGCTGCCGACCTCGTCGACCGCGCGACCATCGCGAAGCAGGTCTACAAGGACACCTACACGCCGCTGTACTCCTACGTCCCGCAGGGTCTGACCGGCGCGACCACCGTGCTGAAGGACCTCTACGGCGACGGCAACGGCGGTCCGAGCCTCGACAAGGCGAAGGCTGCGCTGCAGGCCGCGGGCGTGACCACCCCGGTCTCGCTGAACCTGCAGTACAACCCGGACCACTACGGCCCGTCCTCCGGTGACGAGTACGCGCTGGTCAAGGAGCAGCTCGAGAACGGCGGCCTGTTCAAGGTCAACCTGCAGTCCACCGAGTGGGTCCAGTACTCCAAGGACCGCGTCAAGGACCTGTACCCGGCGTACCAGCTCGGCTGGTTCCCGGACTACTCCGACGCGGACAACTACCTGTCGCCGTTCTTCAGCAAGGACAACTTCCTCGCGAACCACTACGACAACCCCGAGGTCCAGCAGCTGATCACCCAGCAGCTGGGCACCACCGACAAGGCCGCGCGCACCCAGCTGATCGAGCAGATCCAGGCCAAGGTGGGCGCCGACCTGTCCACCCTGCCGCTGCTGCAGGGCGCGCAGGTCGCCGTGGTGGGCAAGAACGTCAACGGCGCCGACAAGACGCTCGACCCGTCGTTCAAGTTCCGCTACGCGGCTCTCTCGAAGGGCTAGGCCGCACCTCACGGCCGACCCGGGGGCGGCTCGCGGATCGCGCGAGCCGCCCCCACCCACGAACCACCCACGATTGGCTCCCATGACAGCGACGGTCAGCGGACCCGCGGCGCCCACAGCGCCCGGTCCCGAACGAACCAGGACGCGCCGGAAGACGGGAGGCGGCCTCGGCCGCTACATCGTCATCCGGGCGCTCCTCATCATCCCGACGATCTTCATCCTCGTCACAGTCGTCTTCTTCCTGATGCGGTCCACCGGCGACCCCATCACGGCGGCACTCGGCGGCAAGCTCCCTCCCGCGCAGCTCCAGCAGCGCATCCACGACGCCGGCTACGACCGGCCGCTCATCGTGCAGTACTTCGAGTACCTCGGACAGATTCTCCGCGGCGACTTCGGCACCACCTTCACCGACCACCAGCCCGTGACGCAGGTGCTCATCACCTACGGCGCCGCGACCCTCGAGCTGGCCTTCTACGCCCTCATTGTGGCGTTCATCGTCGGCATCCCGCTCGGCCTGCTCGCGGCCTACTTCCGCGACCGGTGGGGCGACGCGTCGCTGCGCATCTTCGCGATCCTCTGCTACGCCACCCCGGTGTTCTTCGTCGGCATGGTGCTCAAGCTCATCTTCTCGATCTGGCTGAACGTGCTTCCCGTCGCGGGCCGCGCCTCGACCAGTTCCGAGATCGAGATGCAGACCCTGCCGAACAAGACGGGCATCTACCTGATCGACGCGTTCCAGACCGGCGACCCCGCCGTGGTCGGCGACGTCCTGCTGCACGCGGTGCTGCCCGGCCTCACGCTCGGCCTCCTCACCGCGGGCATCTTCCTGCGCCTCGTGCGCACGAACGTGATCGGGACGCTCTCGACCGACTACGTCGACGCGGCCCGCTCGCGCGGCGTCAGCGAGACCCGGCTGGTGCGCAAGCACGCCTACCGGCCGGCGCTCATCCCCATCATCACGGTCATCGGCCTCCAGATCGCCCTGCTGCTCGGCGGCGCAATCCTGACCGAGACCACGTTCGAGTGGAAGGGCCTCGGCTTCCAGCTGTCGCACTACCTGCAGGCGCGCGACTTCGTGGCGGTGCAGGGCATGGTCGTCCTGCTCGCCGTCATCGTCGCTGTCACGAACTTCATCGTCGACATCATCGCGGCGCTCATCGACCCGAGAGTGAGGTACTGACATGGCCTCGCAGAAGCGCAGCATCTGGAGCCGGCTCCCCGTCGTGCACCAGCTCCGCCAGTCCGTCGGGCTGCAGCGCGGGATGCTGGTCACCGGCCTCATCCTCACCGGCCTGTTCATCCTGGTCGCGATCTTCGCTCCGCTGATCGCGCCGTACGGCTTCGCCCAGCTGAAGGACGCCCACGGCCAGTTCGGCTCCCAGCAGCCGCCGAGCGCGGCGCACATCTGGGGCACGACGGTCGGCGGCTACGACGTGTTCTCGCGCGTGATCTGGGGGACGCAGACCGCGATCCTGGTGATCATCGTCGCGGTCATCCTGTCGATCTTCGCCGGCGTGGTCCTCGGCCTGATCTCCGGCTACTTCGGCGGCTGGGTGGACCGGGTGCTCGTGGTGATCGCGGACGCGATCTACGCCTTCCCGTCGCTGCTGCTCGCCATCGTGATGGCGATCGTCATCTCGGGCGGCCAGTCCAGCCTGTGGGGCGGCATCCTCGCCGCGGCGATCTCGATCACCGTGGTCTACATCCCGCAGTACTTCCGGGTGATCCGCTCGGAGGTCGTCCGGATCAAGGCGGAGGCCTACGTCGAGTCGGCCAAGGTCGTCGGCGCCAGCAACGGCCGGATCATGTTCCGCCACGTGCTGCGCAACTCGACCCGCACGCTGCCGCTGATCTTCACGCTGAACTCGTCGGAGGCCATCCTGACGCTCGCGGCGCTGGGCTTCCTCGGCTTCGGCATCGAGCCGACCGCGGCCGCCGAGTGGGGCTACGACCTCAACAAGGCCCTGTCCGACGTCACCAGCGGCATCTGGTGGACATCCATCTACCCGGGTCTGGCGATCGTGCTCGTCGTGCTCGGCATCACGCTCGTGGGCGAGAGCCTCAACGACCTGGCCGACCCGCGCCTGCGCGGCCGGCGCCGCGCCGCGGAGGCGTCGGGTCTGGTCGCCGAGACGTCGGTGGTCCCCGGCGGCCCGCTGGAGGCGGGCCCCGGCGGCATCGACGGCCTGGAGGGCGGAGAGTCGTTCGACGAGCACGGAATCGAGGTCAAGCCATGAGCGACGTCGTCACCATCGACAACCTGTCGGTGACGTTCGCCACCGACGCCGGCGCCGTGAAGGCCGTCGACGATGTCAGCCTGCGGGTCTCGCCGGGGGAGGTGCTGGCGATCGTCGGCGAGTCCGGTTCGGGCAAGACCGTCACCGCGAAGACCATCCTCGGCCTGCTCCCGGAGACCGCGACCGCCTCGGGCGCCGTGGTGCTGCGCAGCAAGGACGGCGCCAACGAAGCGGATGTCATCTCGCTGAGCAAGAAGGAGCTCAGGGAGGTGCGCGGCACCGACGTCGCGATGGTCTTCCAGGAGCCGTCCACCGCGCTGAACCCGGTCTACCAGGTGGGCTGGCAGATCGCCGAGGGCCTGCGCGCCCACGGCAAGCTGTCCAAGAAGGAAGCGCAGCAGCAGGCGATCGACATCCTGCGCCGGGTCGGCATCCCGGAGCCGGAGAAGCGGGTCAAGTACTACCCGCACCAGTTCTCCGGCGGCCAGAAGCAGCGCATCGTCATCGCGATGGCACTGGTGCTGAACCCGGGGCTGATCGTCGCCGACGAGCCGACCACCGCGCTCGACGTGACGGTGCAGGCCGAGATCCTCGACCTGCTGCGGCGCTGCCGCGACGAGTTCGGCGCGGCGATCGTGCTGATCACGCACAACATGGGCGTGGTCGCCGACCTGGCCGACCGGGTCGCCGTCATGTACCAGGGCAAGGTCGTGGAGGAGGCCGACGCGCGCACGCTGTTCGCCGCGCCGCAGGCCGAGTACACGCGCAAGCTCCTCGCCTCCGTGCCGCGCATCGGCCAGGGCCTCATCGCGACGCAGGACCGGGCGATCGCCCGCGCCGAGCGTCCGGAGGAGGCGCCGGTGGTCTCGGCGCGCGACCTGCGCATCCAGTACCCGGGCCGCCTCGGCCGTCCGGGCTTCGTGGCGGTCGACGGCGTGAGCTTCGACATCCGCCCGGGCGAGGTCCTCGGCCTGGTGGGAGAGTCCGGCTCAGGCAAGACCACGATCGGTCGCGCCATCGCCGGCCTCGGCAAGGTCACCGACGGCTCGCTGAAGGTGCTCGGGATCGAGATGAACGGGGTCAAGGAGCGCCAGTTCCGCAAGGTGCGCAGCGACATCGGCTTCGTGTTCCAGGACCCGGCGTCGAGCTTCAATCCGCTGCTGACCATCGCGGACTGCGTGGCCGAGCCGCTGGTCGTGCACGGTCGGGCGTCCTCGCCCGCCGCCGCGCGCGGCCGGGTGGACGAGCTGCTGGAGGCCGTGCAGCTGCCGCGCAGCTACGGCGACCGGTTCCCGCACGAGCTCTCCGGCGGCCAGCGGCAGCGCGCGAGCCTCGCCCGCGCCCTGGCACTGGAGCCGACGCTGCTGATCGCCGACGAGCCGACCTCGGCGCTCGACGTCTCGGTGCAGGCGCGCGTGCTCGAGCTGTTCGCCGACCTCCAGCGGGAGTTCGGCTTCGCGGCACTGTTCATCAGCCACGACCTCGCCGTCGTCGACCTCCTCGCCGACCGGATCGCGGTGCTGCACCGCGGCAAGCTGGTCGAGGAGGGCACCGGCGCCGAGGTGCTCGGCAACCCGCGCGAGGCGTACACCCAGCGGCTGCTGGCCTCCCTGCCGGTGCCGGATCCGGTGGAACAGGCCGACCGGCGGGAGGCGCTGCGCGCACTCCAGGCCGACAGCGCCTAGGGTCGAAGATGTGAGTCCCGATCCCGCCATCCTCGTCAGCGATCTGTCCGTCGAATATCCCGCCAGGGGCGTCAGCCCCTCGTGCGTCGCCCTTCGCGGCGTGAGCTTCCGCCTGGAGGCCGGGCAGTCGATCGGGATCCTGGGCGAGACGGGGTCGGGCAAGAGCACGCTGGCCGCGGTGCTCGCCGGGCGGGGGCTTCCCCTCCGCTCCGGCGAGCCCGGCCCGCGGATCAGCGGCGGCGACGCGACCGTGCTCGGGCACTCGCTGCGGCACGCCCGCAAGCGGGACCTGGCCGAGGTGACCTTCCACGTCGGCTACCTGCCGCAGGAGGCGGCCGCCTCGCTCGAGCCCTCGCTGTCCGTGCAGGACAACGTGACGCTGCCAATCTTCGAGCGCGACGAGCACTACAACCGCCGGGCGGCGGGGGAGCGCGCCGCGCTCATGCTCGACACCGTGCACCTGCCGCTCAGCGTGCTCGCCAAGTACCCGTATCAGCTGAGCGCCGGCCAGCGGCAGCGCGTCGCGCTCGCGAAGGCGCTCGTGCTCGGCCCCCAGGTGCTCGTCGTGGACGAGCCGACTGCGGGAATCGACGCGACCGTGCGCGACGCCGTCATCGACCTGCTCGCCCAGCTCCGTTCGCACGAGGGCTTCACCGCCGTCATCGTGAGCCACGACCTGTCCGTGCTGCGCCGCGCGACGGACGTCACGCTGGTGCTGCAGGGCGGTAGGCCCGTCGCGTACGGCCCCATCGAGGACGTGCTGGCGGACCCGTCGCACCCGTTCGTGCAGGGGCTCGCGCACGCGCTCAAGCCGCCGCAGCGGCGCCGGGAGCGCCGCCCGCAGATCGCGGCGGGCGAGGTCGTCGCCGGCGACGCCGTCACGAACTGAGCCGAGCCCCGCACAGGCACGACGCCCAGCACCGCATCCGCTCCCCGCACAGCATCCGCGCCCCGCACAGGAGGAAGCCATGACCGATCGCACACCCCAGCACCGCGCCGTCCTGGCCCCTGGCGGCGCACCGCTCGCTCCGGAGGAGCGGCCGGAGCCGGGCCCGATCGCGGTGCTGCCGACCGCCGAGCCGTCCTTCGTCGCCGCCGTCGAGGCCGCGGGCGGCGTCGTCGAGCCGCTTTCCGAGCGCACGCGCGGCGTGGTCTGGCTCTCCAACAAGGACGCCGCCGCCTTCCCGCCGATCCTGGAGGCGCACCCCGGCATCGGCTGGGTGCAGCTGCCGTTCGCGGGCGTCGACGCGTTCTCCGGGATCATCGCGTCGGAGGACCGCCCCGGCCTGGTCTGGACGAGCGCGAAGGGCGCCTACGCCCAGCCCGTCGCCGAGCACGCCCTCGCGCTGACCCTCGCGCTGCTGCGCGTGCTACCCAAGCGGGTGCGGGCGACGTCCTGGTCGACGGTCGAGGAGGGCCGCTCGCTCTACGGCCTCGATGTCGTGATCGTCGGCGCCGGCGGGATCGCGCTCGAGCTGATGATGCTGCTGGCGCCGTTCGGCGTCCGTGTGACCATTGTGCGCCGGTCGCCGGACCCCGTCCCCGGCGCCGAGCGGACGGTCGGCTCCGACCGCCTGCTCGAGGTCCTCCCCGACGCGGATGTGGTCGTGGTCGCCGCCGCGCTCACCGGCGGAACGCGGCACCTCTTCGGCGACGCCGAGTTCGCGGCGATGAAGGACACCGCCTACCTGGTCAACATCGCCCGCGGCGGCCTCGTCGACTCGGACGCGCTGCTGCGCGCCCTCCGCAGCGGCGAGATCGCCGGAGCCGGCATCGACGTCACCGACCCGGAGCCGCTGCCGGACGGCCACCCGCTGTGGGACGAGGACGCCTGCCTCATCACGCCGCACCAGGCCGACACCTCCGCGATGGTCGCCCCACTGCTGGCCGAGCGCGTCCGGGCGAACGTCCGCGCCTTCCTCGGCGAGGGCGACTTCGTGGGCCGGGTCGATCCGGCCGCGGGTTACTGAGCCCGACGCGCGCGGGATGCCGGGCCGATTTCTCCCGATGGCCGAAGTCTTGCTAGAGTAGCTTCGCTGATCAAGCATTCCTCGATAGCTCAATTGGCAGAGCAGCCGGCTGTTAACCGGCAGGTTCTTGGTTCGAGTCCAAGTCGGGGAGCCATGCACGACGAAGGCCCGGAGGTTCTCCTCCGGGCCTTCGTCGTTCCGTGCTCCGAACGGAATACACCACAACGTCTCTCCGACTGACTACTATGCCGCCATGAGCGAGCGGGAGCGGGACGACCACGAGTCCGAGGAGCCGGACAACGCGGTCGAGGACTACGAGAACGACGACGACGAACTGCGCGAGTCGCTCGAACGCGAAGCGGGGCTGACGAGCTTCGGCGGGCCGGCCTTCGGGCCGCTGTTCGGACGCCCGGACGGTGACGGCGGAGAGATCTTCGACGCCGAGCACAATCCGTGAGCCGGCCGACCGCGCGCTGCGTACTCCCGGGGGAGTAGCCGACAGACTCCCGGGGGCGCACGGCACGGCCGCCGTGCGCTGGCTAGCATGAAGAGATGCCCTGGAACCCGCCCGCCGACACCCGCCCGGGAGGACCGGGCCGGGCCGAGTGGCGCGGCCGGGGCCCTGGCGGCCAGGGCCCTGGCGGATGGGGCCGTGGCGGATGGGGTGAAGGCCAGGGCGGGCCCGGCCGTCGCCCGCGCGGGTCGATCTGGTTCCCGGTCGTCCTCTCGGTCGTCCTGCAGGTCCCCGGCGTGTTCATCGCCGCGCACACAGCAGCCAGCGACCCGTGGACGCTGGTGGCCGTCTTCGTCGCCTTCGCCTCGTCGTTCCTGCTGCTGGCGGGACGGGCCTATCCCGGCCCCGTCCTCGTCGCCGTCGCGGTGCTCTGCACGCCGGCGATCGCCATCACGATGGGGCCTCCGCTGGCCGCCGTGCCGCTCGCGTTCGCGGTCGTCGGCGCCGTCGTGCGCTCCGCCCGGGTCTGGGCGTGGTGGACCGTCGCCGGGATCGCCGTCGTCGGTCCGCTCGGCGCCTATCTGCTGGTCGGGCGGCCGGAGGCGGTCATCCGGCCCCTGGTCATCGCGCTCATCCTCACTCTGCTGGTCGGGGTCGGCGAGGCGATCCGAGGCCGCCGCGAACGCTACCGGGAGGTCTCCCGGCAGATCGCCGCGCGCCGCGAGTCGGCCGCGGAGGCGGAGCGGCTGCGCATCGCCCGGGAGCTGCACGACGTGCTCGCCCACTCGCTGTCCCAGATCAGCGTGCAGGCCGGCGTCGGCCTCCACTTGTTCGACAGCCGGCCGGACAAGGCGCGCGAGAGCCTGGAGGCGATCAAGTCGGTGTCCAGCCAGGCGCTGGAGGAGGTGCGCGGCGTGCTCGGCTTCCTGCGCGCGGAGGGCTACCCGGCGGCCAGGGCGCCGGAGCCGGACCTGGCGCGCATCCCGGTGCTGGTCGAGACCTACCGCCGCGCCGGGCTCGACGTCCACTACGACGACGCGCTGACCTCGGTGCCGTCCGCGGCGTCGCAGCTGGCGCTGTACCGGATCGTCCAGGAGTCGCTCACCAACATCGGCCGGCACGCACAGGCGCGCACCGTCGGCATCCGGCTCGCCGAGGACGGCGCCGAGTACGTGCTGACCGTCGCAGACGACGGCCGCGGGCTGCCCGCGACCGAGACCGACGGCAAGGGGATGATCGGGATGCGCGAGCGCGCGGAGCTGCTCGGCGGGCGGTTCGAGACGCGTCCGACGGAGGGCGGCGGGCTGACGGTGGAGGCCCGGATCCCGCGCCGCACGGCGGAGGACGCATGATCCGGGTCCTGCTGGCGGACGACCAGCACCTGGTCAGAGCAGGTTTCCGTGCGCTACTGGAGGCGGAGGACGACCTGGAGGTGGTCGGCGAGGCCGCCACCGGCCGCGAGGCGGTCGAGGTGGCGCGGCGGACGCGGCCCGACGTCGTGCTGATGGACATCCGGATGCCGGACGGCGACGGGCTCTGGGCGACGGGGGAGCTCACGGCCGACCCGGACCTCGCCGGAACGCGCATCGTGATGGTGACAACCTTCGAGCTCGACGACTACGTGGCGCAGGCGATCCTCGCCGGCGCGAGCGGCTTCCTGGTGAAGGACACCGAGCCGGTCGAGCTGCTGCGCGCCGTGCGCGTGGTGGCCGCGGGCGACGCGCTGCTCTCGCCCGGGGCGACCCGGCGGCTGATCGAGCGGGTCGCGGGCGGCCTCCGTCCCGCACCGGACGCGGAGGCGCTGCGCGAGCTGACCGAGCGCGAGCGGGAGGTCCTGGCCCTGGTCGGGCACGGGCTGACGAACGCGGAGATCGGCGAACGGCTGTTCCTCAGCCCGCTGACGGCGAAGACGCACGTGTCGCGCATCATGACGAAGCTCGCCGCGCGCGACCGGGTGCACCTGGTCGTAGTGGCGTACGAGACGGGGCTGGTGCAGCCGGGCCGGCAGTGACCGGCCGTGCTCCCGGGGAGGCCGTGCTCCCGGGGGAGTAGGGCAAGTGTCTCCCGCGAGCGGATTCGCCGCGCGGCGCACGACGCGAGGCTGATGGTGGATCCGCGAGAGCCGCGGACCGCTCACCGATTGGATGCACCATGTTCAGTTCGCTCGCAGCCGCCGCACCCTGCGCCGTCGTCGCCTGGGGTGGCGGCCCCTGGTTCGGCTGGTGGTGGTTCCTGATCCCGCTCTTCTGGATCGGGGTCTTCTTCCTCATCTTCGGCGTCTTCGGCCGGCGCTGGCGTCGTGCCGCCGTCGCGCGCGGAGGCTACGGCTGGGGTCCGAACGGCCCGCACGGGGGAACCCGCGCCGCCGAGCAGACCCTCGCCGAGCGGTACGCCAACGGCGACATCGACGAGAAGGAGTACCGCGCCCGCCTGGAGGTGCTGCGCGCCAACCGCGGCGACAGCGCCTGAACCGGCGGTCCTCCCCGTCGCGCGGCCCGGATATGATCGTCCGGGCCGCGCACCGGCCTGCACTCCCGGCCCGGAAGGACCAGCATGACCCCGCTCTCCACCGTCTTCGCGGCCGCCGCCCTGGCGGCCGCTCTCGTGTTCCTGGTGCTCTGGCTCCTGGAGCGTGGGCGCCGGCGCCGGGCGCAGAACGCGCGCGAGGAGCGGGAGTGGGACCGCATCGACCGTGAGCTGGAGCTCGCGGAGCAGGCCGGCCGGTTCCGCATCATCGGCGAGCTGGGCGACGTGGCCGTCGCGGCCGTCTCCCGGGTGGTCTCGCAGGCGGAGGGCATGCGCTACGCGGCCGGCGCCGACCCGGAGGCCGCCTCCCGCTCGGCCGCCGGCATCGAGACCTCCGCGCGCGACGCCCTCGCCGACCTCCGGCGTCTGCAGAACGCGGTCGCCGAGGGCGGCAGGCAGTCGCTGCCCGCTCCCGGCCTCCACGCCGCCCGCGACCTGTTCCGGGTGCTGCGGGAGGCGGGCCTGGAGGTGACGTTCACCGAGACCGGCGAGCCCTTCGAGCTGCGCCAGGGCGCCGAGCTCGTGGTGTTCCGCATCCTGCAGACCAGCCTGGGCAACGCGCTCGACCACGGCGGTCCCGGCGCGACGGCCGTCGTCGCGATGACGTGGACCGCCGACGGCCTGCACGTCACCGTCGACGACGACGGGATCCGCGCGGCGGCCCGGCGGCGCGGGCTCGACCGGGCGGGAGTCGACCAGGCCACGGCGTACAGCGCCGACGACGACCTGCGCGCGGTCACTGAGTTCGTGGAGGGCGCCGACCTCAACGAGCTGCGCGAGCGCGCCGCGCTGTTCGGCGGTGTGCTGGAGGCCAGGACCGTCCCGGGGGTCGGCTTCTCGCTCTCCGTGGTCTTCCCCGCGCTGCGCCACCACAACGGCGTGCACGGCGTCCCGCTGCGCTGATCCGCCAGGGGCTGCGCCGCCGGGCTGCGCGGAAGGGCGTCAGTCCTCCAGGTGATCCCGTCCGGGCAGCCAGCTGAGGCCGGGCACGCCCCACGAGTTCTTCCGCTGCGCCTTCAGCGCGGCTTTGCCGTACGGGTGCGCCAGCCGGTCGACGTAGAGCACGCCGTCCAGGTGGTCGTACTCGTGCTGGAAGATGCGGGCCAGCCAGCCGTCCGCGCGGACGGTGAACGGCTCGCCCTCCAGGTCCGTGGCCTCCAGGATGACGCGCTCGGCGCGCCGCAGCGGGAAGCGCTCGCCCGGGAAGGAGAGGCAGCCCTCCGACTCGGTGTCCTCGTCCGGCTCGCCGACGACGAGCGGGCTGAGCCACAGCACCGGGTTGATCGCGACGCCGCGGTGCAGCACATCGTCGTCGTCCGTCCAGCCGTAGACGAAGAGCCGGAGCGGCACGCCGACCTGCGGGCCGGCGAGCCCGACGCCGGGCGCCTGGTCCATCGTCTCGAACATGTCGGCGACCAGCGTGCGCAGGTCGTCGTCGAACTCCGTCACCTCCGCCGCGCGGGTGTGCAGGACGGGGTCTCCGGTGATCCGGATCGGAAGGACGGCCATTCGGCAAGACTATCGGGATCATCTTGGGTAGGGTCGTGGCGTGGCTACGGAACTGATGGACGCGCTCGAGCTGGCTTATCAGCCCAGTCAGCTCCTGGGCATCCCGGTCGCGCTGGTCGGGGCGGTGTTCCTGTCCATCGGCGCGCAGCTGCAGCACCACGGCGTCGCCAAGGTCGAAGCCCAGACCCAGGACGCGAGTTCCGGGCTCAGCGTGCGTCAGCTCGGCCTCCTGCTCGCACGCCCGTCCTGGGTGATCGGGACGCTGCTGCTGGGCCTGGCGATCGTGTTCCAGCTGGTCAGCCTCAAGCTCTCGCCGATCATCCTGGTGCAGCCGCTCGGCGTCGTCGGCCTCGTCATCACGAGCGTGCTCAACGCGCGGGTGAGCGGGGTGAAGCTCAACCGGCAGTCGATCATCGCCATCACACTGTGCGTCGGGGGAGTGGGCGCGTTCGTCATCATCGCCGCGATCTTCGCCCGCGACCAACCGGTGACGACCCAGGCGCTCGTCATCATCCTGATCATCCTCGCCGTGGTCCTGATCGTGTTCGCGCTGCTGTTCTGGTTCCTGCGGCACCGGTTCAAGGCGATCATCTACATCGTCGGCGCCGGCGTTCTCTACGGTTTCGTCGCGACGCTGGCCAAGGTGGTCATCGACCGCATCTCCAACCAGGAGTGGGACTGGCTGCTCGTGCTGTGCATCGTCGCGCTGCTCGCCGCCGCGGGCCTCGGCGCCTACTTCGTGCAGAACGCCTACTCCTCCGGGCCGCCCGACCTGGTGATCGCGGGCCTGACGGTGATCGACCCGCTCGTGGCGGTGACCATCGGGATCGTCGTCCTGAACGAAGCCGCCGGCGCGCCGTGGTGGGCGATGCTGGGCTTCGCGATCACCGGCGCTGTGGCGATCTACGGGGTGTTCCAGCTCGCCAAGCACCACCCGCAGTCGAACGCCGAGGCGCCACTCACCGACAAGCTTGCGGGCTCCGTCCGGGAATCCGGCCTAGACTGAACCGATGAATCGCCGGTCCGACCCGTCCGGCGCGCTCAGACCGTCGCCGGGAGAACCGCCCCGGCCGAAGACCGTGAGGGACCTACCACGTGCCTGATACGAGCGGATTGAACGACATCCCGCCCGCCCCGGCCGAGCACAGGCCGATGACCATCCTCATGGGCTGCGACACCTTCCCGCCCGACGTGAACGGCGCGGCCCGCTTCGCCGAGCGCCTCGCCGCCGGCCTGGTCGAGCGCGGGCACGACCTGCACATCGTCGCGCCCTCCGCCAGCCGCCGGCACGGCACCTGGATCGAGGAGCACGAGGGCCTGAAGATGACGGCCCACCGCCTCCGCAGCTGGCGCTGGTACCCGCACGACTGGCTGCGGTTCGCGCTGCCCTGGATGAGCAAGGCCAACGCCCGCCGGGTGCTCGACGAGGTCAAGCCGGACGTCGTGCACATCCAGTCGCACATCGTCGTCGGCCGCGGCCTGGCGTACGAGGCGGAGAAGCGCGGCATTCGCGTGATCGCCACCAACCACGTGATGCCCGAGAACATGATCGAGTTCACGCTGCTGCCGAAGTTCCTGCAGAAGACGTTCATCTCGATCGCCTGGCGCGACGCCCGCAAGAGCTTCGACCGGGCGGAGGCCGTCACGACGCCCACCCGCAAGGCGGCCCAGTTCCTGGAGCGCGCGACCGGGCTGCGCGGCGTGCACGCCATCTCCTGCGGCATCGACGCGCACAACTACACGCCCGACTTCACGCCGCGCACCGGCAACCGCATCCTCTTCGTCGGCCGGGTGACCGGCGAGAAGCAGATCGACGTGCTGCTGAACGCGATCAAGCTGCTGCCCGAATCGCTGGACGCCCGGCTGGAGATCGTCGGCGGCGGAGACCAGTTCCGGAACCTCCAGACGCTGGCCGAGACCCTCGGGATCGCGAACCGGGCGAAGTTCCTCGGCTACGTGACCGACGAGGAGCTCCGCCAGGCGTACACGCGCGCCACGGTGTTCGCGATGCCGTCGATCGCCGAGCTGCAGTCCATCGCCACGATGGAGGCCATGGCCTCGGCGCTCCCGGTGGTGGCGGCCGACGCCATGGCCCTCCCGCACCTGGTCCACGACGGGGAGAACGGCCACCTGTTCCGCCCGGGCGACGCGCAGGACCTGGCGGACAAGCTGGAGAGCGTGCTCACCCTCCCGCAGGAGGAGCTGGACGTCCTCAAGAACGCGTCCCTGCGCATCGTGGCGACGCACGACATCCAGACCACGATCAGCACCTTCGAGAGCCTGTATCGTGGAGAGCCGGTGGCCGACCCGGAGACGGCGGCGGCCCCCGGAGTGCCCACCCCGGAGTGATCCGTGGGGAGGCGCACGGGGCGGTAGCTCAGCTGGTTAGAGCATCGGACTCATAATCCGCCGGTCACGGGTTCAAGTCCCGTCCGCCCTACCGAACGCTCCGGCAGGAGAACTGGCCGCGACACGCGCCAGGACTCCTGCGGGTGGTCCTTGGGCAGGAGATTGCGGGCAATAGTCCTTTCCGCGAGGGGAGGACGAGGCGGACCGGCACCGAGTCAGCCGGCCGAGCGCTCCGCCACCGGCCGTCGCCGCAGCGCCGGCGTGGCGACCTCCGGGCCGCGGTACACCATGTCCATCGCGCCGATGCTCTCGCCCGGCGGGACGATCGCGTCGATGCGGTCGAGCACGTCGTCCGACAGGGACACATCGACGCCGGCCAGGGTGTCCTCCAGCTGCTCCATCGTCCGCGGCCCGGCGATCGCGGAGGTGACGCCGGGGTGCGCGATGACGAACGCCATCGCCAGATGGGTGAGCGGGACGCCGACCTCGTCGGCCAACGCGATCAGCTCCTCCACCACCGCGAGCCTGCGCTCGTCGCGGAAGTGGCGCATCCCGGTCCGGGTGGAGCGGAAGACATCGTTCTCCGCCCCCGCCCGGTAGCGGCCGGTCAGCATGCCGCCGGCGAGCGGGCTGTAGACGAGCGTCCCCATCCCGTACCGCTGGGCGACCGGCAAGATCTCTCGCTCGATCTCCCGATCGAGCAGGGAGTAGTTGGGCTGCTCGGTGCGGTACCGTTCGAAGCCGCGGCGCTCCGACATCCACTGCGCCTCCACGATCTCCGAACCGCGCATCGAGGACGAGCCGATCGCGCGCACCTTCCCCTGCCGGATCAGGTCGGTGAGAGCGGACAGCGTCTCGTCGATGTCCGTGTCCGGGTCGGGCCGGTGCAGTTGGTACAGGTCGATGTGGTCGGTCTGCAGCCGACGGAGCGAGCGCTCGACCGCCTGCATGATCCAGCGGCGAGAGGCGCCGCGGTGGGTGGGGTCGTCGTCCACCGGGCCCCAGAACTTTGTCGCCAGGACGACGTCGTCGCGGCGGCCCTTGAGCGCCTCGCCGACGACCTCCTCGGAGTCGCCGTAGCGGTCGGCGGTGTCCACGAAGTTGATGCCGGCGTCGAGCGCGCGGCGGATGATGCGCACGCCCTCCGCACGGTCGGGGTTGCCCAGCGAGCCGAGCATCATCGCGCCGAGCGCGTAGGGGGTGACCTGGATGCCGGTGCGGCCGAGGGTACGGTACTGCATGAGTTCTCTCCTGAGTCCGGATGAGGGGTCGTGGTCTGGCGCCGGGGCGGCGGCGGGCCTAAGATCGAGCAATCGGAACATGATTCCGGTTCGTTCGACGTGTAAGCGGAACGCTGTTCCGTTTACGGGTTCGACGTTACACCGTTCGCCGTCCCTCCGCCAGAGGAACCAACAACACCGAGGAAGCCGCATGTCCGCGACCACGAGCAGCCCGATCGAGGGCGCGCCCGCGACCCGGGCCCGTCGCGCCGACGCGCGCCAGAACGCCGACGCGCTGGTGGAGGCGGCCACCGAGCTGTTCGCGGAGGCCGGCGTCGACGTCCCGGCGCGGACGATCGCCGCGCGAGCGGGTGTCGGCGTCGGCACCCTCTACCGGCACTTCCCGCTCCGCTCGGACCTGATCTCGGCGGTGTTCCGGCGCGAGCTCGACGCCTGCGTCGCCGCGGCCGCACCGCTGGAGGAGGCCTACCCGCCGGGGGAGGCCCTCGATCGCTGGATCATGCGGTACACGCAGTTCGTGGCGGCCAAGCGCGGGCTCGCGGCCGCCCTGCACTCCGGCGACCCGGCGTACGAGCCGCTGGCCACGTACTTCTCGACGCACCTGACGCCCACTCTCGGCCGCCTGCTCGCCTCGGCGCGCAGAGCCGGGGAGATCAGCCAGGAGGTCGACGCGGCGGAGTTCCTCGGCGCCGTCGCGGACCTGTGCCACGGCGTCCGGCCCGGCGGGGCGGCCTCCGGGCGTGCCGAGCGGATGGTGGGACTGCTGCTCGCTGGGCTGCGGTCGGGGGAGGGCGGCGACTAGCCGATCCGTCGCCGCTTCACGACGACCGCACGGCGAAGCTGTCGATGTGCTCGCCATCGGCGCCGTACCAGACGAAGTCGACGGACGAGACGAGCTCGCGCGGGCGCGGCGCGACGGCCCGACTGCTCGCGGCGAACGCAGCGGTCCAGGCCCGCTCGTCGAGGTCGCTGGCGTAGGCGAGCGAGAGATGGAACACCCACTCTTCGAGGGGAAGCTCCCCGAGGCGGCGGAAGTCGGTCGCGTCGAGCGACGCGGTGAGGCTCGCGTAGGCATCGACCAGCGAGACCGTTCTCTCCAGCCGGGCGATCAGCACCTGGAACGGCGGCGGGAACCCGTCGACCGCGTCCACCCGCACCTCGATCGGCGGGCGGGTACCGGCCCAGGACGCGACCAGCTCCCGGAGCGCGTCCACACGTTGCGGCTCCGACAACCCGCGGAGCGTGACATGGCCCGCGTTCGGATGGGGTGTCGACTCCGGGAGCCGCCTCAGGATCTCGGCCTGCTCGCGCTCGTAGAAGGTGGCCACCGCAGCGGTCGGCCGGAGGACGACGTACTGCTGGCCGCGGAGCGACTCCAGCGCCGCCGGTTCCGTCATGTACGCGGTACTCATCCGTGCTCCCTCACTCCGTAGCTGCGGCGGCGCCCGCCCAGTGGGTCGCCCAGGCGGCGACGAACCCTTCGTAGTCGACCTCTCGCATCCATCCCCCGCACCGACTCCTGGACAGGCTATCGGGCGACGCGGGCCGCCCGGAGGCGCCCTTGCTGCCGCGCGCACTGCACTTCGCCCCTCGGAGCGCAAGGCCCTTCCGCCGCGATGTGCCGCGCGTACCATCTCGCGGCATGAACACCATCGGATGGATCGTGCTGATCGTCGTCATCGTGGTCGTCGTCGTGGGCATCGTCATCGTCGCCTCCACCGTGGGACGGCGGCGCAAGCAGGAGGCCGACCGGCAGCGGGCGACCGAGCTGCGGGAGCAAGCCTCCCGTGACGAGCTGGCCGCGCGCGACCGGGAGGCGAAGTCCGCCCGCGCCGCCGCCGACGCCAAGCAGGCCGAGGTCGAGGCCGAGCGGCTGCGCCGGGAGGCCGACGAGCGCGAGCGCGCCGCCGCGGCCGCCCGCGAGGAGCAGCAGGCCAAGCTGAGCCGCGCCGACGAGGTGGATCCGGACGTCGAGACCGACCGGCACGGCAACCGCGTGGTCGCCGACGGCGCGGTAGACGATACCCGGCGCGGGGACGTCCCGCCGCCTCGTCCGGCCGGCGAGGCCACCACGGCCGCCCCTGCGACCGCGGCTCCGGCCCACGACGCGCCGCGGATCGACGGGATCACCGGCCAGGAGCGCCGACCGGAGGACCGTCAGCTCTAGCCCGTCCCGCCGTCGCTCGGCGCCCGCGTTCGGCGAACTACGGCGCGCTGAGCGACGGCAGCCGGGTCTCCCGCAGCCACGCGTCGAAGAACTCGTCGAGTGGCTCGTCCGAGAACCCGGCCGCGAACGCCTCGAAGTCGGCGGTGGACGCCGTCCCGAAGCGGTGCGCCGCCGACCAGCCGCGCACCAGGTCGAAGAAGACCTCGTCGCCCAGCCGGCGCCGCAGCGCGTGCAGGAGGCACGCGCCGCGCTTGTAGACGCGATCGTCGAACATGTCGTCCACGCCGGGGTCGGCGAGCACGAGGTCCTTCGGCTTGACCCGGAGCACCGCGTGATGGCTGCGGGCGAGCGTGTTCGCGGAGGGGCCTCCGGAGTACTCCGACCAGATCCACTCGGCGTAGCAGGCGAAGCCCTCGTTCAGCCAGATGTCGGCCCAGCCGGCGACCCCGACGCTGTTGCCGAACCACTGGTGGGCGAGCTCGTGGGCGATCAGACGCTCCGAGCCGCCGCGGCCGTCCACGTGCGTCGAGCCGAAGGTGGCCATGCCCTGCGCCTCCAGCGGGATCTCCAGCGGGTCCTCGGTGACCACCACCGTGTACGAGGGGAAGGGATACGGGCCGAAGCGCTCCTGGAAGCACTCGATCATCCGGCCGACCGGTGCGAAGTCCGCGAGCACCCGGCGGGCGAGGGCCGGGGGATAGGCGATCACCCACTCCACCCCGTCCGTGCGGCGCGGCTCCAGCACGTAGCGGCCGATCTGCACCGCAGCGAGGTAGGTCGCCGTCGGCTCCGGCCGGTCGAACGTCCAGGTGCCGCGGCCCCCGCTCACGGCGTGGTCGACCAGCTCGCCGGTCGCGAGCACCGTGTACGGCTGCTCCGTCGTGATCGTGATCCGGTACGCGGCCTTGTCGGACGGCCGGTCGTTGCAGGGGAACCAGGTCGGCGCGCCGGAGGGCTGCGAGGCGACGATGACGCCGTCCGTGAGCTCCTCCCAACCGAGCGAGCCCCAGCGGGTGCGTCGCGGCACCGGGGAGCCGTCGTACGCGATCTCGAGGGTGAACTCGGTCCCCGCCGCGAGCGGCTTGGCCGCCTTCACCCGGACGTGCGTGGGCGACTGGGTGAAGCGGGTGCGCTTATCGCCGTCCAGCCGCACCCGCTTGGCGCGCAGGTGCACCAGGTCGAGCGAGATCGCCGAGAGCCGCACGTTCGCCCGCCCGCGGATCACCGCCGTCGCGTCCAGGCGGTTGGTCGCCACCTTGTAGGACAGGTCGAGGTCGTAGGACAGCACGGAGAAGTCGTCGGTGCCGGAGCGGGGGAGGTAGGCGTGCGACAGGGCGCGAGCGCCGCCGTCAGCGCGTGCGCCGTCGGGGCTCGCAGAATCCGGGCTCGCAGAATCCGGGCTCGTGGAGTCCAGGCTCGCGGCGTCCGGGCTCGCGTCGTCCGGATCCGCGGCGTGCGGGCTGAAGGGGGCCGAAGTCATCGCACCGCACGGTACTCGCGTACCACCACGTCTCGCCACGGGCCGATCGGGTTCCCGCTCCACCTGCTGCGGTCCGGGACCGTCTCGCCGCGCATGACCAGGGAGGACGGACCCACCGTGGCGTCCGCCCCGATGGCGGCGGCCGGCAGGATCACGCTGTGCGGGCCGAGCGTCCCGCCGCGCTCGATGATCACCTCGTCCATGCTCATGATTCGATCATGGAACAGGTGCGTCTGCACGACGCAGCCCCGGTTGACCGTGGACGCGTCGCCCAGTTCGACCAGATCGGCCTCCGGGAGCCAGTAGCTGTCGATCCACACGCCGCGGCCGATCCGGGCGCCGAGGCTGCGCAGCCACCAGACCAGCGCAGGGGTCCCGGCGGCCGCCCAGGCGAACCAGGGCGCCGCGACCATCTCGGTGAAGGTGTCGGAGACCTCACTACGCCAGATGAACGACGACCACAGCGGGTGCTCGCCCGGCCGCAGCCGGCCGAGCAGCACCCACTTCGCCCCGGTGCTCACGGCGGCCGCGGCGGCGCCGGCCACCAGCAGCACCGGGCCGCTCAGCACGATCGCCCACCCGACGCCCCAGCTCTCGGCGAGCGCGGCGAGGGCGAACAGCACCGCGAGCCCGACGGCGCAGGTGACGAACACCGGGACGATGCGCAGCAGCTCCCAGGCCGTGCGGGCGACGCGCAGCGCGGCCGGCGGCTCGAAGGTGCGGGACAGGTCGGCGTCCTGCGCGCGCCGGCGCAGCTTCACCGGGGGAGAGCCCAGCCAGGAGGAGCCCGCCTTCGCCTTGCGCGGCGCGACCGAGAGCACGGCGACCAACCCGTCGCGCGGGACGCGGTTGCCGCCGCCGGCCATCCCCGAGTTGCCGAGGAACGCGCGAGTGCCGATCTCCGCCTCCGCGATGCGCACGTAGCCGCCGCCGAGCTCGTAGGAGGCCACCAGGGTGTCGTCGGCGAGGAACGCGCCGTCGCGGATCTTCGTCATCCGCGGCAGCAGGAGCACGGTGGACGCCTCCACGTCGCGACCGACGCGTGCGCCCAGCATCCGGAGCCAGACCGGCGTGAACAGGCTCGAGTAGAGCGGGAACAGCAGCGTGCGCGCCATGTCGAGCAGCCGCTCGGTCGACCACACCTGCCACCCGACGCGGCTCCGCACCGGGTACACGCCCTCGCGGAGGCCGAGCCCGAGCAGGCGCACCAGCACCACGACCACACCGGCCAGGACGACCCCGGACGCGAGCGTCGCGGGCACGAGCGCGGCGGCCGCGCCGGGGATCGCGCCCGCGATGGAGGTCGCGCCGCGGGTGAAGGCGGCCACGATCAGGCCGCCGACGCCGAGGGCGATCACGGGCACGAGCGAGACCACGAGCGAGGCGGCGGCGTAGGCCGCGACCCAGCGGGTGCGGCGCAGCGGCCGCTCGGCCGGCCACCACTCCCTGGCCTTGCCGACGCGCACCGCGGGGGAGCCGGCCCAGTTCTGGCCCGCGGGCACCCGACCGAACACCGCAGAGCCCGGAGCGACCGTCGCGTCCCGGCCGATCTTCGCGCCGGGCATCAGCGAGCTGCGGGCGCCGACCGAGCTCCCCGCGCCGATCCGGATCTCCCCGATGCGGACCAGGTCGCCGTCGATCCAGTAACCGGCCAGGTCCACCTCCGGCTCGATCGAGGCGCCGGCCCCGATCCGCAGCATGCCCGTCACCGGCGGCAGAGCGTGGAGGTCGACGCCGCGGTCGATGGTCGCGCCGAGCGCCCGCGCGTAGTAGCTGATCCACGGCGCGCCGGCGAGGCTCGCGGCCCCGATCTGGTGGGCGACCTGCTCGGCGAGCCAGAGGCGCAGGTGCACGCCGCCGCCGCGCGGATAGTCGCCGGCCTTGACGCCGAGCAGCAGCAGCCGGGCAGCGGCGACCGCGATGGCCATCCGGCCCCACGGCGTCACGAACACGATCAGCCCGACGACGAGCCAGACCAGGTCCACCCGGGGCAGGAAGTCGAAGCCGCCGAACGGCCGGAGAATCGCGGCGGCCGTCAGCAAGTAGAGCAGCCAGCGGATGCCGTTGAGGATGAACAACGGCACGCCGAGCACGGTCTGGAGCACCTGCATGCGCCGCGGCGTCGGCGGGACGACATGGGTGGACGCCGCGGACGCCGACGGCGAGCTCTCCGCGAGCGCCGACGCGAGCGAGCCGAAGCGCGGGTGCGCGTAGATGTCGGCGACGGTGATGTCCGGGTGCCGTCTGCGCACCAGCGAGACCAGCTGCGCCGCGGCGAGGGAGCCGCCGCCGAGGTCGAAGAAGTTGTCGTCGAGGCCGCTCACCGGGAGGCCGAGCACGCTCCGCCAGTCGGCGGCGAGGAGCTCCGACACCGGGTCGAGCTCCGGCGCGTCGTCGTCCGCCTCCTCCAGCGGCCAGGGCAGCGCAGCGCGGTCGACCTTGCCGGACGTCCGCACCGGGAGGTCGTCCACGACCGCCAGCAGCGGCACGAGGGCGGCGGGGAGCTCGGCGCGGAGCTCCTCCAGCGCGGCGCGCCGGTCGAAGGCCGCGCGCTCCGGCACGGCCAGATAGCCGACGAGCACATCGTTGCCCGCCGCGCTCCTGCGCACAGCGGCGGCTGCCCCCGAAACCCCGGCGAGCTGCTGGAGGGCCGCCTCCACCTCGCCGAGCTCGATGCGGCGGCCGCCGACCTTCACCTGGTCGTCGGCGCGGCCCAGGTAGAAGAGTCCGGCCGGGTCGAAGCGCACCAGGTCGCCGCTGCGGTAGGCGCGCTCCCAGCCGAGGGAGGGGAGCGGCGCGTACTTCTCGGCGTCCTTGGCCGGGTCGAGGTAGCGGGCGAGGCCGACCCCGCCGATGATCAGCTCGCCGGAGCCACCGTCCGCGACGGGTGCGCCGTCGGGGCCGACGACCGCGAGGTCCCAGCCGTCCAGCGGGAGGCCGATCCGGACCGGCTCGCCCGCCGTGAGCAGGCTCGCACAGGCGACGACCGTCGCCTCGGTCGGGCCGTAGGTGTTCCAGACCTCGCGCCCGTCGACGGCGAGCCGGTTGACCAGCTCCGGCGGACAGGCCTCGCCGCCGAAGATCAGCAGCCGGACAGTGTCGAGCGCGTCCGTGGGCCAGAGCGCGGCGAGGGTCGGCACCGTCGAGACGATGGTGATCCGGCGCGCGGCCAGCCACGGACCGAGGTCCATGCCGGTGCGCACCAGCGAGCGCGGCGCGGGAACCAGGCAGGCGCCGTGGCCCCAGGCCAGCCACATCTCCTCGCAGGAGGCGTCGAACGCCACCGAGAGCCCGGCGAGCACGCGGTCGCCCGGGCCGATCGGCTCGTCCTGCAGGAACAGCCGCGCCTCCGCGTCCACGAACGCGGCGGCGGAGCGGTGCCGGACCGCGACGCCCTTCGGTGTTCCGGTCGAGCCCGAGGTGAAGATGATCCAGGCGTCGTCCTCCGGCGTGGGCGGGTCGACGACCGGGAGGCCGGAGGTGCTCGGGTGCGGCTCCTGGCCCTGCACCGCGAGCGGTCCGGCCGGGACGGGGACCGCGCCCGCGTCGTACCGGCCATCGTCGCTGTGGCCGTCGCCGTTCGGCCCATCGTCATTCGGCGTCGCGACGTAGCCGTCGTCGGTGATGACGCCGCGGACGTCGGCCTCGCCGAACACGAGGTCGGCGCGCTCCTGCGGGTCGTCGGCGTCCACCGGCACGTAGGCGGCTCCCGCGGCGAGGACGCCGAGGATGGCGAGGTACAGGTCCCGGCTCCCCGAGGTCATCCGCACGCCGACGCGGTCGCCGCGGCGCACGCCCGCCTCGCGCAGCCGCGCGGCCGTCGCGAGCACGCGCGCGAGCAGCTCGCGGTAGCTCAGCGCCCCGCGCGCGTCCTCGATCGCCGACCCCTCCGGGTTGGCGGCGGCCGACTCGCGCAGGATGTCGATCAGCGTGCGAGGGGGCGGCGCGGCGGCCAGCGCCGAGAGGATCGCCGGCGCGGCGGTGGTGTCGGTCACGGCGGCAACCGTAGGAGCAGCCGGTTACCGGCTGGTGAACGTGTTCGCGCTGGAGGCACTCCTAGCCTTCGCCCAGCGCGTGCAGGAGCTGCGCTTTGTTCATCCGCGAGTAGCCCTGGATGCCCTGCGCCTTCGCCCGGTCGCGGAGGTCCCGGAACGTCGGGATGCCGGTGCCGGGCGACGATGCCGCGGCGACGGCGCGCGCGACGGCGGCCTGCTCCTTCTCCTTGGCGGCCTTCGCCGCCTGCTCCGCGGTCTTGCGGGCGCGCTGCGCGGCCTTCTTGGCCTCCTTCGCCGCCTGCTCGAGCGCCGCGGCGAGGTCGTCCGCCTCCTTGCGGGTCTTCTTGTCGAGCTTCTTGACCAGGCGCTGCGCTTCGTCGACAGCGGCCCTCGCGGTCGTCAGGGCCTTCTCGGCGTCCTTCTCCGCCTTCTTGTTCGCCACCTGCTCCTCCTTCGTCCCTCACGGCACGTGCAGCCAACCATACGTCGGAACGGGTGCGCTGCGCGCTACTGTTCTGAGGATTCCTCTACGCGATTCAGGAGCGCGTCCAGAATGGGCCGCTGGCCTTTCGCCAGCTTCGCCCGCGCCGCCTCGAGCGGGTGCCAGCCGGCGTCGTCGACCTCGGGGAACGTGCGGAACACGCCGGAGCGCGGCGGCCATTCCAGCTCGAACTCGTTGCTGACCAGGTCGATCGGGCCGAAGTCCGTCTCGGCGGCGAACACGACGAACGTCTTGCCGGACGCGCGGAAGTCACCGAGCGGGACATAGACCGCGTCGGGGGAGGGCGTGCCCATCTCCTCCGCGAACTCGCGCCGGGCCGCGGCCAGCTCGTCCACGTCGTCCTCCTCGACGAGCCCCTTCGGCAGCGTCCAGGCGCCCTCGTCCTTGCGCGCCCAGAACGGGCCGCCCATGTGCGCGATCCAGACCTCCCGGCCGGCCTCGCCACGCCGGTGCAGCAGGATCGCAGCGCTGCGCACCGCCATCAGGCCGACTTCTCGTCGAGGAGCGCCTTGAGCTCCGAGATCTGCTTCGAGAGCTCGCGGATCTGCCCGCGGGTCGCCGCGCGCATGTCGATCTCGGTCTGCGCGACCCGCTCGACGATCCAGGAGGCCAGCGTCGCCGTCACGATGCCGAGGGTCGCGATGCCGCCGATCATCAGGCCGACGGCGACCAGCTTGCCCACCTCGGTGACCGGGACGTAGTCGCCGTAGCCGACCGTCGAGATGGTCTCGAAAGCCCACCAGACGGCCTGCGGGAAGGTCTCGATGTGCGCGCCCGGCATCCCGCGCTCGGCGTCCAGCGCCGCGAGCGCAGCGGTGAAGATGAGCAGACCGCCCGCGCCGACGACGTAGACGATGACCCGACCGCGGAAAGCCGCGCCCGCGCTGCGCTGCAGGATGGCGAGAATCGTCACGAGCCGCAGCAGCCGCAGCGGGCGCAGCATCGGCAGCACGACGATGGCGAGGTCGAACAGGTGCGTGTAGAACCAGCGCCAGCGCTGCGGGGCGAGGGCGAGGCACACGAAGTAGTCGATCAGGAAGACGGCCCAGGTGATCCAGATTACGGTCTCCGCGACGGCGAGCTGGGACCCGTGGAGGTCGCCGATGACCTCCCACGCATAGGCGACGAGGAACACCGCGGCGGCCGCGGTGAGTGGCCACTCGGTGAGGTGGCGCCAGTGTTGGAGTGTCATGACCACACAGTAGGACGCTCCTGCCGGAACCGTCATCCGGCCCGGAACCGTCATCCGGCCCGGAACCGTCATCCGGCCCGGAACCGTCATCCGGCGTCACCGGTCCCGGCCGGACGGCTAACGTGGAGACGTGAACTCCGGCGACGCATGGGTGGAAGGTCCGAACGGCGAGCGCTTCTGGGGCCGGTTCGGCGCCGCGGGGCTGCTGGTCCACGACCTGCGGCGCGGCGTCCTGCTCCAGCACCGCGCCGACTGGAGCCACTTCGGCGGCACCTGGGGCCTTCCCGGCGGCGCCCGGCACGAGGGCGAGACCGCGGTGGAGGGCGCGCTGCGGGAGGCCGCGGAGGAGGCGGCCGTGCCGGCGGACGCGGTCGAAGTGCTGTTCACGAGCGTGCTCGACCTGGGCTTTTGGTCCTACACGACGGTCGTCGCCCAGGCGGTGCGCGCGTTCGAGCCGCACATGGCCGACGTGGAGAGCATCGAGCTGCGCTGGGTCTCGGTGCCGGAGGTGGCCGAGCTGCCGCTGCATCCCGGCTTCGGGGCGTCGTGGCCGGAGCTGCGCTCGCGGCTGGCTGCGCTCGCGGGCTGAGCTGCCGACGGGAGAGGCCGGCGTGGTCGGTCAGGAGGCGATGCGCGGCCAGAGCAGGGCGGGGGCCACGTCGTCGCAGCCGTCCGGCAGCCCGACGTACGAGCCGGCGCCCGGGTAGGGCGCCTGTCCGGGGTAGCCGGGCGCGCCCGGATAGCCCGGGTTGCCGCGGTAGGGGTGGTCGGCCTCCACGAACAGCCGGTCGCCGTGCACGGTCCCGAGGTAGGAGCCGCCGGGGGTCACCGCCACGTCGTCGTCCCACGGGAACCAGCCGATCCAGTCGCCTTCGGAGTTGAACAGCCAGCGCGAGCGCGGGTCGGGTCGGTACGCTATCCAGACTCCTTGGGAGTCGTGCAGGTACTCGGTCATCGTCGATCGCCTTTCGGGTCGGCATCGCGTTAATTGACGTTTCCTCACTATAGCCGGATGTGTCGCCCGTCGCATGCAGAATTGAGGCGTGCACATCCTCCTCGACCGCGTCGCTCCCGGACGGGTCTCAGCGGTCCGGATCGCCGAGCGCCCCGGGGCCGTCGAGGGTGTGAGCGTCGCCGAGCGAACAGAGCTCGCCGACGCCGAGCTCCCGGAGTTCGTCCGTCGGGAGGAGGCCGCCTCGCACCCCCGTTGGGTCTGGGACGACACCCGCGGCTGGTATCCGCGGCTCCTGGGGGCCGGCGTGCGGGTCGAGCGCTGCGTCGACCTGCGCCTCAGCCACGCGATCCTCCGGGCGTCCACGCTCACGGCCGGCTCCCGCCTGGCGACGGCGCCGCCCGGCCCGTGGGACGCCGCGCGCGTCCTGGACGACACGGCCGAGCCGCCCGCGGACGCGGCGACGCTGTTCGACCTCGACCACGCCGTCGAGGTCGCGCCGCCGTCCGGCGAGGCGGAGCTCGCGGCGCAGCAGGAGGCGGTCGCGGCCAGCGCCGCGCCCGCACGGCTGCGTCTGCTGCTCGCCGCGGAGTCCGCCGGCGCGCTGATCGCCGCCGAGATGCAGCACGCCGGGCTGCCCTACAGCGTGGAGCGGCACGACGAGCTGCTGCGCGCCGTCCTCGGCCCGCGCCCGCGGTTCGGCCGGCCCGAGGCGCTGGAGACGCTGGCCGCCGAGATCCGCGCGGCGCTGGAGGCGCCCGATCTCAACCCGGACAGTCCTCCCGAGCTGCTCAAGGCGCTGCAGCGCGCGGGCCTGATGGTGACCTCGACGCGGTCCTGGGAGCTGCGCGAACTCGACCATCCCGCGATCCCGGCTGTCCTCCGCTACAAGAAGCTCTCCCGGCTGCACTCCGCCAACGGCTGGAGCTGGCTCGACGCCTGGGTGCGCGACGGCCGGTTCCGGCCGGACTACATCCCCGGCGGCGTCGTCACCGGGCGCTGGGCCACGCGCGGCGGCGGCGCCCTCCAGTTGCCGAAGGAGGTCCGCGGCGCGGTCGTCGCCGACCCGGGCTGGAAGCTGGTGGTCGCCGACGCGGCACAGCTCGAGCCGCGCATCCTGACCGGCCTCGCCGGCGACACCGCGATGGCGCAGGCCGGGCGCGGACGCGACCTCTACGCGGGCATCGTCGCCACCGGGGCGGTGGAGGAGCGCGCGCAGGCCAAGGTGGCGATGCTCGGAGCGATGTACGGGGCGACCACCGGCGACAGCGGCCGCCTGATGCCGCGACTGGCGCGCGCGTTCCCCCGGGCGGTGCGGCTCGTGGAGGACGCGGCACGCACGGGGGAGCGCGGCGACATCGTGACGTCGCGGCTGGGCCGCAGCTCCCCACGGCCCGGCGGCAGCTGGCTGGCCGTCCAGTCCGCGGCGTCCGGGTCGGACTCCACGCCGGCGGAGGAGCGCCGGGCGGTGTCGCAGGCGCGCGACTGGGGCCGGTTCACACGCAACTTCGTCGTGCAGGCCAGCGCGGCCGAGTGGGCGCTGTGCTGGATGGCGGAGCTGCGCAACCGGCTCGCCCGCCTCACCCCCGACGGCGCCGAGCTCACCGCGGGCCCGCACCTGGTGTACTTCCTGCACGACGAGGTCATCGTGCACACCCCGGCCGAGCTCGCCGAGACCGTCGCGGCCGAGGTGCGCGCGTCCGCCGAGGCCGCCGGGCGGCTGCTGTTCGGCGGGTTCCCCGTCGACTTCCCGGTCACGGCCGCGATCGTCGACAGCTACGGCGAGGCCAAGTGAGCCGGCAGCGGCGCACGGCAGGCTCGCGGCCGGGAATGGGGGAGTGTCGCGCTTGGTTGCACCCACCGACCTGACAGAGGATGGAGACCATGACCGACACCCAAGCCCCCGCCGATCCCGACGCCGTCCTCGCCCGGTACCACTCCCGCCGCGAGCAGGCCGTCACGGCGCCACAGGGCAACCTGGCGCTGGTGAACACCCAGTGGATCACCGGGGAGCCGGACTCCGAGCAGCCGGTCTGGGGCGTCCCCGGGCTCTGGTCGCCGCTGCCCGCGGGCCAGTCGGGGCTCAAGGTCACCGCCGCCGCCACCGATGACATCTTCGTCGACGAGGTGCTGGTGGACGGCTCCGCCATCGTGCGCGGCAAGGACGACCCGAACCCGGGCGCCATCCGCTTCAGCGACACAGTCACCGGCTTCGTCATCGCCAACGAGCAGGGCGAGTACGCGCTGCGGGTGTGGGACGCGCAGTCCGAGGACATCCAGAAGTTCGGCTCGATCGACGCCTTCCCGTTCAACCCGGAGTGGATCATCACGGCGACGTTCTCGCCGATCGAGGGCGGCAAGACGGTCGGCTTCGAGCACCTCAAAGACGACGGCGCGACCCGGGACATGGTCATCCCGGGCGAGATCACCTTCACGAAGGACGGCGTCGACTACAACCTCGCCGCGTTCAAGGCCGGGCGCGCGCTGCAGCTCGTCTTCTCCGACACCACGAACGGCGAGAGCACCTACTCGGTGGGCCGCTTCCTGTTCGTCGTCCCGAACGAGGACGGCACGGTGACGCTCGACTTCAACCTCGCCGTGCTGCCGCCGTGCGCGTTCAGCTACAACTTCAACTGCCCGCTGCCGCCCGCGCAGAACCGTTTCGCCGTGCCGATCGAGGCCGGCGAGAAGAACGTGCTGGACAAGGACGGCAACCTCCTGCACTGACCTGCGCCGTCAGTCCGGAGTCGTCACTCCAGCGCCGCCGCCGGCTTGCGGCCGCGGCGGGGACGCTCGGGGCAGCGGGGCTGCACCAGCGCGCCCGGGTGCGCGGCCAGGGCCTTGGCGACCTCGTCCAGCCATTCGATCGCGGCGCGGGCGCCGAGCTCCGCGGCGCGGTTGGCGGCCAGCACCGCACGGGAGTCCGCGTCGTGCGTGAGCTCGCGGATGCGCTCGGCGAACGCCGCGCGGTAGTCGGCGACGACCGCCGCGGCGTCGGCGCCCTCGAGCGACGCGGCCACCAGCACCTGGTCCTGCATCTCGTCCCAGTCCGGGCGGGCGTCGCGGGGGCCCGCCGTCAGCCAGGCCGCGGCCTCGACGGCCCCGGCCGCCGTGAGCCGGTAGAGCGGCAGGCCGTCCTCGGTCTCGCCCGCCGACTCGATCAGCCCCTGCTCGGTCATCCGGTCGAGCGTGGAGTACACCTGCCCGGCATTGAGCTGGCGGCGGTTGGCCGCGCGCAGGAGGAACTCGTTCTGGAGCTGGGAGCCGTAGGCGGGGCCCTGGGTCAGCACCGCGAGGAAACCATACTGGACCGACATACCGGGTATGCTATTCCGCCTCCGGAGGATTGGCACCCCGGAACGCCGCCGCGCGGGAATCGCCGAATCACAATCTTGTAACTCGGGCGCGTTCTCCGGCATAATCGCGGTAGTCAACTTCATAGAAGTCATGGAATCCGTTCGCGGTCGTAGGGGAAGACGTACCGACGAAGGAGGAAACCATGACGGCTCACGCAGCTCGAGGAGTGCTCTACGTGCACTCCTCTCCCAGCGCGCTCTGCCCGCACATCGAGTGGGCGGCAGGACGCGCACTCGGTCGCGCCGTCAACTTCACGTGGGAGACGCAGCCGGTCCTGAAGGGCGCCCAGCGCACCGAGTTCTTCTGGGACGGACCCCAGGGCACCGGAGCGCGCCTGGCGACGGCGCTGCGCGGCTGGGAGCACCTGCGCTACGAGGTCACCGAGGACGCCGGCCTCGGCACCGACGGCGGCCGCTGGATGCACACCCCCGACCTCGGCATCTTCTTCGTCCAGACCGACACCGCCGGCAACACCGTGGTGCCGGAGGACCGCATCCGCTACGCGATGGAGGTGGCCGGCTCCAACCCGCTCGAACTGCACCGCGAGCTGCGGCTCGCGCTCGGCCAGGCCTGGGACGACGAGCTGGAGCCGTTCCGCCGCGCCCACGACGACACCTCCGTCATCTGGCTGCACAAGGTCGGCTGACGCCAGACTCCCGCGACGGGCCCGGCCCAGCCGCCCGCACGCGGTGAACAGAAGAAGGCCCCGGTCATTCGACCGGGGCCTTCTTCACACCCGCCAAACGTGACTAGTCGCGGAAATCGACGATGCGATTCCCGCGACTACTCACGTTTCGTGTGGTCAGACCGAGCGGATCGCGACGACGGCGTTGTGGCCGCCGAAGCCGAACGAGTTGCTGATCGCCAGCTGCGGGCCGTCGCCGAGCGGCTGCGGCTCGCCGGAGACCTTCAGCGGGATCGCCGGGTCCATCTCGGTGATGTTGATCGTCGGCGGGGCGACGCGGTCGCGCAGCGCGAAGATCGTGAACACGGCTTCCAGCGCGCCGGTGCCGCCGAGGAGGTGGCCGGTGGACGCCTTGGTGGCCGAGACCGGGATGTCGTGCACCCGCTCGCCGAACACCTCGCGCAGGGCGACGTACTCGGACGGGTCGCCGACCGGGGTGCTGGTGGCGTGCGCGTTGATGTGGGTGACCTCGTCGGGGGAGACCCCGGCCTGCTCGAGCGCGAGGCGGACGGCACGGCTGGCGCCGCGGCCCTCCGGGTCGTTGGCGGTGATGTGGTACGAGTCGGCCGTGACGCCGCCGCCGACGATCTCCGCGTAGATGCGGGCGCCGCGGGCGAGCGCGTGCTCCTCGGTCTCCAGCACCAGGCTCGCGGCGCCCTCGCCCATGACGAAGCCGTCGCGGTCGACGCTGTAGGGGCGGGAGGCGGTGGCCGGGTCGTCGTTGCGGCGTGACAGCGCCTGCATCGACGCGAACGACGCGATCGTGATCGGGTGGATGGCGGACTCCGTGCCGCCGGCGATGACGACGTCGGCGAGACCGGCCTGGAGGTGCTCGTAGGCGTTGACGAGCGACTCGGTGCTCGACGCGCAGGCGGAGGCGACGGTGCGCGCGAAGGCGCGGGCCTCGAAGTGCATGGACACCGCGGCGGACGCGGCGTTCGGCATGAGCATCGGGACGGTCATCGGGAGCACGCGGCGCGGGCCGCGCTCGCGCAGGGTGTCCCACGCGTCGAGGAGGGTCCAGACGCCGCCGATGCCGGTGGCGTAGTCGACGCCGAGGCGCTCGGGCGCGACCTCGGGGGAGCCGGCGTCGGCCCAGGCCTCCAGCGCCGAGACCAGCGCGAACTGGCTGGACGGGTCGAGACGCTTGGCGGTCGGCCGGTCGAGGATGGTGTCCGGCCGCACCTTCGCCTCCGCGGCGAACGTGACGGGCAGCTCCAGCTCGGCCACCCAGTCGTGGGTGAGGCTGCGGGCCCCCGACTCGCCGGCCAGCAGCGCTGCCCAGCTCTCGGGGGCGGTGCCACCGAGCGGGGAGGATGCGCCCACGCCGGTGACGACGATCTTCTTGGTCATAACGGCAACTCCGTGTAGTCGGAACAACGGTGCAGCGCGCAGAGCGCTGCTACCCGCGCGGGCGGCGCCTCGGGCGAGGCGCGCCCGCGCGGAGGAAGTGTGTTCTTGCGGTGCTCAGGCGTCCTGCGCCTTGACGATGAACTCGACGGCGTCACCGACGGTCTTCAGGTTCTTGACCTCTTCGTCCGGGATCTTCACGTCGAACTTGTCCTCGGCGTTGACCACGATGGTCATCATCGAGATCGAGTCGATGTCGAGGTCGTCGGTGAACGACTTGTCCAGCTCAACCGTGTCGGTCGCGATGCCAGTCTCGTCGTTGATGAGCTCGGCCAGGCCGGCAAGAACTTCTTCGGTGGACAATGCCATGGTGTTTTCTCCTTGAGGGGGTGTCGTTTTGACCGTTGATCAGTCTAGGGCAGGCCCTAGGGGAGCACGACGACCTGCGCGCCGAAGACCAGACCGGCGCCGAAGCCGATCTGGAGCGCGAGACCGCCGGACAGTTCGGGGTGCTCCTGCAGGAGCCGGTGCGTGGCGAGCGGGATCGAGGCGGCCGACGTGTTGCCGGTCGTCTCGATGTCGCGCGCGATCGCGACCGTCTCCGGCAGCTTGAGCTGCTTGGCGAACTCGTCCACGATCCGCATGTTCGCCTGGTGCGGGATGAAGGCCGCGAGCTGGTCGGGCGTGACGCCGGCGGCGTCGAGCGCGTGCTTGGCGACCTTCGCCATCTCCCAGACCGCCCAGCGGAAGACGGTCTGGCCGTCCTGTCGGAGGGTCGGCCACGGGGCCTCGCCGTCGCGGAACTCGGTGAGCGTGTTGCCCATCCCGACCGCGCCGGCCTTGGAGCCGTCCGAGCCCCACACCGTCTTGGCGATGCCGGGGTACTCGCTCGGGCCGATCACGACGGCGCCCGCGCCGTCGCCCAGCAGGAACGAGATGGTGCGGTCCGTCGGGTCGACGACGTCGGAGAGCTTCTCGGCGCCGACGACGAGCGCGTAGTGCGCCTGGCCGGTGCGGATGAGCGCGTCCGCCTGGGCGACCGCGTAGGCGTAGCCGGCGCAGGCCGCGTTCATGTCGTACGCGGCGGCCGGGTTGGCGCCGACGTTGTCGGCCAGTACGGCGGCCAGCGACGGCGTCTGCTGCGGGTTCGAGATGGTCGCGACGATCACCGCGTCGATCAGCTTGGGGTCGACGCCAGACTTCGCGATGGCCTCCTTGGAGGCCTCGGTGGCGAGGTCCACCGCGCCGACGTCGTGGCTGGCCCGGGTGCGGGTGATGATGCCGGTGCGCTGGCGGATCCACTCGTCGGAGGAGTCGATCGGGCCGACCAGGTCGTCGTTCGGGACCACGAGGTCGCCGCGGGCTGCGCCGATCGAGAGGATGCGGGTGTACTGCGGGCCGTGGGACTGCTGCAGGGTGGGGTGGGTCATGGCTGCGGTCCTCCTAGGCGGCCTGGTCGATGAGGTCGAACGCGGCGGGCAGGTCGTCCGGCGTCTTCACCGCGACCGCGGGCACGCCCTTCAGCCCGCGCTTGGCGAGGCCGACGAGCGCGCCGGCGGGCGCGACCTCGATGATGCCGGTGACGCCGGCGTCCTGGAACGCCTGCATGTCGAGGTCCCAGCGCACGGGCGAGGAGACCTGGCCGACGAGCAGGCGGACGAACTCGGCGCCGTCGGAGACCTCCGAGCCGTCCTTGTTGGTCCAGAGCCGCAGCGTCGGGTCGTTCGTGGTGAGCGTCGCGGCGAACGCCTCCAGCGCGGGGACGGCGGGCGCCATGTAGCGCGTGTGGAAGGCGCCGGCGACCTGCAGCGGGATGACGCGGGCGCGAGCCGGCGGCTCCTCGGCGAGCTTCGCAAGGGCGTCGAGGTCGCCGGCGACGACGATCTGGCCGCCGCCGTTGTAGTTGGCGGGGGAGAGGCCGAGGGCGTCCAGCTTCGCGAGCAGCTCGTCCTCGTCGGCGCCGATCACGGCGCTCATTCCCGTGCGCACCTCCGCGGCCGCGCGGGCCATCGCGGCGCCGCGCTCGCGGACGAACGCGACGGCGTCGGTCTCGGACAGCACGCCGGCGCCGGCCGCGGCGGTCAGCTCGCCGACCGAGTGACCGGCGATGCCGCCGATCTTGTCGCGGCGGCCATCGGCGAACAGCGCCGAGAGCGTGAGCAGGCCGGCCGACACGATCAGCGGCTGGGCCACCGCGGTGTCGCGGATGGTGTCCGCGTCGCTCACCGTGCCGTGCGCGACGAGGTCGATGCCGACGGCGTCGGAGATGCGGGTGAGCTGGTCACGGAACGACGGTTCGGTGAGCCACGGGTCGAGGAAGCCGGGGGTCTGGGAACCCTGTCCCGGGCACGCGATGACGATCACGGGTTCAAGTCTGCCAATCTTCCGCCGCGCGGATGTGTCGGATGTGGATGAACTATGCGTCGAAGCTTTGTGGATGTCTACAAGGAGCCGGGATCAATGCCGCCGCGGCGCGTCCGGTTCGTTGATCGAGCCGACGATCAGCGCCGCCTGCAGGATCAGCGCCTCCCTGGCCCCGGTGGCGTCCCAGCCGATCACCTCGGAGACCCGCTTGAGCCGGTACCGCACCGTGTTCGGGTGCACGAACAGCTCGCGCGCCGTGGCCTCCAGCGAACGGCCGTTGTCCAGGTAGCACCACAGCGTCGTGAGGAGCTCGGTGGAGTACGCCTGGAGCGGCCGGTAGATCCGGCTGATCAGCGTGGCCCGCGCGAGACCGTCGCCCGCGAGCGCCCGCTCGGGGAGCAGGTCGTCGGCGTGCACCGGACGCGGGCAGTTGCGCCACGCCTTGGCGACGGCGAAGCCGGCCAGGGCCGCTTTCGCGCTCTTGGACGCGTCGACCAGGCTCGCCACCTCGTGGCCGAGCACCAGGTGGCCCGGGCCGAAGCCCGGCTCCAGCTGCTGCGCGATCTCCAGGAAGCTGACCGCGGGGGCGGCGCCGATGGCCTCCTCCGACGTGCCGTCGCTCGGGACCGCCCGGCCGATCACCAGCACCAGCCGGCTGCCCTGCACGCCGATGAGCACGTCGGCGGACATGTGCCGCGCGGTGCGGCGCAGCTGGTCGACGTCGAGCATCTTCGGGGCGGTGCCCACCAGGACGCTCACCTCGCCGTGGCCGTGCCAGCCGAGCGCGGCGATCCGGCTGGGCAGCTCGTCGTCGTACTCGCCCGTGAGGATGCTGTCGACGACCAGCGCCTCCAGCCGCGCGTCCCAGAGGCCGCGGGCCTCGGCGGCCCGGGCGTACACGTCGGCCGCCGCGAACGCGATCTCGCGCGAGTACAGGAGGATGGCCTCCTTGAGCGCCTCGTTGCCGCCGCTCTTCACGCGCTCCTCGACCACCTCCACGGTGATCTTGATGAGCTGCAGGGTCTGCTGCAGGCTGACGCTCCGGAGCAGCTCACGAGGAGCCGCCCCGAAGACGTCGGCCGCGATCCACGGCGTCGAGCGCGGGTCGTCGAACCACGAGATGAAGGACGAGATGCCGGCCTGGGCGACCAGGCCGACCGCGCTGCGGCGGCCGGGGGGCATGTCCCGGTACCAGGGGAGCGTGTCCTCCAGCCGCTTCAGCGTGGTCGTGGCGAGTTCGCCCGAGATCTTGCGCAGCCACGCAAGCGTCTCGGACTTCGTCCTCTCCGGTGTCGTCGGCACGGGCCCGCGGTCTAGGACTCGCCGCCCGCGGTGCCGGTGGTGCCGGCGTTCACGTCGTGCAGCAGGTACTTCTCGATCGCCCAGGCCGGCGCGTTCGGGTCCACCTTGCCCTGGGCCGCGAGCAGCTCCAGGGTGCGGACCACGAGCGACGGGCCGTCGATCTTGAAGAACCGGCGCGCGGCGGCGCGGGTGTCCGAGAAGCCGAAGTCGTCGGCGCCCAGCGTGGCGTACTCGCCGGGGACGAACTGACGGATCTGGTCCGGCACCGCGTGCATGTAGTCGGTCACGGCGACGAACGGGCCCTCGGCGCCCTGCAGCTTGCGGGTGACGTACGGCACCTGCTTCTCCTGCTGCGGGTAGAGGAAGTTGTGCTCCTCCGCGGCCAGGCCGTCGCGGCGCAGCTCGCCCCACGAGGTGACGCTCCAGACGTCGGCCGAGACGCCCCAGTCCTGCGCGAGCAGGTGCTGCGCCTCCAGCGCCCACGGCACCGAGACGCCGGACGCCAGGAGCTGGGCCTTCGGGCCGCCGGCCTCGCCGTCGCGGAGCTTGTGGATGCCGCGGACGATGCCGTCCACGTCCACGTTCTCCGGCTCGGCGGGCTGCACGATCGGCTCGTTGTAGACCGTCAGGTAGTACATGACGTTCGGGTTCGGGTGCGACTCGCCGTACATCCGCTCCAGACCGGCGCGGACGATGTGCCCGATCTCGTAACCGTAGGCCGGGTCGTACGAGACGACGGCCGGGTTGGTGGAGGCGAGCAGCAGCGAGTGGCCGTCAGCGTGCTGCAGGCCCTCGCCGGTCAGCGTGGTGCGGCCGGCGGTCGCGCCGATCATGAAGCCGCGGGCCATCTGGTCGCCGGCGGCCCACATGGCGTCGCCGGTGCGCTGGAAGCCGAACATCGAGTAGAAGACGTAGACCGGGATGAGCGGCTCGCCCTGCGTCGAGTACGACGTGCCCACGTTGGTGAACGCCGCGAGGGCGCCCGCCTCGTTGATGCCGACGTGGATGATCTGGCCCTGCGGGCTCTCCTTGTAGGCCAGGAGCAGCTCGCGGTCGACCGAGGTGTAGTGCTGGCCGTTCGGGTTGTAGATCTTCGCGTTCGGGAAGAACGCGTCCATGCCGAAGGTGCGCGCCTCGTCCGGGATGATCGGGACGATCCGGTGGCCGAAGTCCTTCGCCCGCAGCAGGTCCTTCAGCAGGCGGACGAACGCCATGGTGGTGGCGATCTCCTGCGTGCCGGAGCCCTTCTTTGCGATGGCGTAGGCCGAGTCGTCCGGCAGGTTCAGCGGCGTGTACTTCACCCGGCGCTCCGGGACGTAGCCGCCGAGCGCGCGGCGGCGCTCGTGCAGGTACTGGATGGCCTCGTCGTCCGGCCCCGGGTTGTAGTACGGCGGCAGGTACGGGTTCTCCTCGAGCTGCGCGTCCGAGATCGGGATGCGCATGGCGTCGCGGAACGTCTTGAGGTTGTCCAGCGTCATCTTCTTCATCTGGTGGGTCGCGTTGCGGCCCTCGAAGGACGGACCCAGGCCGTAGCCCTTGATGGTCTTCGCGATGATGACGGTCGGCTGCCCTTTGTGCTCGACGGCCGCCTTGAAGGCCGCGTAGACCTTGCGGTAGTCGTGGCCGCCGCGCTTGAGGCCCCAGACCTCGTCGTCGGTGTAGTCCTTGACCAGCTCCAGCGTGCGCGGGTCGCGACCGAAGAAGTTCTCGCGCACGTAGGCGCCGTTCTCGGTCTTGTAGGTCTGGTAGTCGCCGTCCGGCGTCTGGTTCATCAGATTGACCAGGGCGCCGTCGGTGTCGCGGGCGAGCAGGTCGTCCCACTCGCGGCCCCAGATCACCTTGATGACGTTCCAGCCGGCGCCGCGGAAGTAGCTCTCCAGCTCCTGGATGATCTTGCCGTTGCCGCGCACCGGGCCGTCGAGGCGCTGCAGGTTCGCGTTGATGACGAAGGTCAGGTTGTCGAGCTTCTCGTTCGCCGCGACCTGGAGCTGGCCGCGCGACTCCACCTCGTCCATCTCGCCGTCGCCGAGGAACGCCCAGACGTGCTGGTCGGAGGCGTCCTTGATGCCGCGGTTGGTGAGGTACTTGTTGAGCTGCGCCTGGTAGATCGCGTTGATCGGACCGAGGCCCATCGACACCGTCGGGAACTGCCAGAAGTCGGGCATGAGCCGCGGGTGCGGGTACGACGACAGGCCGCCGCCGGCGTGCGACTTCTCCTGGCGGAAGCCGTCCAGCTGGTCGGCGCTCAGGCGGCCCTCCAGGAAGGCGCGGGCGTAGGTGCCGGGGGAGGCGTGCCCCTGGACGAAGATCTGGTCGCCGCCGCCCGGGTGGTCCTGGCCGCGGAAGAAGTGGTTGAAGCCGACCTCGTAGAGCGCCGCGCTCGACGCGTAGGTCGAGATGTGGCCGCCGACGGCGATGCCGGGGCGCTGCGCGCGGTGCACCAGGATGGCCGCGTTCCAGCGGATCCAGGCGCGGTAGCGGCGCTCGATCTCCTCGTCGCCGGGGAAGTCCGGCTCGTTCTCGGGGGAGATGGTGTTGATGTAGTCGGTGGTCGGCACCATCGGCACGCCGAGGTGCAGTTCCTTCGAGCGCTTCAGCAGGCTCAGCATGATCTCGCGAGCGCGCTCATGGCCGTGTGCCGCAACCAGTGCGTCGAGGGACTCGCGCCATTCGGCGGTCTCCTCGGGGTCCGAGTCGATGTTATTCACCGAGTACGGGTCCTGGTCGTTTACAGTCACCCTCGACCTCTTTCTTGTGTCGGATGGATCGTGGAAGGAGCGCATCCGCTTGTCGGGTCACGACAAATCCGCGGGCACCATCGTTCAGCCTAGCCGCAACTCGGGACCACCGGTGACCGCCCGAGAACCCTCACGGGTTGGCGCTTCCGGCGGCCGGGTCTATGCTGTGTCCTCGTGCGCCGGCCGGGTGGAATCGTCCCCGGGGCGCTGAAAGGACACCGTCACATGGCTCTGGAGAACGACACCCAGGCTCCCGACTTCGAACTGCTCGACCAGCACGGCCGCTCGGTCCGGCTGAGCGACTTCCGCGGCGACAAGGCCGTCGCCCTGGTCTTCTTCCCGCTCGCGTTCTCGGGCACCTGCACGGGCGAGCTGTGCGCGCTGCGCGACAACCTGGCGATGTTCCAGGACCACCGCGTGGAGCTGCTGGCGATCTCGGTCGACTCCAAGTACACGCTGCGCGCGTGGGCGGAGCAGGAGGGCTACGACTTCAGCCTGCTCGCCGACTTCTGGCCGCACGGGGAGACCGCCAAGGAGTACGGCGTCTTCCTGCAGGAGAAGGGCTTCGCCAACCGTGCGACGTTCCTCATCGACGAGAACGGCATCATCCGCGCCTCCTTCATCACCGCGCCGGGCGAGGCCCGCTCGATCGAGGCGTACCGCGCCGCGCTGGACCTGCTGCCGGCGCACGTCTGACCCTCCCGCCCGCTAGGCTGGAGGGCGTCCAGGGCCTTTAGCTCAGCTGGTAGAGCGCCACGTTTACACCGTGGATGTCATCGGTTCGAACCCGGTAGGGCCCACCTCTCCCACACGCGTCATCGGTTCGAAGCAGTGCCGCGAGGTAGGGCCCACCATCTAGACTCCCACCCATGCCGCCCGGCCCGTATCGCTGGTTCGTCGTCGCGGAGCTCGTCCTCGCGGCGGTGACGTTCGTCGCCCTCCTCTTCGTCGTCGCGCCGTACGGCGGCCGGCACGGGCGTCCCGGCTGGGGCCCCACCGTCCCGGCCCGCGTCGGCTGGGTCGTCATGGAGGCGCCCGCGAGCCTCGCCTTCCTCGGCTTCTACCTGCTCGGCGCGCACCGGGCGGACCTCGTGCCGCTGCTGTTCCTGCTGCTCGGGCAGGCGCATTACGTCCAGCGGGCGTTCGTGTACCCGCTGCTGATGCGCTCCGGCTCCCGGATGCCGGTGCTGGTGATGCTGCTGGCGATCCTCTTCAACCTGCTCAACGCCTGGGTCAACGCTCGGTGGATCTCCGAGTACGGCGACTATCCGGTGTCCTGGCTCGCGGACCCGCGGTTCTGGATCGGCGTGGTCGTGTTCGCGGCGGGGTACGCGCTCAACATCGGGTCCGACCGGATTCTGCGGCGACTGCGGCGGACCGGTGGCGGCTACCGCATCCCGCACGGCGGCGGGTTCCGGTTCGTCTCCAGCCCGAACTATCTCGGCGAGATCGTGGAGTGGACCGGCTGGGCCATCGCCACCTGGTCCCTCGCCGGTCTCGCTTTCGCGCTCTACACCGTCGCCAACCTCGCGCCGCGGGCGATGGCGAACCACCGCTGGTACCGGGAGACCTTCCCCGACTACCCGGCGTCCCGCCGCGCGCTGCTGCCGTTCGTGCTGTGACATCCGAGGTGTGACACCGCGCTGTCGGCGGCCCGACCTACCCTGGCAGGGTGAAGGGCAGGGTGAGGTGACCGAGAACGTCGCCCAGTGGTGGGCGCGGCGGCAGTGGTCGAAGGGCCTCCCTGTGCCGTACGCGGTCGGCACCTACCGTACCGACTGGCAGCGCTACCCGACGGTGGTGCGCCAGTTCCACCCCGAGCTCAACGCCGGGATCGTGCTCAGCCAGATCCCGCCCGCCGCCGACGTCTACGTGCAGTGGGAGTGCGACGCGGGCCACCGTTTCATCGCCACCCCGGAGGAGCAGCGCTCCCGGCCCGGCGGCACCCGGCGGCGCTCCGCCTGGTGCCCGTGGTGCAGCAAGGAGGCCGTCCCGCGCCGGGTGCGCACGCCGGAGCCCGACGCCGGGCTGCACGCCTGCGGCCACGCCCGCGACCTGCGCCGCATCGAGAACGACCCGGACGACGACCGCTGCTACCTCTGCCGTCGCCTCGACCGGGCCGCCATGAGCCGGGAGGAGCTGATCGCGCTGGCCGCGCCCGGCTCGCGGGTCGCGCTGTCGCACGAGAACGGCACGGCGACGCGCTACTCGTGGCAGTGCCGGAACGGGCACCCGAGCTACTCCGCCACGGTCGAGCGCATCCTCGGCGGCCGCCGCTGCCCGGTCTGCCGGAACGCCCGCCGCGGCGCCGACCGGGTGCCGGTCGGGGAGGCATTCCTCAGCGAGCTCGCGCCGCGCCCGGCCTCGGCGGCGGAGCCGGAGCTGAAGCGCCGCCTCGCCGCCCGGCTCTCCCTCGACCTGTCCCTCAACGCCGTCCGCGTCGCGCGGCCCTTCTACAACCAGCTCGAAGTGTGGCCGGACATCGTCCTCCCCGAGCTGAAGGTGGCCGTCGAGTACGACACCATCGGCCGGCACGGCCTGGAGCATGTCGGGCCGAGGGAGGCGTCCGACCGGCGCAAGGACCGGCTGCTGCGCGCCGCCGGCTGGGAGGTGGTGCGCGTGCGCTGCACCCCGCTCGCTCCGCTCGGGCCGTACGACGTCACCGGGTCCGGCGTGACGGACGCCCTCGTCGACCGGGTGCTGGCGGCGCTGGGAGAGATCCGCGGCGAGCTGTTCGTCGCGGCGTACCTGCGCTGACATGCGCTGACGTGCGCCGCCGGGCCGACGCGACCGCCGTCGCCACCTCCCGCCCGAACCCCGCCCTCGGTAGCCTGTGCGGTGAGCCGCGCACCGGGCGCTGGCGCGAAGGGAGACCTCCACGATGCCGTCGATCCTGAACCCGTACCTCAACTTCCGCACGCAGGCCCGCGCGGCGATGGACTTCTACCAGTCCGTCTTCGGCGGCACCCTCCAGCAGAGCACGTTCGCCGAGTTCGGGATGAGCCAGGACCCGGACGACGCCGACCTGATCATGCACTCGCAGCTCACCACCGACGCCGGCTTCACCCTGATGGCGGCCGACGTCCCCGCCCACATGGAGCTCCGGGAGGGCTCGCAGATCTCCGTCTCGCTGAGCGGCGACGACGAGGCGCAGCTCTCCGGCTACTACGAGAAGCTCGCCGACGGCGGCACGGTCATCGAGCCGCTCTCCAAGGCGCCCTGGGGCGACAGCTTCGGCATGCTGGTCGACCGGTTCGGCGTGCAGTGGCTGGTGAACATCGCGGGCTCCGCGCCGTCGGCCTGATCCGCCCTTCCGTCGCCGCCCGGCCATTCCCGGAGGACCGCGACCGGCGTTATGGTGCTCCCGGGTCGAGCCGGTCGATCCGGGAGGGGAAGACGTCATGTGCCGTTGGCTCGCATACTCCGGGGAGGCGCTCAAACCCGCCGAACTGATCCTGGACGCGCAACACTCGCTGGTCGCGCAATCGCTGAACTCGCCGCTCGGCGCCGAGACGGTGAACGGCGACGGCTTCGGGTTCGGCTGGTACCCGGAGGGGACGAAGGCGGGCAGCACGCCCGCGCTATTCCACTCCACCGAGCCCGCGTGGAACGACGAGAACCTGCGCGAGCTCACCAACTCGATCCTCAGCCCGCTGTTCTTCGGGCACGTGCGCGCAGCGGGCGGGCCGCCGATCCAGCAGACCAACTGCCACCCGTTCCGCTACGAGAACTGGATGTTCATGCACAACGGGTTCCTCGACGGCTTCGCGAAGATGAAGCGGGACCTGACCTTCTCCGTCGACGAGTCGCTGTATCCGCTCATCCACGGCACGACGGACTCCGAGGTGATGTTCTACCTGGCGCTCACCCTCGGCCTCCAGGACGACCCGATCGGCGCGATGACCAAGACCGTGCAGCGCATCGAGGAGGTGGGGGAGTCGAAGGGGATCCGCTTCCCGATGCAGGGGACGATCGCGCTCTCGGACGGCGCGACGCTGTGGGCGTTCCGCTACTCGACGTCGGGGCGCAGCCGCAGCCTCTACCACTCGGTGGCCATCCCGGAGCTGCGGGAGATGTACCCGGACGCCGCGCGCCTCGAGGTCTTCGGCGACAAGGCGAAGGTCGTCGTCTCCGAGCCGCTCAACGACATCCCCGGCGCCTTCGTGGAGGTGGCGGAGTCCACCGTCGCCATCCTCACCGACGCCGGCTACCACCACGAGCCGTTCATGGCGCGCGCGGACGACTGACCGCGCGCGCTCCACGACGGCGGAGGCGGGGGCGACCATCCGGTCGCCCCCGCCTGCTTCACCCGCCGATCAGATCCGGCCGCAGGTCAGGCCCGGCGCCGTCTCAGGAAGCGGAACCCGAAGGCTGCGCCGCCGATCGCCAGCAGGATGCCGGCGAGCCAGGCGACCGTGCTGACGTCGAGCCCGGTGGAGGCCAGGCCGCCGAGCGCGGCCCGCGCGCTGGACGGAGCGGACGAGACCGGTCCACCGGCCGCGTCGCCGTGCGCGGTCGCGGTGTTGGTGACGGCGCTCGCCCTCCGATCGGCGTCGGTCAGCGAGTAGGTCGACGTGCACACGGTGACCTCACCGGGGGCGAGCGCCGTCTGCGGGCAGTCGATCGCCGGGAACGCCCCGGTCCCCGTGAAGTCGCCCTCGGCGATGGCGATGCCGTTGACCGTCACGTTCCCGGTGTTCGTCACCGCGAACCGGTAGTCGATCGTCGACCCGGTCACCGTCGCCGACTTCACCAGCCCGAGCGCGGGCGCGCTGTCGTGCGGCAGCGTGACCGTGGACGGCGCGCTGAGCACCGGCTCGCCTCCCGTGGGCGGCACTCCGCTCGCCGTGGCGGTGTTGCTGATGCCGCCGGCGTCCGCGTCCGCCTGCGTGACCGTGTAGGTCGCGGTGCAGGTCAGCTGTACACCCGGTGCGAGCGTGGTCGGGCCTCCCGAGCAGTCGGGGACCGGCGCCGCACCGGAGCCGGTGAAGCCGGAGTCGCTCACCTGGAGGTCGTCCAGCGTCACGTTCCCGGTGTTCGTCACGACGAACGTGTACGTGATCGCCGCGCCGGCGACGAAGGACGCCGCGTCGGACGGGGCGCCCGACTTCACGATCGTCAGGGCCGGGTCGGCCGGTGCGTCGACGCTGCTCCCGGCCGGCCCGAAGGTCAGCGGCACGCCCGGAGCGGACGGGATCGAGCCCTGCACGCTCGCCGTGTTGTCGAGGGTCCCCGCGTCCACGTCCGACTGGGTCGGGGTGTAGGTCGCCGTGCAGGTCACGGTGCTCCCGGGGGCGAGGACGATCGGCGCGGCGGGGCACTGCACGACCGGCGCGATGCCGGTGCCGGTGAAGGTGCCCTCGATCACCTCGACCTCGGACATGGTCACGTTGCCGGTGTTGGTCACCACGAAGCTGTAGGTCACCGTCTCACCCGCCCGGGTGATCGTGGCCGGGTCGGCGGTCTTCGTGATGGTCAGGTCCGGCGACGCGGTGGCGCTGAAGGTCGTGGAGGACGGCTCGGAGTCCACCGCCGCGCCTCCACCGATCGGCGTGCCGCTCGCGGTCGCCGTGTTGGTCACCGTTCCCGCGTCCACGTCGGCCTGGGTCGGCGTGTACGACGCCGTGCAGGTCACCGTCGCGCCCGGAGCGAGCGAGGCCGCGTCGGCCGGGCAGCTCGGAGCCGGAGTGCCGCCGCTGCCGGTGAAGTCGCCTTCCGCCACGGCGACGCCGGTCAGCGTCA
This sequence comes from Leifsonia shinshuensis, assembly GCF_013410375.1. Lineage (NCBI taxonomy): Bacteria > Bacillati > Actinomycetota > Actinomycetes > Micrococcales > Microbacteriaceae > Leifsonia > Leifsonia shinshuensis. The sequence goes on from NZ_JACCFL010000001.1 coordinate 2,510,768, forward strand.
CGTTCCCGGTGTTCGTCACCAGGTAGGAGTAGCTGACGGGCTGTCCGGCCGCAGTGATCACGGTCGGGTCGACGGTCTTCTCCATCGTCAGCGCGGGCGCCGGGTCGGCCGTGATGTCGACCTCCGACGGGGGAGGGGTGATCGTCGTTCCGCCCGGCGTCTGGAGCGTCGCCACCGCGCTGTTGGTGATCCCGCCCTTGTCGATGTCGGCCTGGGTCGTGACATAGTCGGCCGTGCAGGTCACGGACTCGCCCGGCGCCAGGGAGGTGACCCCGGCCGGGCACACCGGGTCCAGGACGGCGTAGCCGCTGAACCGGGCCTCCACGACCTGCGGGCTCTGCAGCGTGACGTTGCCGGTGTTGGTGACGACGAAGCTGTAGGTGATCGTCTGGCCTGCGGCGGTCACGTTGCGGATCGACGCCGTCTTCTGCAGCGTGACCGCAGGGTCCGCCTGGATCGGCACCACGGTCTGCGAGTCGGCCGAGGTGACAGCGGTGCCGCCTCCCGTCGTGCCCGTCGCGGTCGCGTGGTTGTCGATGCCGCCGGCGTTCGCGTCCGCCAGGGTCACGGTGTACGTCGCCGTGCAGGTCACGGTCGCACCGGGCGCCAGCGACGCCGCGCCCGCCGGGCAGTTCGGCGACGGGGCCGGGCCGGATCCGGAGAACGAACCCTCCGCGATCCCGATCCCGTTCACGGTCGTGTCGCCGGTGTTGGTCACCGCGAACGAGTAGGTGATCGTGTCGCCCGCGGCGGTCGCGTGCAGCGGGCTCGCGGTCTTCACCAGGCTGAGCGCCGGGTTCTCCGCGACCGCGACCGTGGCCGTCGACGGCGCGCTCGTCACCGGTCCGCCCGCCGATGCCGGCGGTGTGCCGGTCGCCGTCGCGGTGTTGACGAGCTGGGACTGGTCGGCGTCGGCCTGCGTGAGCGTGTAGCTCGCGGTGCAGACCATCCGGGCGCCGGGGAGCATCGTCGCGGCCTCCGCGGGGCAGCTGACGGCGGGGGCCCCGCCGCTGCCCGAGAACGCCGTCTCGTCGACCGTGACGTCCTTCAGGGTCACGTTCCCGCTGTTGGTGACGGTGAACGCGTACTGCACGACGTCGCCCTGCGCGGCGACCGTGGACGGGGTCGCGGTCTTCTCGACGGTGATGGCCGGCGCCGGGTTGCCCGGAGCGCTGATGGTGTCCGGGGCGGAGCTCACGGCGGGCCCGGTCGGCGGGGTGCCGTGCGCGGTCGCCGTGTTCGTGACGTCGCCCTGGTCGATGTCGGCCTGCGTCAGCGTGTACGTGGCCGTGCAGGTCACCTGTCCGCCCGGCGGGATCGGCGCGCCGGCCGGGCAGACCGGGTTCACCGCGCCTCCGGTGCCGGTGAAGCCCTGCTCGTCGATGCCGACGTCCGTCAGGGTCACGTTGCCGGTGTTGGTGGCGACGAACGAGTAGGTCAGCTCCTGACCGACGACGAACGACGCAGCGTCATCGGGCGAGGCCGACTTCTCGAGCGCGATCGCGGGCGCCGCGGCCGAGGTCAGCGTGGCCGACGAGGGGGCCGAGTCCACGGTGCCGCTCTCCGGGTCCGTGGCCGTCGCGTGCGCGGTGTTCGCCACCGATCCCGCGTCCACGTCCGCCTGGGTCACGGTGTACGTCGCGGTGCACACCGTGGAGGTGCCGGGCGCGAGCGAGGTCACCGGGCAGACCGGCGCCGGGACGGTCCCGCTCCCGGAGAAGGCGCTCTCCACGATCGCCAGGGCGTGCACGTCCACGTTGCCCGTGTTGGTCACGGTGTAGTCGTAGGTCGCGGTCGTCCCGGCCGTCGCGGCGCTCGCCGGGCTGACCGTCTTGGCGAGCGTCAGCCGCGCGTCCGCCGCCTCGAGGGTCGTGGTCGTCGCGGAGGTGTTGGAGCGGATGACGGTCGTGCCGCCGAGCAGGGTGCCCTGCGCCGTGGCCACGTTGGTGAAGGCGCCGGAGGCCACGTCGGCGGCGGTGATCGTGTACAGCGAGTCCGCCGTGCAGCGCGTCGAGTCTCCGGGCGCGAGCGTGGTGACCGGGCAGGTCACCGCTCCGACCGACGGGTCGTTCACCGTGACGCCTTCGACCGGCACCTGGCCGGTGTTCGTGACCGTGAACGAGTAGGGGATGGTGTCGCCCGCGTCGCGGACGCCATTGCCGTTGACGTCGTTCACCGGTCCCGCCTCCTTCTGAAGCAGGAGGTTCCCGGAGAGCGCGGTGTTGGTGATCGTGCAGTTCACGAGGTCGCCGATCGCGAGCGCGACGTCCGCGGACGGACCCGCCGCCCCGGACGGCAGGGTGGGATCGGCGGAGCCGTTCCTGGTGCACGACCAGGATTGCGCGTACGCGCCGATCGGCGTGGTGCCGGTCGCGGTCTCCGCGAGCGTGAACGGCGAGGTCGTCGCAGCGCCGATGGTCTCGACCTCGCCGGTGGTCGCGGTCGTCGCGGTCCCGGTGTTCGCACTGGCGAGCTGGATGCCGCCCGGGGCGGTGACGCTGAGGCCGAAGGAGTCGGACGGGCTCACCCGACTGGCGACCGTCTTGGACAGGACGACCTTCGACAGCAGGATGCCGAAAGCGACGCCCTGACGCCGGTTCGTGTTCAGGTCGATCGACACAGCGCTCGGCGCGTCGGCCGCGAGTATCGCCGTGCCGGTCCGGGTGGCACTCTGATTGCTGGAGCAGGTCACCGTGTTCGTGCCGATCCCGGTGAACCCCGCCTCGCAGGCGTTGCCGAGCGGTGCGATCTGACGTAGCGGCGCAGTGGCGGTGAATCGCAGCGACTCGTTGATGTCAGTGGACTCGGCGTCCGCCATGACGATCGAGAACGCGTCGACGGGGTTGCCGTCGGCGTCCGTGACGCTGATGCCGGTCATCGACAGGGTCGAGTTACCGCCGGTCGTGCCCGCCTGATAGAACGCAGGCAGGCCGGCTACGCCCCGGTAGCCGCCGTTGTTGCGGCCGAGGTACGCGCTCGCGTAGGTCGGGAACGCAGCGGGAACCACAGCACGCCCGAGGGCGGTCACCGTGTACTGCAGCGTGTAGCCGCCCGGCAGAGCGACCTTCATCTGCTGGCCGCCGGGACTGGAAGCCGCCGCTTGGTCGTAGCCGTTCTGGTCGAGCCAGCAGAGGGTTCGCGCGTACGTCCCGGTGCCGGGGTCGGCATAGGCGCACTGCTGGTTCGTGGGCGCCGCCGCCGCGACCTGCGCCGCGACGATGACCCCGGCCACCGCCAGCAGGGCGCTGACGAGCGCCGCCACCGCCTTGGAACGTCTGCGTGTGAAGAACTTCATCGATACCCTCCGCCGTCGGTGAGAAGTCGGTCGAAGCTATCCACCGCGGTTCCGGCGCCGACTCCGCCTGTCGCGTCTTTCCGCGGCGCTCCGCGCCTCCTTCCGCTCAGTGAAAGCGGGGTTTCACAATCCTCTTCACCCGACGCATATGCACCCATATGGGTATATGATCGGTCGCATGGCACGGGCAGCGACGACGTCGGACGTCTTCAACGCGATCGCCGAGCCGCGCCGCCGGGACATCCTGATGCTGCTGCGGTCCGGCGATCGGCCGGTCAACGAGGTCGCCCAGGCGCTCGGGATCCCGCAACCCGGCGCGTCCAAGCACCTCCGGGTGCTCCGCGAAGTCGGGCTCGTGCAGGACCGCCGGGCGGGCAAGCAGCGCGTCTACGGCCTCGACGCGAGCGGGCTGCGGACGGTCCACGAGTGGACGGGCGGGTTCGAGCGGTTCTGGAACGAGAGCTTCGAGCGCCTGGACGCCTACCTGCAGAAGTTGAAGGCCGAACGGGCCGCCGGCGACGAGCCGGGCATCGATGACGGAGCAGGGCCGAGCGGGCAGGAGAGCGGCGGATGGCGATGACGGAGCCCGAAGAGGACGCGGCCGACCGCGCGATCGTCGTGTCGCGCGTGGTGGACGCTCCGCGCGAACTCGCGTTCGAGGCGTTCACCGAGGTCAGGCACCTGTCCCGCTGGTGGGGTCCGGAGGGGTTCACCACCACGACCCGGTCGTTCGAGTTCCGGGTCGGCGGGGAGTGGGCGTTCTCGATGCGCGGCCCGGACGGCACGGTGCATTCCGAGTGGATCACCTGGACGGCCATCGTGCCGCCGGAGCGGATCGAGCTGCGGCACGGGGAGCGGCGCGACGACCCGGACACGTTCGAGTCCGTCCTGACTTTCACGCCGGAGGGCGAGGGGACGCGCGTCGAGTTGCGGACGGTGTTCCCGACGATCGCGCTGCGCGATCAGGCGATCGAGCGGTCGCACGCCGTCGAGGGCGGCAGGCAGACCCTGGCCAAGCTGGCCGGGTACGTGGAGACGATCATGCGAGATGAGAGGGAGGCCTGATGGCCGGGAAAGTGTTCTTCAGCGTGTCGATGTCGCTGGACGGGTTCATGGCGCCGGACTCGCCGGACGAGCTGATGGGCAAGCAGTGGATGGAGCTGCAGCACTGGGTCTTCCCGACCCGGTTCTTCCGCCAGAACATCGGGCTCGGTCCCGGCGGGGAGGAGGGCCTGGACAACGACGTGGCGCGCCGGACCTTCGAGCGCACCGGCGCGAGCGTGATGGGCAAGCGGATGTTCGAGGCCGGCGAGCACTCCTGGCCGGAGGACGCGCCCTTCCACACGGACGTGTTCGTCGTGACGCACGAGCGCCGCGAGCCGTGGGAGCGGTTGGGCGGCACGACCTTCCACTTCGTGGACGACATCGGGGTGGCGCTCGACCGGGCCCGCGCGGCGGCAGGGGAGCGGGACGTCCGGATCGCCGGCGGCGGGGCGATCATCGTCGAGTACCTGAACGCGGGGCTGGTCGACGAGTTCTCGATCGCGCTCTCGCCCGTCCTGTTCGGGAAGGGCATCCGGCTGTTCGAGGGCGTCGACGACGCCCGCATCCGGCTGGAGCAGACCGGCTCGGAGGCGTCGGCGCGGGCCACCCACCTCACCTACACCGTCCACGAGCGCTCCTCATGACCGGGCGCGCGAGCGACGCGAAGGCGGCGGTGGGGGACAAGCCGGTGTTCGCCTACATCGCCGGCCTGCCGCAGCCGGAGCGCGGCATCGCGGAGGCCGTCGACGCGCTGGCCGCCCGGACGCTGCCCGGCCTGACCCGCTCGATCAAGTGGGGGATGTCCTACTACGGCGTCGGCGACGGCTGGTGCTTCTGCTGCGGGGCGTTCGACGGCCACGTGAAGCTCATGTTCGTGAACGGCGTCACCCTGGAGCCCGTCCCGCCCGTGACGCCGGTGGCGATGGGCAAGGCCACGCGCGGGGTCGAGCTCGCCACGCTCGCGGACCTGGACGAGGCGCAGGTGGCGGACTGGATGCGGCAGATCGCGTCCCGGCCGGGGGTTGGCCACGGGAAGAGGTGAAGGTTCCCGCGGCGCCGCGGCGCGCGGGATGGGGCTGCCGGTGAATTCCGCGCGCCGTCGCCGGAAACCGGGGGAGAGGGCGGTCCGTCGCGCCTAGTGTCGGTCGCACTCCTGCCACCGATCAGAAAGGAACGACGACATGGCTGACGACGCCTTCGCCGGACCTGTGGACTATCTCGTCTTCGCGTTCCCCGCCGGCGCTCCGGTCGGCGCGGGGCTCGCCGACGTCCTGCGCCGCGTCGAGGAGGGGACCATCGAGGTCCTCGACCTCGAGATCATCCGCCGCGATGCCGCGGGGGAGCCGGTCGCCGGCGCGCTCGATCCGGCGGAGGACTCGTCCGCTGACGGCGCGTTCGCCGGCGCGTATTCGGGCATCCTCGACGCGGAGGACGTCCAGCGGGTCGCCGAGGCCCTCGAACCCGGCGGCTTCGCGCTCGCCCTCGTCTACGAGGACCGCTCGCTGGCTCCTGCCGCCGAGGCGTGGCTGGCCGCCGGAGGGACCGAGTTGTTCGCCGGGGGAGTCGACATCATCGACCTCGCCGAGACCGTCGAGACCGGCGCGCGCGAAGGCGCGACCGGCGAAGTGAAGGAGACCACCGAATGAGCCTGCTCCGCACCGCCGTGCGCGTGTCCGTCGCGACCCGTGTCATCGGAAGCACCCACCGTCGCCAGCAGCAGCGCTGGGCCGCGCAGGACGCCGCGGCGTCCGCGCCGGCCACCGAGATCGCGGCCCCGCCGGCGGCCGCAGCGCCCTCCGTGCTCGATCAGCTCGTCCAGCTCGGCGAGCTGCGGGCCGCCGGCGTGCTCACGGAGGCGGAGTTCGAGGCGCAGAAGGCGCGCCTCCTGAGCGCATAGCGAACCGCTGCGCTTCGCAGTGGCAAAGCCCGCGTGTGCGCGGCCAGACCGCCGCCCACCGCGGTGCTAGCCTTCTATGGAACCGATCGGTTCAGTACGGTTTCCGTGGGAGGTGGGTCGTGGTCAAGGCGGCGGTGGACGATCAGTTGAGCCGGACCTTCGCGGCCCTGGCGGATCCGACGCGGCGGGCGATCCTCGCGCGGCTCGCGCAGGGCTCGGCGACCGTCGGCGATCTCGCCGCGCCGTTCGAGATGAGCTTCGCCGCGGTGTCCAAGCACCTGCGGGTCCTGGAGGGCGCCGGGCTGGTCGCCCGCGGCCGCGAGGCGCAGTACCGTCCGGCCATGCTCGACGCCCGTCCACTGGTGGCGGCCTCGGCGTGGATCCAGGACTACCACCGGTTCTGGGAGGCCGGCTTCGACGCGCTCGACGACCTCCTGGCGACGACGGACACGACCGAACGGAAGGACGACGAGTGACCGGCATCACCGAGGACGGGATCGAGATCGACCGGGAGTTCGCGGCGCCGCCGGCCGCCGTTTTCGCCGCCTGGACGACCCCGGAGTCGTTCGCCCGCTGGTTCGGCGGCCGCGAGGTCCAGGTCCCCCTCGACGGGCTCGACTACCGCGCGGAAGAGGGCAGGTCCTGGTCCGCGATGATGGTGCTGCCGGACGGCACAACCATCGATTGGGCGGGGGAGTTCCTGGAGGTGGACCCGCCTTCGCGCCTGGTGATGACGCTCACCGATCGTCCCGGCGTCGCCGAACGCGCGGTGCTGACGGTGGACCTGACTCCGTCCGCGGTGGGCACGCGCCTGCGCATGACGCAGCAGACGCCCGGCTTCTCGGACGAGCAGCGTCAGGGCACGATCGCAGGCTGGATGACATTCCTCGACGTCCTCGCGGAGCTCGCGGAGGCCTGACCCCTCTCTTTCTCGGTATCTTCCGCTTCGGTATTGAACTTACTGGTTCAGAACTGCTAGGTTGAATACAGCAGGGGAGCCACCCTGCTGCCAGCCCGACCGAGAGGATTCCCATGCGCGACCTGATCATCTCCGCCTTCGTCTCCGCCGACGGCGTCGCCCAAGCCCCCGGTGGCGACGCGAGCTACCGCAACGCCGGCTGGAGCTTCAACAGCGTCGAGTTCGACCCCGCCGCCTACGAGCTGAAGGGCCGAGAGCAGGAGGAGGCGACCGCCGTCCTGCTCGGCCGGAGGAGCTACGAGCTGTTCGCCCCGGTGTGGCCGACGATGGAGGAGTTCGCCGGCTACAACGCGATGCCGCGCTACGTCGTCTCCACGACGCTCGAGCACGACGACGAGCGCTGGCCCGCGACCATCCTGCGCTCACTCGACGACGTGGCCGCTCTGAAGGCGACCGAGGGAGGCCCGATCATCGTCCACGGGAGCACGGCCCTCGGCCACGCCCTGGCAGACGCGGGCCTGGTCGACCGCTACCACCTGCTCGTCTTCCCGCTGCTCCTCGGCGAGGGCGAGCGGCTGTTCAGCAACTCCGAGCACGGGATCGAGAAGATGAGCGTGGCGGAGGGGGAGTTCTACGGGAACGGGGTGCAGAAGGTCGTGTATGACGTGGTTCGTTAGCGGGAGCTGACATAATGTGCATTATCAGCGTTCTCCCGCAGCCGCGAGCGACCCCGTAACGACCGCCTCGTCCAGGGCTGGCACGCCCTCCGTCGCCGGGCGCATGCTTGCAGTGTCCGAACGAGACTGCGAGGCGGCGATGGCGAGCAGGATTCTGGAGACCGACTATCTGGTCGTCGGCGCCGGCGCGTCCGGGATGGCGTTCGTGGACTCCCTGATTACGGCGTCCGACGCCGACGTGATCATGGTCGATCGGCGCTTCGCGCCCGGCGGCCACTGGAACGACAGCTACCCGTTCATCCGCCTGCACCAGCCTTCCGCGTACTACGGCGTCAACTCGCTGCCGCTCGGCGCCGACGCGATCGATACGACCGGCGTCAACGCCGGGATGTACGAGCGCGCGACGGGACGCGAGATCTGCGCGTACTACGAGCGTGCGATGGACCAGCGGCTCCTCGCCTCCGGGCGGGTGCGCTTCTTCGCGCAGTGCGATTATGTCAGTCCGGGAGCGCTCGTCTCCCGCCTCACCGGCGATCGTTTCGAGGTCACTGTCCGCCGAGCCGTCGTCGACGCGGCCTACCTCGAACCGCGCGTTCCCGCCACGAGCCCTCCCGCGTTTGAGGTGGACGATGGGGTCCGGTGGGCGCCGGTGAACGAGCTGGCTTACCGCGAGGAGCCTCCGGACGGGTACACCATCATCGGCGCGGGCAAGACGGGCGCGGACGCGGTCCTCTACCTGCTGCAGAACGGCGTCCCGCCCGCGCTGATCCGCTGGATCAAGCCCCGCGAAGCCTGGTACCTGAATCGGCGCTTCACCCAGGGCGGTGAGCTGCTCCCCACACTGTTCGAGGGGCTGGCGCTGCAAGCGGAGGCGTCCGCGGAGGCCGGTTCGCAGACCGAGCTCTTCGAGCGGCTGGACGACACGGAGCAGCTGCTGCGCATCGACACCGAAGTCGAACCGACGATGTTCCGGAGCCCGACCGCCAGCACGGCCGAGATCGAGCAGCTCCGGCGGATCGAGCAGGTGATCAGGCTGGGCCGGGTGCGGCGCATCGAAGCCGACGCCATCCGGCTGGAGCAGGGCTCCATCCCCACCACGCCGGGAACTCTGCACGTGTACGCCGCGGCGGGCGGGCTCAACCCGGCGCCCGAGGTCCCCATCTTCGCTCCGGGACGGATCCGCCTGCAATCGATGCGGATCGGCCTCACTCCGTTCAACAAGGCACTCATCGGCTACGTCGAGGCGACGCGTCCCGACATCGCGGCCAAGAACCGGCTGTGTCCGCCGAATCGTCAGCCCGACTCCCCCGCCGACTGGATCCGCGGGACCCTCATCGCGTGGCAGGCCGACGCCGTCTGGGCCCGGGAACCCGACATCGCGCAGTGGATGGATTCGGCGCGGACCAATATTTCACGCGGGCTCAGGGAGCAGCGGTCCCGCCCCGAGCTCGCCGCCGGCATCGCACGCTACCGCGCCAGCCTCGAGCCGGCCATCGCGAACCTGCACCGGCTGCGAGGAGCAGGGTCGTCGTAGAGCGCGGCGGTGAGGCGCCGACACGCCTTCGCTAGGCTGGCGGCGTGGACGACGACGCCGACCCTGCATGGGCCGTCGATCCTGCGCCCGCCGTGGTCGCCCGCCCACGTGAGGTCCTGCGGCAGCCCGCATTCGCGCTGTTCTGGAGCGCCAGCACTGTCCGCGCGCTCGGCAGCGCGATCTCCGGCGTCGCCTTCAACGTCCTGATCGTCTCGGTGCTGCACGCGTCGGCCGCGCAGATCAGCGTCCTGAGCGCGCTCAGCGTGGTCCCGTATCTGTTCCTCGGACTGGTCGTCGGCGCACTGATGGATCGGCGGCGCCGCCAGCGCACGCTCGTCCTCACCAGCGTCGGGCGCGCCCTGGCGTTGGCGGCGATCCCGGTGCTGATCCTCACCGGCGCCCTCACCTTCTGGACCGTCGCCACCGTCACGCTCGTGCTCGGCGTCCTCGTGCTGTTCGCCGACTCCGCCGCCCAGCCCCTGCTCCCCCGGCTCGTCCCCCGAGAATCCCTCATCCTTGCGAATGCGCGCCTCGGGCAGAGCGACACCGTCGCCGGGACGGCCGGGCCGGCGCTCGGCGGCGCTCTGCTGACCCTGCTCGGGACGCCGCTGCTGTTCGCGTTCGACGCCGTCCTCACCGCGGTGTCGGCCGTGCTGCAGTCGCGGATCCGGGTCGACGAGCCCGCGCCGGCCTCCCGGGCGCCCGGCCGCCACATCGGCCACGACATCGCCGAGGGGATGCGCTACACCTACCGCCACCGGACGCTGCGTCCGCTGGCGCTCTCGATCCACACCTGGTTCCTCGGCAACAGCATCGTGACGACCGTGTTCGCGGTCTTCGTGCTGCGGCAGCTCCGCCTCCAGCCCTGGGAGTACGGGCTCGCGCTCGCGTTCGGCGGCGTCGGCGGGTTCCTGGGCGCCCTCCTCGCGCCACGGGTCGGCGCACGGCTCGGCGCAGGGCGCGCGATCTTCGTCGCCCGCGCCCTGGTGGTCGTGCCGTGGCTCGCCCTCGCGGTGGCCCCGGTAGGCGCGGGCGGAGGCACCGCGCTCGTGGCGCTCGTCGCCTCGGCGCAGTTCGTCTACTGCCTGGCGATGGGCGTCGAGGACCCGAACGACACCGGGTACCGGCAGTCCGTCGCCCCCGACGCGATCCAGGGCCGGATGAACTCGACCATCCGGACCGTCAACCGCGTCGTGTTCTTCGTCGGCGCGCTGGTGGCGGGGGTCCTCGCGACATGTTTCGGCTACCGCATCACGATCGGGATCGGCGCCGCGATCTTCGCGGCCGCCGCCCTCATCGTGGTGTTCTCACCGCTTTTCGCAGCCAGGCACGGCGACCGGCTGTAGCGTGACCCCCATGAGCTCCTCGGGAACCGACTTCAGCGATCTGCGCGCGCTCTTCATCAACACGACCCTCACCCGCTCCCCCGGCCGCAGCCACACCCAGTCCCTGATCGACGCGAGCGCGTCGATCACGGCCGGCCAGGGTGTGCGGGTCGACCAGTTCCGCTCCGTCGACCACCCGATCGCGACGGGCGTCTACCCGGACATGCGCGAGTACGGCTGGGAGGTCGACGCCTGGCCCGAGCTGTTCCCGCGCGTGCTCGCGGCCGACATCCTCGTGATCGGCGGCCCGATCTGGCTCGGCGACAACAGCAGCGAGACCAAGAAGATCATCGAGCGCCTCTACGCGCACTCCGGCGAGCTGAACGAGAAGGGCCAGTGGCTGTACTACGGCCGGGCGGGCGGGTGCCTCATCACCGGCAACGAGGACGGCATCAAGCACTGCGCCTCCAACGTCCTCTACAGCCTCCAGCACATCGGCTACTCGATCCCGCCGCAGGCGGACGCCGGCTGGATCGGCGAGGTGGGGCCGGGCCCCAGCTACGGCGACGACCTCGGCGACGGCCGGCGGGTGGGCTTCGACAACGAGTTCACCAACCGGAACACGACCTTCCTCACCTGGAACCTCCTGCACCTGGCCCGGCTGCTGAAGGACGCCGGCGGTTTCCCCGACTACGGCAACCAGCGCCGGGAGTGGGACGCCGGGACGCGGTTCGACTTCCCCAACCCCGAGTACCGGTCCTGAGCCCGCGTCACGGCGCTCACCGGGACGTCGGGAGCGCGAACGCGAACCGGTCGTCGGCCGTGTACCGGTACTCGTCGTCGCAGCGGTAGCCGCGTAGCCACTGCACGCCGTCGACCACGCGCAGGTAGAAGCCCTTCGGGAACTCCACATCGTCGCTCAGCGGCGCGGCCGCGACCTTCAGCGAACCCGCCGGCGACCGGCCGGCCGACAGCACGGAGTCGGGCGCGTTCGCCTGCGACCGCAATGCCAGCCCGAGGTACGGGCCGGTGTCGGGCGGGCACAGCGCCAGGCCCTGCTCCTGTGCCGCCGCGTAGACGTCCGGCAGGGTTCCGCCGTCGTCCAGGCCGAGCTCGCCGACGCCGCGGTCGACCACGGTCAGCTCCACCCGATCCCGCAGCTCGAAGGCGGCGTGATCCAGCAGGGTCTCGGCGTACGCGTTCAGGTGCACGCCCCGGGACTGCAGGGCTGCCCGCAGTTGCGTGCGGGTGGATCCGCCAACGCTCAGCAGGATCGGGTCGGCGGGTTCCACGGCTCCAGGCTACCGTCCGCGTCACGACCACGCTCCGCGCGGGTCTCCCTGGTATGACGACCCTCGACACCCGCCTCCCCGACACGACGGGCCGCTGCCCGCGCTGCCACGGCCGCACGGCCTACCCGTCCATCGTCACCGTCGACCGGAGCCCGCGCTTCACGATGGTGTGCGCCTCCTGCGGCACGGCTCGCGACTCAACCGGCCGAACGTAGGATGAGGCGGTGAGAGACCGCCGACCCCGCACCCGCCCGGACGGGGCAGCACGCACGGACGACCGATCCCGACCGGACGGCCTGTCCCGCCGCGGGTGGCTCATCCTCGTCGGTGCGGTCGGCGCCGTCGCGGTCGCGGTCCTCTCCGTCGCCGCCTTCGCCATCGCCGCCCCCGCTGGCCACGCCGAGGCCGACCTGACGGCCGCTGCCCCGCCCGCTCCCCCGAACCCGCCGGAGCCGGGCCCCACCCCGCTCGGACTGCCTCCGCGACCGACCCCCACTCCGCCCGTCGCGACCGTCCCGGAGCAACCGGTGGCCGGCATCCCCACCGGCGCCTGCCTGCAGGTCTTCCCGTCGCCGCGGGCGGCCGCCTATCCCGTCGTCGACTGCGGGGCGCCGCACATCGCCCAGGTGCTCTCGAAGGGCACCCTGCCTCAGCCCGCAGGCGCCGCGTTCCCCGGCGCGCAGGCCCTCAACGCGCAGGTCAGCGACCTCTGCACCGCTCCCGGGCTCCTGAACTGGGACTGGGTCGCCGTGTGGAACGAGGACGTCCAGGTGGAGCTGCGCTACCCGGACACCGCGGCGCAGTGGGCGTCAGGAGACCGCACGTACGAGTGCTTCGTCGACACGTACTCCCGCCACGAGCTCACCGGGAACGCTGTGGCGGCCCACTGAGCCTCAGGCGCCCACGTACTCCGCCAGGTGCTGCCCGGTCAGCGTCGACCGGGACGCCACCAGCTCGGCGGGCGTTCCCTCGAACACGATCCGGCCGCCGTCGTGGCCGGCTCCGGGACCGAGGTCCACGATCCAGTCGGCGTGCGCCATGACGGCCTGGTGGTGCTCGATGACGATGACCGACTTGCCCGAGTCGACCAGCCGGTCCAGGAGGCCGAGCAGTTGCTCCACGTCGGCCAGGTGGAGGCCGGTGGTCGGCTCGTCCAGCACGTAGACACCGCCCTTCTCGGCCATGTGGGTGGCGAGCTTGAGGCGCTGCCGCTCGCCGCCGGACAGCGTGGTGAGCGGCTGGCCGATGGTGAGGTAGCCGAGGCCGACGTCGGCCAGGCGCTGCAGGATCGCGTGAGCCGCCGGAATGCGCGACTCTCCGGCCCCGAAGAACACCTCCGCGGCCTCCACGGAGAGCGCCAGCACCTCGCTGATGTCCAGGCCGCCGAACCGGTACTCCAGCACGGACGCGTCGAAGCGCTTGCCCTCGCAGACCTCGCAGACCGTCGAGACGCCGGCCATCACGCCGAGGTCGGTGTAGATCACGCCCGCGCCATTGCAGTTCGGACAGGCGCCCTCGGAGTTGGCGCTGAACAGCGCGGGCTTGACACCGTTGGCCTTCGCGAACGCCTTCCGGATCGGCTCCAGCAGACCGGTGTAGGTGGCCGGGTTGCTGCGCCGCGAGCCGCGAATGGCGCCCTGGTCGACCGAGACGACGCCCTCGCGCGGCGACACCGAGCCGTGGATCAGCGAGCTCTTGCCCGACCCGGCGACGCCGGTCACCACGACCAGGACGCCGAGCGGGATGTCGACATCCACGTCCCGCAGGTTGTGCGACGTCGCCCCGCGCACTTCCAGCACACCGGAGGGCGTCCGCACCGACTCCTTCACCGCGGCCCGATCGTCCAAGTGCCGGCCGGTGAGGGTGCCGCTCCCCCGCAGCCCCTCGATCGTCCCCTCGTAGACGATCTCTCCCCCGGCGGCGCCCGCGC